>NZ_CAJUPA010000023.1 GCF_910588395.1 uncultured Faecalibaculum sp. | reverse complement strand
CCCATAGTGGACTTTCACCACCCAGATATGTGCCATGCCGGGCACACAAAGAAAGCGCTCATCCTCAGACAGGGTGAGCGCTTTTGACTATTCCACAAATTCGAATTCGAAGTTTTCGATCCGGACAGTATCCCCGTCCTTGACGCCGGCTTCCCGGAGCAGATTGTCGATGCCCAGATAGCGCATGCGGTTCGCAAAGAGATAGTAGTCTTCTTCGGTGTTGAGCTTGCTGATGTTGAAGTTCCGTTCGATCCGCGGACCTGACAGCTGCCACACACCCGGTTCCACTTCCTCGATGACAACTTCCTTTTTCTTTTCTTCGAAGGTGTATACAACGCCTTCCTGGTTTTCCTCCGTGCCTTCAATGGGGAACGCCGGTGTGGTTGCCAGCAGATCGGCTGCCCGTCTGAGCACGGGATCCAGTCCCTCGTGGATGATGGCTGTGGTTTCGAACACTTCCACATCCGGATAGGCTTCCCGGAACCGCTTCAGGTTCTCCTGTGCTTTTTCCTCATCCATTTTGTTGGCCACCACGACCTGGGGACGGTCCAGCAGCCGCAGATGATAATCCTTCAGCTCATCGTTGATGATCCGGTAGTCTTCCACTGGATCCCTGCCTTCTTCTCCGCCCATGTCAATCACATGGACGATGACCCGGCAGCGTTCAATGTGCTTCAGGAACTGATGACCCAGTCCCTTGCCTTCACTGGCACCTTCAATCAGCCCGGGCAGATCCGCCATGATGAAGGAACGGCCATCGCCGGTTTCCACCACACCAACATTGGGATGAATCGTGGTGAAGGGATAATCGCCGATTTCCGGACGGGCCCGGGATACAGCATCCAGCATGGTGCTTTTGCCAACGGAGGGGAATCCCACCAGCCCCACATCCGCCAGAACGCGCAGTTCGATCTGCGCATCGAATTCATCACCCGGCTTGCCGTCTTCCGCATACTTCGGTGCTGTGTTCCGGCTGCTCTTGAAGTGGCAGTTGCCCCGGCCTCCCTTGCCGCCTTTGGCCACCACCGCCTGCTGTCCGGCTTCCGTCAGATCCGCCACGATCTGTCCGGTTTCCGCCCGGCGCACGATGGTGCCCAGAGGAACCTTGACGATTTTGTCCTCACCGTTGGCGCCGTGCATCCGTTTGTTTTTGCCCTTGCCGCCGGGTTCTGCGATGATCTTCCGGTTGTAGCGCAGATCCAGCAGGGTGGTCCGGCCGGGATCGGCTTCGAAAATGATGTCGCCTCCGTCGCCCCCGTCTCCGCCGAAAGGACCGCCATAGGGAATATATTTTTCATGCCGGAAACTGACGAGACCATCCCCGCCCTTGCCGGCTTTCAAGTGAATCTTGACCTGATCTGTAAACATGGTGGAATTCCTCCAATCACACTAATGATACGTACCCTGCCGCCAAATTGCCAACCGCCAGCATATGACCGCACGAAAAAAGCTGCCGGAAGGCAGCCTGGTTGCTTACGCGGGGTAAACAGAAACTTTCTTTCTGTCCTTGCCCATCCGCTCGTACTTGACTACGCCGTCAACCTTCGCGAACAGTGTGTCATCACCGCCGCGGCCAACGTTTTCACCCGGGTGAATTTTTGTGCCGCGCTGACGGTAGATGATGGAACCTGCGTGGCAGGACTGTCCGTCGGCCAGTTTTGCGCCAAGACGCTTGGAGTGGGAATCACGACCGTTCTTCGTGGAACCTACACCTTTTTTGGAGGCAAAGAACTGAATGTCTAATGTAAAACGCATGATTACACCTCTTTCCTTATGACGTTGATGTTGTCCGGAAACTGTTCTGCCATCGTCTCCAGCTGGATTTCGATGGCCCGCAGCACAGCCTGAAGCTGTTTGTTCCCGGATGCTGCGGCTGCTTCCATCCTGTTGCCGCTCATGACAAGCCGGCACTGGTCAGGAAACAGAATGTCCAGAGCATTGAGCGCTCCGGTCATGATGCTGGAAACGCCGGCGCATACGAGATCCTGTCCGTATTCTCCGCTGCAGGCATGCCCCGAAACGGAAACGGACCGGATGGTTTCTCCGGATACGCCTATGTTCACATGCACCATTTAAGCCTGGATCGCTTCGATTTTCACTTTCGTATAAGGCTGACGGTGACCCTGCTTCCGGCGTGTGGAAGATTTCTTGGGCTTGTATTTCACGATTGTGATCTTCTGGCCCTTGCCCTGCTTTTCAACTGTGCCGGTCACTTTGGCGCCTTCCACAAAGGGGTGTCCGATCTTGCCATCCACGTAGAGGACTTTGTCGAACGTTACAGTTTCGCCTTCCTGAGCATCCAGCTTCTCAACGAAGATTTCCATGCCGTCTTCCACTTTGATCTGCTTTCCGCCTGTTTCGATAATTGCGTACATCTTGTGCACCTCCTGTTCATTCTGATACTCGCCATCAAGGTGCGGCCAGGCCGCTTCAACCTTTTCTGTGCGGTTGCAGTTAGTACAGTCTGCAACGTTTCTATTATAGGAGGCGCCGCAGACAAACGCAATCACAAAAACTGCAAACTGAAACATTCCGGGGAATGATCCTGCTTCTTTTCCTCAGCCGCAAGCCGGTCCGCTTTTTCGCCGCCAGTGATGCTGCCATACGGGCAGCTGCAGCAGACTCCCGGTGAGGCTGCCAGCCGTATCCAGACAGACATCCCGGAACTGCCCCGCCCGGCCTGCAACAAACGTCTGATGCCATTCATCGCTGCAGGCATAGAGAAAGCAGCACAGCACCGTCAGCAGCAGTCGCCATCCCCTGTGTTTCAGACCCCATTCCTTCAGGGCGCCGCTCATGGAGAATCCCAGAATCAGGTAAATCGTGAAATGTGCCGTTTTCCGGACCAGAAAGCATGCCTGATCAGGCTCCATCCAGAACAGCAGCCGGGCCAGCATGCCTGACTGACTGCCGGAGAGCGTTCCATCGGCGCTGGAAAACAGCCAGATGGCTGCCATGACAAGCAGGGTCAGCAGCGTGTATATCCACCGTTTTCCTTCCTTTGTCTTCATGACCGGATCGCCTCCTATCCCCCTGCCCGCCGGCTGCCGGCCGCAGAGTGTATTCCTGTTCTCCCTGACAGGACCGGTTTGCTAGAATTGTTGCATGAACAGGCTTTTTCAACTATTCTGGACCAATTTTACCATCAGTCTGTGCACCTTCGGCGGCGGATACGTCATTGCCGGCTTCATGAAGGATTCTTTCGTGGACAAGCTGCACTGGATCGACAACGAGGAAATGCTGGACATCATCGCCCTGGCACAGTCGGCGCCGGGCGCCATTGCCGTCAACACCGCCATCCTGGTGGGCTGGAAAACCGCCGGATTTGCCGGCATGCTTGTCTCGGTGCTGGGTACGATTCTGCCGCCGCTGCTGGTGCTCGGTGTCATTTCCCGGTTTTACGAGGCATTCATCTCCAACCGCTATGCCGCACTTCTGCTCCGAGGCATGCAGGCAGGGGTGACGGCAGTGATTGTCTCTGCCGTCACCGACATGATCCTGCCGCAGAAAAACAGCGTCCTCTGGCTGCTGCTGGCTGCAGTTGCCTGCGGGCTTTCCCTGGCGGGCGTGAATGTCATGTACATCATCCTGGGGGCCATTGTGCTGGGACTGGCAGGGGCCTGGAGGCAGGTTCATGCTCGCTGAACTGTTTTTCGCTTTCTTCCAGGTGGGGCTTTTCGCCATTGGCGGCGGCTATGCTGCCCTGCCGCTGATCCGGGAACAGACCGTCACGGTCCACCACTGGCTCAGCACTTCGCAGTTCACCGACCTTGTCACCATCTCTCAGATGACCCCGGGACCCATTGCCATCAACAGCGCCACGTTCGTGGGCATGCAGACTGCCGGGATTCCCGGGGCCATTGCTGCCACCCTGGGCTGCATCTTCCCCAGCGTGATCATCGTTTCCCTGCTGGCGCTGCTCTGGAAAAAACTTCGGGGCAGCATCTGGTGGGATACCACCCTGAAAACTCTGCGCCCGGTAGTCACCGGACTGATCGCCGCTGCCGGACTCCAGCTGCTGCTGACGGCTCTGTTTCCCAAAGGGCTGTCTTCCTTTGACAGCTGGGCCCTGATTCTGTTCCTTCTCTCCTTTGTGCTGCTGCGCAAAACCCGGCTGGGTGCCGTGAAGGTCATGGTCATTGCCGGGGGACTCATGCTGGGACTGGGTCTGCTGCACATCGTCTGAAACAGGATATCCTCAGCTCTGCAGGCGTCTCTCAGAAAAACCGGAAGCCGAAGCTGCGCTGCTCCGGCTTCCGGTTTTCTCCGGCCGCAGTTTCCGGCTGACCACCATGGTCAGAGGCAACTCCCCTGCCCGGGATCAGCCCTGTCCCGGTTCCGGCTGAGCATACTGCGCCGGTACGATTTTTTCCATGGACCGCACCAGCACAGATCCCGGGCGGTCCTTTTTTCCCTGGATGTACAGCAGCGTTCCTTCCAGAATCAGCTCCCGCTGCCTGGCAAATGTATCCGGCATGACAGCCAGATCGATCTGACCGGTTTCATCCTCCACCGTGACAAAGCACATCAGATCGCCTTTTTTTGTCTTGTGAGGATGATAGGAAGCCACACGGCCCAGGATCCGGACAAAGCCTGTGCGTTCCTGGATCCCGGCAATGGTGTCCGCTGCGGCAAAGCGGCCCCGTCGCAGCATCTGCACCGGATGCTCGCAGAAGTAAAATCCGAAGACCGCCTTTTCCCTGGCGCTTTTCTCCAGTGGATCTTCCCGGTGCTTCACCAGTGTCGGTTCGCTGGCAATGGAATAGTCAAACAGGACTTCTTCCTTCTCCACCCGGATGATGTGCACATAGTTCAGGATCCGGGTCATGTTTTCCTGCAGTGTAGCCCGGTTCACTCCGTAGAAATCGAAGGCACCGCCATCTGCCAGCGTCCGCAGCTGACTTTCGCTGACCTTCTGCGCCCACAGTCTGGCAATCGTGTCGATGATCCCGGGAAAGGAACCTGCCTGCTGCACAGCCTCAATGCGGGGCATCAGCGCCTGACCGATGCCTTTCATGACCGTCAGCGGCATCCGGAGTCCGCCGTTTTCAATCTGCCAGCGATCTTTGGAAAAGCGGATATCCGGTCCCAGCACCGGAATCTGCCTCTGCCGGCACTCGTACAGATACTGACCGGTTTTGACCTCCGCACCAATCACATGATTCAGGATGCTCTGATAAAACGGCAACGGGTGATTGGCCTTGAGCCAGGCCATGGCCCAGGCCAGCCGTCCGTAGGCATAGGAATGGGATTTGTTGAAGCCATATCCGGCAAATTTTTCCATGAGGCTGAAAATCTCCGCCGCCTGCTGCGGCCCGATGCCCCTGGCAGCGGCGCCTTCCATGAACTGATTCCGGTACCGCCCCATCACATCCTGTTTCTTCTTGGACATCGCCTTGCGCAGAATATCCGCCTGTCCCAGAGTGAACCCGCCGATGATCCGGGCTGTTTCCATGATCTGCTCCTGGTAGATCATGACCCCGAAGGTTTCCTTCAGCACCGGCTCCAGCAGCGGGTGGGGATAGACGATGGATTCCGGATGGGCACGGTTTCGCAGATACAGGGGAATTTCCGCCATGGGCCCCGGACGATACAGTGCCAGCACCACAGCCACGTCTTCAAACCGCCGGGGATGCATATCCCGCAGCAGCTGCCGGATGCCTTCTTTTTCCAGCTGGAACACACCGGTGGTATCCGCCCGGTCCAGCAGCGCCCAGGTGGCTTCATCATCCGTGGGCATGGTGTACAGATCCGGCGGATGGTCGATCTGATCGAGTATTTCCCGGACAATGGTCAGATTGCGCAGGGACAGTACATCGATTTTGATCAGACCCAGCTCCTCCAGATAATCCATGGAAAACTGCGTGGCACAGGTGCGGCTGTCCATCCACACCAGCGGCGCCACATGCCGGATATCCTGATCCGAGAGCACAACGCCGGCAGCGTGAGTGGTGATGTGCCGGGGCAGACCTTCCAGCTGCCGGGCCATGGCCCAGGTCTTTTGCAGATCCGGCTTGACTTCCACCAGCGTACGCAGCCGAGGAATGGTCTGCCAGGCCCTGTCCATGGTCATCCCGGGCATATTGGGAATCAGCCTGGTGACAGGATCAATTACCCGCGTCGGCACCCCGTAGGCTTTCGCCACATCCCGCAGCACAGCCCGGGCTTTCAGATTGGAAAACGCCGCAATCTGCGCCGAATGAGCCGGACCGTAGGTTTCCCGCAGATATGCCACCACTTCCTCACGGCGGTCATCCGGAAAATCCGTATCGATATCCGGCATGGAAATCCGTTCAGGATTCAGAAACCGCTCGAACAGCAGGCCGGAAGCCACCGGATCGATGTGGGTAATGCCCAGACTCCAGGCCACCAGACTGCCAGCGGCGCTTCCACGCCCGGGACCGGTGAGCATGCCCCTGGACCGGGCAAAGCGGATCATGTCATAGACAATGAGAAAGTAGTCCGTGAACCCCATCCGGGTGATCACATCCAGCTCATACTCCAGCCTGGAGCGGTACCGGTCCGGTACATGCCCCTGCAGCCGGCGGTTCAGACCGGTTTTTGCCAGCCGGATCAGAAACTCCCGGCTGTCCAGATGCAGTCTGTTGGAAAAAGCCGGCAGACTGCTTTTCTGCATGGACATGGTCACGTTCAGCCGGGCCTCCAGTGCAGCGGCGGTTTCCAGCGCTTCCGCCGAATAAAGGTGTTCCATTTCCGCCAGAGACCGGAACTGCCGGTGCCAGGCCACATCCAGTGTCAGATCCGAAGCAAGCTTGTTCTGATCAATGGCCCGCAGCACCTGGAGCTGCGCAGCATCCTCTTCCTTTTCATAGAGAACATAGGACACCGCTGCCTTGGGCAGCTGCATATCCTGAAGAATGCCATCCAGCCACAGCTGGCGGTTCCTTCTGGCGGACACATCCATCATGGCCTCCGCCATGACAAATTCTTCCTGCGTCTCCTTCAGACCGGTGAGAATCTGACGTATCGTCTGTTCATCCTGACGGGCCAGCGCCTCATCCAGCCGGTCCCGGATACCCAGAGCAATCGTGATGCAATGTGGAAATACCGGAAACTGACCAGCCGGCTCCCGGGTCTCATCCGGCTGCACGGCGGATTTATCCGCAGGCATCACCCGGTTTTCCATCGTCCGGGAATTCCAGGCATACAGTGTCTGCAGACCCGCATCATCCCGGGCAAGCAGCAGAAGACGGACCCCATCCACCTCCGTTTCCAGACCGTAGACAGCCTTGATCTGTGCCTGCTGACAGGCATGATGAAACTCCATGACACCGTACATCGCGTCATGGTCGGTAATGGCAGCCGCCGTCATATGAGCCGCCCGGGCACAGGCAGCTATCTGAGCCGGCCGCAGCGGACTTTCCAGGAACGAACAGCAGGACCGGGTATGGAGGTGTAGCATATCTTTATGGTAGCGAAAACCGGTTGTTGACGCAATCAGGACTCTGTGAAAACAAAGCCTGCGCCCCGGCAGCACCGGGTTGGCAGTGCCGATGCCGGCAGCCACGGCTGCCTGGACAGGGCGTCACGATCAAAAAAGCCTGACCTGCAGCAGCTGCGGGCCAGGAATCCAGTCTGTTCAGAAGAAATCCGGAATTATGCCTCTACCGGACCGTGGTAAAATTCCATGCCGCCGATATCCGTGGCTTTGATCCCCCGGCGACGGAGGATTTCCTGTGCCATGCCGGCATGATAGCCGGTCATGCAGTACAGAACACTGCCGGGTTTGACATCTGCGTTTTTGATCTGATCCAGAGGGATGTTCACTGCTCCGGGGATGTGACCTTCTTCGTACATATCCGCCGGGCGCACATCAATGACAGGCACGCCCGCCTGTTTTGCCTCCTGAACCAGCTTGTCTGTGTCATATGTCTGAATGGTGCTGTCCATCTCATGCGCCTTCTTTCTTCTACCGCATTGTACGCTTTCACTCATGACAATCAGCATCAGATACCCGGTGAAACCATACTTTTTCAGTATGCAATAAAAGACCTGTCACACATATCCGGAGACCGTTGCATACAGCGAGTAACCGAGCCGCTTCCGGAATCCGCAGAAAAAACCGGACACCCGCCGGTTTCCGATACATGGGTGTCCGGCCATTTTCTGTTTGTAATGTATTCAGGCACTCAGTCTGCCGCAGGCTGCTCCAGACTTCGTTTCGCCAGGGCTGCAATCAGTTCCGTGAGCTGTCCATTGTCCAGTCCCTTGATCCCGGCAGCACAGATGTGACCGCCGCCGCCGAAGGTCTCGGCAATGTCCCGGACCTCCAGCTGTCTGGACCGCAGGCTGGCTGCGAAGGACCCATCGACGCACCGGGTGAACAGTGCCCAGATTTTTACTTCGGCACAGCCGGACAGGGCAAACACATTTTCCCTGGCAGCAGTCTCGTCCAGTCCCTGCTGCAGATAGTCCTGTGGTTCCATCACGGAAAACAGGAACTTTCCGATACACGTACTCCGGCTTCGGATCAGGTTCTGATAGCGCCAGGTTTCCATGGTGGTTCTGTTTGCCGCCAGCAGATCCTGGACCACATCGGCCCCTTCCCGGATCAGCCAGGCGCCTGCCATCAGACTTTCCGGCCGGGTGTTGCTGGTGGTGTACCGCTGACTGTCCGCCGCCAGAGCCCGGTACAGATCCTGTGCAGACGCAGCGCCGGGATGCTGCCCATTGGCTTCCAGCAGCTGTGCCACGATTTCCCCCGTGGCGCAGGCCTTGTCATCCACATAATCCAGCTGTGCCAGATCCTCCACTTTCACGTGATGATCCAGCCGGATGGTCTCGGCAGCCAGGGCATATTTGTCCCCGGCATCGATTCGTTCCCGGTTGCTGGTGTCCAGCAGGATGGCCAGGGAACCGGAAATCACCTCATCCGGCACCTGATCCATCTCATAGCCGTCTTTGGTCATATCTCCCAGAGCATAGACCTGCTTGTCCGGAAAAATGTGTTCCAGGGCCCGT
Organism: uncultured Faecalibaculum sp.; assembly: GCF_910588395.1. Lineage (GTDB taxonomy): Bacteria > Bacillota_I > Bacilli_A > Erysipelotrichales > Erysipelotrichaceae > Faecalibaculum. Next base: position 31,907 of record NZ_CAJUPA010000023.1, on the reverse strand, counting down.
TTCAGTCCCCGCTGGGAACCCAGCGCATCCGGATCAGGATTCACGTGCCGAAACAGCGTGATGACCGGTGCTGCCTGGATTTTTTCCCAGATTTCTTCAAGCATTCAGCAGATCCTTGTAGGCATCTCTGGCCAGTACGACTTCTTCATTGGTGGGAATCAGCCATACCTTGACTTTTGCATCTTCCGGAGACAGCAGCACTTCCCTGCCCCGGACATTGTTCTTTTCGTGATCCAGTTCGACACCGATGGCTTTCAGGCCATCGCAGACCATCTCCCGGACACCGGCAGCGTTTTCGCCGATGCCGCCTGCAAAGACGATGGCATCCGCACCGCCCATCAGACCATAGTAGCCGGCTACGGTTTCGATGATGCGGTCCGCAAAGATTTTCTGGGTCAGGATCGCCCGTTCATTGCCTTCTTCCGCTGCGTTTTCAATGTCCCGGGAATCCGAGGAAATGCCGGATACACCCAGCATGCCGGATTTCTTGTTCAGAATGTCATCCAGTTCCTGCGCTGTGTAACCGTACTGCTTCTGGAGATACACGAGAATGGCCGGGTCAATGTCACCGGACCGGGTGCCCATCATGATGCCGGACAGCGGTGTGAAACCCATGGATGTCTTGAAGGACTTGCCGTTCTTGACTGCGGTGATGGAGCCACCGTTGCCCAGGTGGCAGGTGATGATGTTCATCTCTTCCACCGGCTTGTCCAGGATCTCGGCCAGGCGTTCTGTCAGATACTTGTGGCTTGTCCCGTGCATGCCATAGCGGCGGATGTGGTCTTTTTCATAATATTCGTAGGGAATGGGGTAAATATAGTTTTCTTCAGGCATCGTCTGGTGGAAGGCGGTGTCAAACACGAAGGTGTGGCTGGCTTCCGGCAGCGCATCCCGGAAACTGCGGTAGCCCACCAGACCGGCAGGGTTGTGCAGCGGTGCCAGCGGAATGCATTTTTCGAAGTTTGCCTCCGCTTCCGGGGAAGCCTTGACGGAATCGCTGTAGTATTCGCCGCCATGCACCATCCGGTGACCAACGGCTTCAATCTCGCTGAGATCCTTCACAACACCTCTGTCAATCAGGGCCTTGATCAGCATGTCCACAGCCACTTTGTGGTCGGGGATATCGCAGACGGTTTCTGTTTTTTTGCCATCCACAGTAATGGAAAAGATGGAATCCGGCAGTCCGATCCGCTCAACCAGCCCTTTGGCCAGCACTTTTTCTTCAGGCATGGAAAACACCTGAAATTTCAGGGACGAACTTCCCGCATTTACACTCATGACGATACTCATAGAGTTTCCTCCTTATTTATTCATATCCATCTCATTATACTCCTGATGCAAGGGGATCATAAAGAAGTGAGGCGATTGAAACACCCTTGTCACGGGCTTTCATTTGTCCGTTTTTTCACCAGTCAGCCGGAACCCGGCAGCAGTCTGTATCCCGCATCATCAGCTGCCGCCCATGGAAAAAGCACCCGGTTCCTTCATGGAAAACCGGGCGCCTTTCTGCTTCAGTCAATCAACAGTTCTGCAGTCCCGGTGGCATAGAGCCGCCGGATCCTGTCCTGAAGTGCTGGCTGGTCTGCCACCAGTGCAAGCACCTGCTGTCTGACAGCCAGAATGTGCAGCTGCTTCTCATACTGGCAAAGCAGCGTCTCTCCCCGCTTTACCGCATCTGCCGCCGCCGCCCGGGAAATGCCCAGCTCCGCGGCGATCTCCCCGAAGCTGAGATCTTCCTGGATGGACAGCGTCAGGATCTGACGCTGCCGGTCTGTGAGCAGTCCGCCGTAGATGTCGAACAGGTCATTCGCTTCGATCCGCGTCATCTTCCAGTCCCTGCGTGATGCCGTAGAGATACAGATCCAGGTCAAAAGGCCGCAGATCCTCCGGCTTTTCCCCCAGACCCAGAAAACGCACCGGCAGTTCCAGACCATCCCGGATGGCCATGACCACGCCGCCTTTGGCGGTGCCGTCCATCTTGGTCAGAATGATGCCCGTGACGTTGGTGGCTTCCGTGAACTGGTGGGCCTGCATGATGCCGTTCTGGCCGGTGGTGGCATCCAGCACCAGCCAGGTTTCGTGAGGTGCACCTTCGATTTCCCGCTCGCAGACCCGGTGCATTTTGGTCAGCTCGTTCATCAGATTCTGCTTGTTCTGCAGCCGGCCGGCGGTATCGGCAATCAGAATGTCCGCATTGATCTCCTTCGCCCGGCGGCAGGCATCCACCAGCACGCTGGAAGGATCCTGATTGGCGCGGCCCTTGATGCATTCCACGCCAAGCCTCTGTGCCCAGGTGTCGATCTGATCCACTGCACCCGCGCGGAAGGTATCCGCTGCCGCCACGCAGACTTTCTTTCCCTGATCCTGGTAATACTTCACCAGCTTGGCAGTGGTGGTGGTTTTGCCCGAACCGTTGACGCCCACCATCAGAATGACCACCGGCACATCCTGCTCCATGTTCAGGGGCAGGACAATGCTTTCATCATAGAAGTCCCGGAGGATCTGAATGAAGTATTCCTCCATGGAGCCATAGTTCCGGATTTCCGATGAGCGCTCCTCGAAATTGTCCACGATTTTCTGCGCGGCGTGAATTCCCACGTCGCTTTCCAGCAGAATGATCATGAGCTGTTCCAGCAGCTCATCGTCAATGCCGTGATAGTTGTTGCTCAGAGCCCGGATCCGGTCGCCGAAGGTTTTTCGGGATGGCGTCAGACCGCTGAGGTATTTGTCCTTGTCTTCACTGCGGGAGAACTTCTCCTTCAGTCTGGAAAAAAAGCCCATTCTGTACTCCTCTCATGTTCCCGGCCAGGCCGGGCTGGTGTGCCTTTATCATTATGGCTAAAACAGGCATGTGCATCAATCCGGAATGGATCCTCAGGCGTTGTCCTGGGCCAGTGCCCTGGCATCCTCCAGCTTCACTTTCAGAATCGTGGACACACCGTCTTTCTGCATCGTCACGCCGTACAGGTCGTCGCACTGTTCCATGGTTCCCGGCCGGTGGGTCACCACGATGAACTGGGAATCCGACTTGAACTTCGACAGATACCGGGCAAACCGTTCCACATTGGCCTGGTCCAGCGCCGCTTCCACTTCATCGAAAATGCACAGGGGCATCGTGCGGGCTTTCAGAATCGCGAACAGAACAGAAATCGCGATCAGCGCCTTTTCCCCGCCGGAGAATGTCTGGATGTTTTTCACCCGCTTGCCGGGAGGCTGCACATCAATATCCACACCGGAATTGAGAAGATCCTCCGGATCGGTGAGAATCAGACGGGCGTGTCCGCCGCCGAACATTGCCGAGAAGACACCGTCCAGCTCGCTGTCGATCCTGTGAAACATCTCTTCAAACTGCGTGGCCATGGTTTCATCCATCTCGCTGATGGCGCTGCGGATCTGGCTGCCGGCTGTTTCCAGGTCTTCCTTCTGCCGGCAGAGATCGGTATAGCGGGCATTGAGCTGATCGTACTCTTCCGGTGCATCCAGATTCACCGCTCCGATCTCCCGCAGAGCCTGCCGAAGTTCACCGACCCGGGCTCTGGCCTGATCCAGATTCACGTCCTTTTTCTGGGTCAGCGCATATTCGTAGGTCATGGTGTAGTCGGTGTTCAGCCGCATCAGCCGGCTTTCCAGCTTTGACTTCAGACCAGCTGCCGCCACTTCCCCCTTGTGGCTTTCGTTCCGGATCCGGTTCAGGGACTGCTGCAGCTGCCGGGTTTCGGCTTCTGCCCGGGACAGGGTTTCCCCTGTTTCCCGCCGGCGCTGCTGCAGCGTGTTCATGTCGGCTTCCTGTTCGTCAATCCGGCGGTGCATGGCGGAGAGTTCGGCTGTCAGACTGTCGCTGGCTGTCTGTCTGTCCTCTTCTTCCCCCGCCGCCGCCAGCTGGCTCTTCAGGTTTTCATATTTTTCCTTTTTCAAAGCGGCGATGTTTTCCAGCTTCGCCGCCTCCACCTGCAGCCCCACCAGTTCTTCCTTCAGCGTCTGCTCCTGGCGTCTGAGAGGTTCCAGATTTTCGGTGCAGGAATCCGCCCGGGCCTCGGCTTCCTGTATTTTCTGCTCCAGATTCCGGCTCTCATCCTGCAGCGTCAGCAGGCTGCTTCCCTGTTTCTGACTGCCCCCGGTCATGGAACCGCCGGTATGCACAATGTCCCCGTCCCGGGTCACGATCTTGATCTTGTATTTCAGCCGGCGGGCAGTCTCGTTGGCGTGCTCCAGGGTGTCGCACACAAAAATATTCCCCAGCAGGCGGTCCCGGACACTCTCATAACGCGCATCGCAGGTGACCAGATCCGAAGCCCAGCCCACAGCCCCGGGAGCCGAAGCCGCAATTGTTTCCTGATCTTTGCCAGGATACCGGGGACGGCAGACGCTCATGGGCAGAAACGTCGCCCGGCCGGAGCGGTTCTGCTTCAGAAACCGGATCGCCTGACGGGCCGAGGCTTCATCTTCCGTGATGATGTTGAAAACAGCGCCGCCCAGAGCCGCATTCACCGCAGCCCCCATTCCCTGGCAGGGATGCAGCAGACCGGCTGCAGTGCCTTCAATGCCCTGCAGCGACTGCCGGGCTTTCATCACTGCATTGACCCCCTGCTGATGGGCATAGGGCTGCCGGATCATGGCCTGTATCGTATCCTGCCGCCTCTGCAGATCCTGCAGCCGGTTCCGGATACCCGCGGTTTTCTGCATCCAGCGTTCCTGTTCTTCCTGCAGCTCCTGCAGTTCCTTTTCCTTCTGGTGCCGCTGTTTCTGCAGCCCGTTGAGCCGGTCCAGCCGGTCTTCGTATTCCATCCGGGCATCCTGCACCAGCGCCTGCAGCTGCTGCCGGCGGTCTTCGTCGGATCCGCTTTCCATCAGCCGTCTGCGCTGTTCATCCAGCTGGGCCTTGCGCTTTTCCAGCCCCACCCGTTCCTGCAGACTGGCGGCATACTGCTTCTGAACCTCCAGAATCCGGACATCCAGTGCGGCGGTTTCCTGCCGCAGGGATTCAATGCGGGATTCCTGCAGGGTGATCTCGCTGCCCAGGCGGTTTTCCTCCTGACGGCTCTGTTCGATGTCCCGTTCCAGGGCATCCACCTGATCCTTCAGGGTTCCGATCTCGTCTGCCAGGACCGTGATTTCGATTGCCGCCAGTTCATCCCGCAGCGTGATATAGCGCCGGGCTTTCTCCGCCTGTTTTTCCAGTGGACCCAGCTGCCGCTCCAGTTCATCCAGGATATCCTGCAGCCGGTCCAGATTGGCCTGGGTCTGCTCCAGTTTTGCCAGAGAGGTCTTCTTCCGCTTTTTGTACTTTGCCACTCCGGCAGCTTCCTCGAACAGACTCCGGCGTTCCTCGGGACGCGCATCCGCAAAGGAGGAAATGTTGCCCTGGGTAATGATGGACAGCGAATCCCGGCCCAGTCCGGTATCCATGACCAGGTCCGTCACATCCTTCAGCCGGCAGGGCGTACGGTTGATGAGGTACTGTGCATCCTTGTTCCGGCGGATGACCCGGGTGATTTCCACTTCGTCAAAATCCGTGGCAAACACCCGGTTTGTGTTGTCAAACACCAGGGACACACTGGCCAGGTTCACCGGCTTGCGCACCTCGCTGCCTGAAAATATGATATCGCTCATGGCCGAGCCGGACCGCAGCGATTTCGTGCTCTGCTCGCCCAGGACCCAGCGGATGGCGTCGTTGATGTTGGACTTGCCGCAGCCATTGGGACCTACGATGCCTGTCACACCCTGATCGAACTGCAGCACGGTTTTGTCCGCAAAGCTTTTGAAACCCTGCAGTTCTATGCGTTTGAGAAACAATTGGCCACCTCCTGCCTGAAAAAACAGTATACCATTGCCGGGAATTCTCCCGCAAAAAGGAATCGGCAGACTTGCCGGGGCGTGACGCTGCGGGGGGCTGATGCACACCTGGCAGAACCGACATTATCCAATATCCGCATATCTTGTTTTCAATACCAGATGATGATATATTCCCTTACATGAAACACGAAGAATCCAAACGAATGGATCAGCCCTTCCGGCTGTCCTTTGGGGAAGAAGTCGGCAATGCCATCAGTCACGGTGTGATGATGTTCGCACTGCTTTTCACCCTCCCTTATTACGCCATCCGCGCCTATCTGATGTGGGATGTACCCGGTGCCTGGGGCATTTCCATTTATTTCATCTCCATGATGTTCATGTTCGGCACCAGCTGCCTCTACCACATCATGCCCTACGGCACACCCTACAAATCCGTATTCCGGCGCCTGGACCACATGATGATCCTGCTGGCGATTGCAGGGACCTACACGCCGATCTGTCTGGTCATGCTCAACAACTGGATCGGCTGGACAGTCCTTGCCGTTGAATGGAGCATGGTGCTGGCCGGCATTCTCCTGAAGTCCCTGACCAACAAGCGGCTCAAGGCGCTGTCACTGACCATTTACATGATCATGGGATGGCTGGCTCTGGCCATTCTGCCGACTCTGCTCCGGGAATCCAGCTGGCTGTTTCTGTTTTTCATCGTCCTGGGCGGCGTCATGTACACCATAGGGGTGTTCTTCTACAACAATCCCCAGAAACGGTTTTTCCATTTCACCTGGCACATCTTCATTGTGCTGGCCAGCATCTGTCATCTGATTGCGATCCTGTATTTCATGTAGATCCCGGCTGTCCGTTCGTGGCAGCATGCAAAAAAACCGGTTCTGTTTCTCACAGCGAGTCAGAACCGGTTTTCCGGTGGCAATGGATGCCCCGGCTCTCAGCTGCCTGCGGCAGCTGCATTGGCATCACAGATGCAGTCGATGGCCAGTGCCAGCAGAAGCAGCGGAAGGCCGCACTGCAAATCGTCGTAATGAATCGCATAGTGGTCTGTCAAATGCCACAGCTCCTTGCGGATTCGGGCAATGACCGCACCCCGGCTGTCCTGGACGTCATAATTCCAGCCCCAGATATCTCCCCGGACCTGCCAGCCGAAATAATCCAGTTCCAGCTTCGGCCGGAATCCGAATTTCTGCTGAATCGTTCCCGCCGGCCTGCCATGAATGCTGATTTCAAACCGGTCGAGCCAGGAAAGAAGGGCTTTGTGCAGTTCGCCCACCTGATGGCCGCTGTCATCAAAGATTTTCTGTCTTCGGGTCAGAGAAGGTTCGCCCTGGACTGTGTATACGACCTGACCTGCGGCATTTTCCACGGTATAGCGGCCCCAGAGAGAAAACAGTTTCTGCTTAATATAAAGAGAATGTGTCATGCATTCAGTGTACCGGCGGGCTGTGTGTTCGTACAGAGAAACTGAAGATTTGTCAGAACGGCAGAGAACAAAGCAGAGAATAAAGACGCCTGGGTGGATTCAGTGAACTGCGTTCCGGACCCGGCTTTCCAGTTCTTCAAACATCTCACGGGTCTCACCGGCGTTTCTGCCGCTGAAGACGATGGTCTCCTGTTTGCTCCGGATGACGATCACAGGTCCATCCCCCCGTACATAGCGCTGATACCGCCCGTACAGGCTGTTGTCAAAGGTTCCCATCTCCAGACCGAATCCATTGTAGCCGATGACCTTCGAGCCGGCAGCCGCCTGCGGATCCTCTGGATTGACCAGGTCCATGGACCGGATCTGCGCATACTGCACTGAGGCATCAGACGCCGTACTGGCATCCAGGACCAGCCGGTCCGGCAGAAACTCCACCTGGTAATCGGACAATGCAATCAGCGCCCCTACGCTCAGAACCACGAACAGCAGCAGAACCGTTGTGATGATGGCTGCTGTTTTTTCCGCTTTTTTCTCCTGCGGGTTCTGCAGGGAGGCAGCCGGTGTGGCAGGGTGGTTCTTCGCATAGTTCCAGGAGATCCAGACTGATCCGGCCAGGGCTGCCGTCAGCGCTGTCCAGTAGAGAGCAAGCGGCTGCCAGCCGGGCATGAAACAGCACAGAAGCATGATCAGGGAGCAGAACACCAGAAGCTTTCCGGATTGTCTCTGGGTATGATTCCAGCAGTCTTCGCTTTGCAGGGCCCAGCTGGTGCGGATGCCAACGATGGAATTCGGGCCGGTTTTCGGCAGCAGATTGCCGATGAGCAGAAACAGCAGAGCGGTGATGCCGTTGACCAGGGTCATGACATTGAACTGACTGCCGTAATCCAGCGCCATCATGATCAGGCAGATGGCGGTCTGAAAGACGGTGAGCAGTCGGAAGAAAGACGTGAGGGTTTTCGGGGGCAGAGTTCCGCATGACGGAAGAGCTGCAGCAATCAGAAAGGTGTCCCAGCAGACGGCCAGATTGAAGGCAGGCAGAAACCACTGCCATTCCAGCCGCAGCAAATCGGACCGGGAACCGGGAAGGACCAGGCCAGCCAGGGATGGCAGAAGCAGGATCAGGCTTTCAGCGATGAGCTCTTTCCTGTACGTTTGAAACTGCTGTTTCATCGGCTTCTCCTTTCAGCTCCCGGATCCACAGAATCATTTCCTCCAGGACCGAGGTGCTCAGGGAATACAGCACATATTTTCCCTGGCGGCTGTCCCGGATGAGACCGGCTTTTTTCAGGATCGACAAGTGCCGGGATATGGCTGGCTGTGATATGTCAAAATGCGATACCAGTTCGCTGACGGTCATGGCGTGATCTTTGAGCAGATGCAGGATTCTCCGGCGGATGGGATCATCCAGGGCTTTGAGTGTGGTATCCACAGGCATATGGTGTCCTCCCTGTCTTCCGGTCAGCGGACTGATACGTGCGGCTGGCCCTTTACATAACATATCGATTATTTGTTATCTGAGGTCATCTTATCACTGCCCGGTCACAAGTCAAGCCAGACCAGGTCTGGAAAAGTCATTCTGTTTTTCCTTCCCAATCCCGGATTTCTGATATTTGATTAAAGCAGCAGCAATAGCCTGCAGGAGGTGGAACCATGGAAACAGTATCCAGCGTACAGCTGATGGGTTCCGGCAATCAGGAACGCCTGCCGGTGTGTCTCCCGGATTTTCCCTGTCTTTCAAGCTGCGTCAGACTGGATGCAGATCATCCGGATGCCGTTTGCTGGCACTGGCACCGGGCACTGGAACTGTTTTATCTGAAACAGGGATCTCTGGAATACCAAACCGCTCATCAGAAAATTGTCTTGCCGGAAGGGGCCTGCGGGTTGGTGAATACCGGTGTGCTCCACCGGACGCAGGTTCCTGCAGACAGCAAACCGGTGATTCAGCTGCTCCATCTGTTTGAACCGGAGCTGATCACCCCGCAGATTCCAGGGCAGCTGTATGCCCGCTATGTTCAGCCAGTGACAGACAGTTCCGGACTGGAGCTGCTTTGCCTGCTGCCGGAGGATCCGAAGTGCACCCGCATCATACGGCGAATCAGAGAGTCCTTTGATCTGGATGAATCCATCTTCGGCTACGAACTGCTGCGACGCCGGCAGCTTACGGACATCTGGCTGGATCTGCTTCCGTTTGTCACAGTCAGCTGCGGCAGCATGACCCGCAGCCGGGAGAAAGCGGAAGATCTGCAGCTGAAAACCATCCTGGTTTTCATTCAGGAGCATCTGACAGAGCCGCTGACTGTCCATGATCTGGCCCTGTCAGCCCACATCAGCGAACGCAGCTGTTACCGGCTGTTCCGGGACTGTCTGCAGTCCACACCGCTGTCATACATCCGCAGTCTCCGGCTTCAGAAAGCCTGCCGGCTTCTGGTGCAGACTCCGGACTCCATCACCCGGATTGCCGCCGACTGCGGTTTTGCATCCGCCAGCTGTTTTTCCAGTCAGTTTCGCTGTGCATTTGGCTGTACACCCGGGAACTGGAGGAAAAGATGGCAGGAATCCGATACAACCAGGCATGATTGCGATAGCCGGAAGATAAAAAAGTCCATATCCTGACAGGTACAGCAGTTTCCACCCTGCAGCCGGTATCCGGAAACTGCTGCAGGAGGAAAAGACAGAGGTGCAGATATGAAAAAACCAGCCATCATTTTTTTCGACATAGATGGAACACTGATTGATACGCAGACCCATCGGATGACACAGCGGACACAGGATACGCTGAAAGCCCTGCAGCAGAAGGGCATCCGCATCGCGCTGGCAACGGGACGGGCACCCATGGAACTGCCGGAATTCGACGGACTGGAATTCGATGCGACCCTGACCTTCAATGGCTCTCTGTGTTATTCGTCCGATCAGGTAATCTGGCGCAATCCCATACCAGCGGCAGATGTGCAGCAGGTCATTGCCAATGCGGCTGATATCGGCCGGCCGGTCTCCATTGCCACTCTGCAGGAGATCATGGCCAATGGTCTGGATGATGACCTGCGGGAGTATCTGCAGGTGGCGAACATCACGCCGGAAGTCTCCAGCCGGTTTGCACAGGTCTGCAGACAGGATGTATTCCAGATGATGATTGGCTGCCGACCGGAAGACTGGCCCGGTCTTGTGAAAAACGCCCCCGGCTCCCGGATCACCTGGTGGTGGGACCGGGCAGTGGATGTGATTCCGGCAAACGGCGGCAAGGCAGCAGGTGTCCGGGCCATTCTGGATCACTTTCATCTGGATCCGGCTCAGGCTGCGGCATTCGGTGATGGCTGCAATGATCTGGACATGCTGGAGACAGTGGGAACCGGTGTAGCCATGGGCAATGCGCTGGAGGAACTGAAAGCCGCTGCGGATGACATCTGTCCGGCTGTCTGGGAAGAAGGAATCTGGCGCTACTGCAAAGAACAAGGCTGGATCTGACCAGCCAGCCGGTTTCAAAAGCCGATGGAGGATTCGGGTTCTCCATCGGCTTTCTGTTTTCAGATTTCCGGTTTCAGCATGCCGCCCGGGATTTCTCCGGCTTCCCGTTCATCCCTGATCCCCGGAAAACAGGATGCCAGTCTGTTCTCTGGACACTGTCTGAATGGCAGCAGCTGCCAGTGACACTGCCAGGCGTTCCTTCCCTTCCTGCAGCCGGTAACCGTCCACAATTTCCATGAACCGCCGGAATTCCGGCACAACCCGGGACTGAGCTGCCGGTTCAAACACTTCCCGCTCTCCGGTACGCAACGTCAGCTCCACCATTCCCAGGACGCTGGCAGCCTGTGAGGTGACGATGGTTCCTTCTGTCCCGGCAATGATGCACTGACCAGGTCCACTGCAGGTTTTGGCTGCTGTGCAGACCGCCTGAAAGCCGGGATACGTCAGAAGGAGTGTGCCGCCTGTATCGATGCCGTTTTCCACCACAGCCCGGTAGCGGGTGCTTTGCGGGCGGCCAAACAGATTCAGCACAAAATGCAGGTTGTACGTATTCAGATCCATCAATGCCCCGCCGGCTTTGGCAGAATCAAACACCAGCAGGATCTCCCCTCTTCTGAACGCATCGTACCGCCGGGAATACTGGAGATACTGACAGGAGACAGCTTTCACTTCACCGATCCGGGGCAACCAGTTCCGGATCTTTTCAAAAGCAGGCAGCGTGCCGACTGTCACGGCTTCCAGCAGAATTTTTCTGTTTTTGTCTGCAAGATCCGCCATGATCTCTGCCTGCCGGGCACTGGCCGCCATTGGTTTCTCGACAATCACATGCAGATCTGCCTGCAACCCTTTCACTGCATAGTCGAAATGCAGATGGTTGGGAACTGCAATATAGACGGTATCGATTCCCTGACTGAGAAGATCCTGGAAATCTGTCACCACGACGGAAACGCCCCAGGCCTGCGCCAGGTCGGTGGCTTTTCCGACAGATCCTGGTGTGGAAAGCAGGGCTCTTACCTCAAGTCCCGGAAGCTTCACCAGTTCCGGCAGGAACTCCTGCACAATCTGCCCGGTTCCTATGATTCCGAGTTTCATTCCGTCACTCCATGTCCTGTCACCTGCCAGGAACTGTCTGTAAACTGCATGATCTCGAACTTGTTGTCATCCGGATCATGTGCCCAGATCTGCCAGGTCTCCGAGGGTCCTTTGGAAAGGGATGTGTCGAAGGACAATCCCCTCTTCTCCAGTTCCCGGATAGCTGTGCGGATATCCGGGATACACAGGGCAAAGTGTGAATATCCCAGGTGTTCGTTGAAGCCGGTATGGTCCTTCTGACCCGGTTTCTTCGGAAAAAATCCAATGAACTGACCCGGTGCGAGTTCCACATAGACATTGAATACATCATCCGGCCGGAGTCTGGCCACCGCCTGCATGGCCGGACGGTCATCCCGCTCCAGGTAGGCACCGAATCTGGTCACCACTTTCAGCTTTCCGCCCAGAACCTCAGTATAGAACCTGACCATTTCATCCATCCGGTCTGTATGAAAAGCAATGTGCATCAAACTGCTGTATGACATGTCGTTTCCTCCTTTGTCCATCTTCCAGGTGATTTCTGCACCCACACCATATCCTTCCAGCACTCCGGAAAAAAAGGTGTGCCGGCTGATTTGGCTGAATGTTCTGCCGGCAGAGACAAAAAGCCGCTGAAACTTCAAACAATGTTTCAGCGGCTTTGATCCAGCATGGATTTGTGCTGTTCGAAGCGGACATAACTGCGCTGATAAAACACGGAAAACAGCACATCCAGGATGAATTCCATGCCAATGCGGGAGTGAAAATTGGCAATCCGCCGCATCTCTTCATGGGCTGGAACCGGCAGCACCAGCCTGCACTTCTGTGCCAGCGGGCTGATTCCTTCCTTTGTCACAAGGATGGAGAAAACGGATTTTTCCCGGAGGATGGATGCACAGCGTACAAGACTGCGGGTCTGACCGTGATAGGACACAAAGAGGGCCACATCTCCGGCACGCATATTGCAGCTTTCCTCGATTTCCTGACCATATTCCGTGGCCAGAATGGGATGGATGTTCACTTTCACCAGCTTGTTCATGAAAGACCGGGCAGTCAGCGAAGAATCGCCTCTGGCAAAAACAAAGATCCGGTCAGCCTGTGAAAGAACGCCTGCAGCCTGCTCCACATCCTTCAGGGAAATCAGGGCAGCTGCTTCCCGGACTGTCTGTTCAAACAAAGACCTGATGGAAGAGACAATGGCTGCTGCTGATCCCTGCTGTCCAAACGGCCGGGACATATTGATGGATACAGGCTGCTACTTGACTGATTCTGAATACAGCAGCAGATCCGCTGAAAACTGACGCCATCCCTGATAGCCGCACTTGTGAACCACACGAAGAATCGTCGCCGGAGAAACATAGACTTCTGCAGCCAGCTCGCGGACAGTCATGCCGGCTGCCTGATGGGGATGTTCCATCATCCAGGCTGCTGCCTGTTCTTCCGCCCCGGAAAAAGATGCTGAACGGAATGCTTCTTCAATCTTCATGAACTCATTGTAACCTGCCCATCCGTTTTCAGGCAGATGACTTCGTCCGGCAGCTGACCGGCTGCAGACATTCAGCCGCTGAAAAAAAGCTTCACCTGCCGAAGATGAAGCTTTTGACGCATGTGTATCCGCCCGGACCGGCCGTTATCCAATCAGCCGCATGATGTCATTGAAACTGGCATACAGAAACAGCCCGATCAGCAGCAGAAAACTGGCTGCAATGACATTTTCCACGATTTTCGGATTGATTTTTCTTCTGAAAATCCGCTCGAGACCCAGAATCAGGATCCGGCCGCCGTCCATGGCCGGAATCGGAATCAGATTGAAGATTCCGATATTGAGACTGATCAGAGCAAACAGACTCAGATACGGCAGCAGCCCCATGGAAGCTGTCTGGGTCGTCACATCCAGAATGCCGATGGGACCGGACAGATTCTCGAAGCCCCTGCCGCTCAACAGCATGCCCAGGGACCGGAAAATCAGCGTTGTGTTCTCCCACATCGTTTTCAGCCCTTCCAGGATGCTCTGATACCAGGGAATGGGCACAGCTCTGGCAGTGGACCGAAAGCCGATGAGATAGACACCGGACGCTTCATCCAGTTCCGGAGTCAGGGACAGGATTTCTTCGTTTCCTTTCCTGTCCACCGTAACCTGCACCTCTTCTCCGGGATGCAGATTGACAAATGTCGTGACATCTGTCTGTGACTCGACAACCTGCACGTCGCTTCCTGCCTGGATCCGGGTGATCCGGTCCCCAGTCTGCATCCCGGCAGCCTGAGCCGGCGTATCCGCAATGACCTCGCTGACCACCGGTTCACTCACCACGGTGTATCCCTGACACAGCGAAATACCAATGTACAGAAGCGCCGCCAGCAGAAAGTTCATGCAGACTCCCGCAGCCATCACTACGATCTGCTGCCAGGTTTTTTTGTGGTTGAGACGCCGGTCTTCCGGCACATCATGGAGCCAGTCCTCTTCATCCTGGTCATCCTCCGGATTGTCCGCCTCGCCGGCCATCATGCAGTATCCGCCAAAGGGAATGGCCCGGATGGAAAAGAGCGTTTCCTTCCCGGGTTTCTGCCACAGAACCGGGCCCATGCCCAGAGAAAACTCCCGCACATATACGCCGAAATGTCTGGCGGCAATGTAGTGACCAAACTCGTGAATCAGCACAATGACCCCCAGCATGAATACAAATGCCACCAGTCCCACAATCATGTTCAATTTCCAATCCCCCTTATGCAGCTTCCATTTTCCTGTCTCTGCCTGTAAATCCTGCTGATCCTGCAGGCAGATGGTTTCAAAAAAGTCCGGCATGCCTGGTCCCGGTATGCCGGACAGCGATACAGTTGTGGCTCTCCGGCAGCGTCCGGATCAGAACAGAAGCTGAAACAGAATGCCAAAGAGAATTATATTATACAGCAGCGAATCTACCCGGTCCAGAATCCCTCCATGTCCGGGCAGCAGATTGCTGAAATCCTTGACAGAATACGCCCGTTTGAACACGGAAAAGCACAGATCCCCCAGTTCTGCAACTACCGGACACAGAAGGCACAGCAGTGTATTCAGTTCCGTATTCAGACCCTGACTGTAGAACATGGACAAGACAAGTGAAAGGACCATGCCGGAGATGATGCCTCCGAAAAATCCTTCCCAGCTTTTTTTCGGCGACACCCGGGGATTCATTTTGTGCTGTCCCAGTTTCGAACCGACAAAATAGGCACCGGTGTCCGAGCCGTAGGTTGCAAAGCACAATGTCCACAGATAGCGGGGTTCCTGCGCCAGCACCCCGATGGCAAGCCACACCAGGGTCATGAACAGAAATGCGGACAGGGTGCTCCAGGAATCCTGGACAGTGAAAGACTCGCAGAAAACCGGAACGGACCACAGAATCACCCCGCAGATTGCCAGCCAGGCGTAGCCGGTCACCGGCATCATCCACCGGGAAAGAAATGTCAGCAGGATCAGCACAGGCAGAACCCCTTTGCCCCAGGTGGTGAACCCCTCCAGGTTTCGTGTCCATTCCCAGAGCCCGCTGACCAGGATAAACACCGCCAGAAGATTCAGCCAGATCCCCCCCAGCGCCACAGGAACAGCCACGGCGGCAATAATGCCAATGGCTGTCAGCACCCGGGTCTTCATGCTTTGATTCCTCCGAACCGGCGGTCGCGGCGGCTGAATTCCTCCAGACACTCCCGCAGACTGTTTTCATCAAAATCCGGCCACGCAGTCGGCGTGAAAATCAGCTCACTGTATGCCAGCTGCCACAGCAGGAAATTGGATATGCGTTCCTCGCCGCTGGTGCGGATCAGCAGATCCACATTCTCCGGCACAAAGAGATAGTCCGCAAATTCCTCTTCCGTCAGGTCATTGTCTCTTGTTCCTGCCTGCACATCTGCGGCATACTGTCTGGCAGCCAGCAGAAGTTCCCGTCTGGATCCGTAGTTGATGGCGATGCACAGCTCCAGACCGGTATTGGCTTCTGTCTGCTGCACGGCTTTGCGGATCATCTTCTGCGTGGATTCGGGAAAGCGTTCCAGCTCTCCGGCAAAGGTCACCCGGATGTTGTTGTTCATCAGGTCCCGGATATACCGGTCAAAAAACAGACCGGGAAGCTTGCACAGGTAGCCCACTTCATCCTCCGGACGCTTCCAGTTCTCGGTGGAGAAAGCGTACAGAATCAGTTTCTTCACCCCGAGTCTGTTGGCTTCCAGGCCAATGGTATGAATGGTATCCGCTCCTTTTTTGTGGCCGGCGGTGCGGGGCAGTCCCCGTTTTTTTGCCCATCTGCCATTGCCATCCATGATGATGGCAATGGTCTCCGGAACCTGAAGGATTCCGGTATCTGTTGCGGTGCTGATCTGCTCGGGCATAGTATCGATCCTTTCTGCAATGCAGATTGTCTGCTTTCCTTTTGAAAAAGCCCGGCGGCAGCCGGGCTGTTCACACATTCTATTGTAACCGGAATCCCCCGCAGATAACACCCGGGAAAACCGGAGACGGAAACGGAACTAAACCGCCAGGATTTCGTCTTTCTTGGCTTTGACCAGTCCGTCAATGTCCTTGATGTAGCGGTCTGTCAGCTTCTGCGTATCGGCTGTCAGACCCTTGGCTTCATCTTCCGGCAGTTCCTTGTCTTTCTTGATCCAGTCATTGCAGTCACGGCGCACATTCCGGATTCCCACTTTCGCTTCTTCTCCGTATTTCTGTGCTTCCTTTGCCAGCTGTTTCCGGCGGTCCTCCGTCAGCTGGGGAACCAGGATCCGGATGGAATCCGCTTCCGCCTGGGGTGTCAGGCCCAGGTTTGCTGCGGAAATGGCGT
The DNA here is from genome assembly GCF_910588395.1 of uncultured Faecalibaculum sp. Classification (GTDB taxonomy): domain Bacteria; phylum Bacillota_I; class Bacilli_A; order Erysipelotrichales; family Erysipelotrichaceae; genus Faecalibaculum. The sequence goes on along the minus strand of NZ_CAJUPA010000023.1, from coordinate 15,347 downwards.
GGGTGATGGGCTTGACCTGTGTCCGGTCATAGGGCTTGATCACCAGCTGCGTACCTTCCACAACGGAAATTCTTGCAATCTGATTGATGGGCATCGGTTCGCCATAGTAGTCCACACGTACCCGGTCCAGGATCTTGGCGTTGGCCCGGCCTGTGCGGATGGTGGCAAAATTGCTTTCCAGGTTTTCGATGACCGTCATCATTTTTTCTTCTGCGCGTTCAAGATAATCACTCATGATGTTACTTTGCCGACTTGCTGATCACAGTGCCGTCGGCTTCTCCCTTCACTGCTTTTTCGATATTGCCTTCTTCGTTCATGTTGAAGACAACCAGGTCGATATCATTGTCCATGCACATGGAAATTGCCGTGGAGTCCATGACCTGCAGGCCTTTGTTCAGCACATCCATATAGGACAGTTCTTCGAATTTCTTCGCCTCCGGATTTTTCTTCGGATCGGAATCATAGACACCATCCACACCGTTTTTCGCCATGAGAATGACATCTGCCCCAATTTCCGATGCACGCAGAGCCGCCGTGGTATCCGTGGAGAAATACGGAGATCCTGTTCCGGCGCCGAAAATCACGATCCGGCCTTTTTCCAGGTGCCGCAGAGCCCGTCTCAGAATATAGGGTTCTGCGACTTTCTGCATTTCCACTGCAGTCTGAACACGTGTATCCACGCCTTCCTGCTCCAGGGCATTCTGCACTGCCAGGGCATTGATGACGGTTCCCAGCATTCCCATATAGTCTGCCTGAGCCCGGTTCATCCCCATCTCCGCCATCATCTTTCCACGGATGAAGTTGCCGCCGCCGACAACGATGGCCAGTTCCACGCCGGAAGCCTGGATGTTTTTCAGCTCCTTCGCCAGACGCTTGAGAGTATGTGCGTCCAGCGCCTGTCCGTCGCCGGCCAGCGCCTCTCCGCTCAGCTTCAGTAATACCCGTTTATACATTGATATCTGCTCCTTTGATGATCATTATTGATTGTACAGTTTGACCGGGAATTTGTACAGAATCGGTGAAGGAGGGCGTGTCTGGAATCCGGCTGCAGATACAGCCGCAGACCTTGGGGCCAGCGTGGTCAGAGAATGGTTCAGCATTCCCGTTTCCTGACCGGATGGCGGATCACGGTTTTCAGTTTTTCCGGTGCAGTCCGCCGCGGATCGCTGAGATAGACCTCGTGATGATGGCGCATCTCAGAGAAATCCGGTTCATATCCCTGCTCCAGGGCAAACTGATCCAGCATCCGGATGGTCTCCGGCTCGCTGTCATAGGAACCTGTATGGAGACACTGAACACACAAGCCTTCCCCCAGACTCAGAAACTTTACAGCAGACAGATCTGTTTTTTTCTTCCGTTCTGCTTCCTGTACCGCCCATTCAAAATCCTGGCGGGTAACAAAATCCGGCAGACGAATCAGAGATATCCACTGAAATCCGGCTTTGTCGGCATAATTCATGGCTTTGCCGCCCTGCTGCCACCAGAATCCCTCCAGGGGCGGAACCACATAATCAAAATATCCGCTGATCGGATGAGATCCCTTTCTGCTCATTTTGATGGTATAAGCCACCGCATACAGCTGCCCGATGGCTTTCTGATAGGCTCCTTCCGGCTCATTGGGGTCTCCGCTGCCGCGGACAGCGGCGTAATTCATCAGCGGAATATCCACCACTGCCGGTTTTTTCCCAGGCAGGTAATACTCTCTGTATTCCTTCTTGTAATCAAATGCCACTGGAATTCTCTCCGTCAGCGGCGCAGAAAGGCTTCATCCGCGGGGTTTTCTTCAGCATCTCTGTAGCGCTCCACACGCATATGCAGATTGTATTTGTCCCGCAGCGCAGCCAGCTGCTGCATCATGGGTGTTGCATGGTGTGCATCCAGCGCTGTCTGATCACGCCACTGGTCAATGAGCAGCACCGTTTCCGGATCTCTGACCGACTGAAAATAGTCATATTTCTCATTGCCTTCTTCTTCCCGGATTGCCCTGGCGATTCCCGATTCTTCCATTTCCCTGACAAACGCCAGCGCACTGCCGTTTTCACCGGTGTAATACAGATTCACTGTCAGACTCATATGCTGATCCTCACTTTCTCTTGAGACCATTGTAGAGTAATTTATAACACAGTATCTGAACTTTCTGAAAACCCAGCCCTTCAGAGTTCAGCCTCCGCCAGTTCCTGCAGCTCTCGGACCAGAGACTGGAAATCGGCTGGATCCTGCATGAACAGATCATTGTAATACACCCGTTTACCCGTCAGAACTTTCCAGGCATTCCGGATCCTGCTGCGCAGACTGCCTGGACCCGGATCGTAATATGAGTCGACAATGGAGAGGTTGTACTGCGGATCTTCACCGGGATACTGCTGCTTTTCCACCAGCAGCGCACAGCATTGGCAGTCACAGCGGCGGAGTACGTGACTTGATTTGCACATCATAAAATACCTCCATTTCCCGAAGGAATATTATAGTATATCACACACTGTTCCTGAAAAGGGTTTCATTCAATTCAAATCACGAATTCAAATCACAGGGAAGAACCGGCAGGTATCCCGTTCACCGCGAACTGTTTTCAGCTCTCCCGCATCCTGGGAGAACTGCCAGCTGCCAGTATGATTCATGACTGCCCCGGCAGAATCAGCGGGCTGCCCTCTGCAGGTTCTCCACCCTGGGTATTCCCGCATCGCTTTATCCAACTTCATGGGAAAACAGGCGGTGTGTTTTCAATAGATACAGATAAACCCCGATGCAGATGCAGGCAGAAAACAGCGAACCAGCCGGAGATGCCAGCCCCATCCAGAACAGAGAATCCGGAAACAGGACTGACATCAGCAAGGTGCCGGGAACCCGGATCAGCAGGATGGACAGCAGGTTGTGAAGAAAGGAAACGATTGACCAGCCATACGCCGTGAAGAAACCGCTGAAGGAATAGCTGACTGCTGCTGCAATCTCAACGCCCCGGGAATTGGCAATGACCGTGATGATGACAAATGAAATCTGAATGCAGCCATCCTGCAGACAGCGGAGGGTGGCAGGCAGGATCCATCCACCACTTTCTGCTGAAGCCTGAAGACTGTCTCATCTTCCTGACAGAACACCTGGATGCCCTCCGGTGTCCGTTCAAATCCCTCAATCAGATCAAACTCACTGTAATCACTGGTCACAACCCCGAGATTCAGACGGCTTGTCCGGTTCTGCTGCAGTAACTGGCAGAGATTGCGGTAGGTTCCATCTATCTTCTTCATCTCCTGATAGAACCGGCTGCCGCTTTCGTTCAGAATGAGCCGGTTCTTTTTCCGGTCAAGGAGAAGCACACCGGTCTCCCGTTTGAGATTGGAGAGATACTTGCTCATGGATGTCTGCGCCAGGTGACAGGCTTTGGCTGCCTGGGTCACATTTTGCAGTTCAGCGGCTTTGAAATAATATCTGATTTTTGACAGATCCATCCTTTCCTCCCTTTCCGGCCAGTATACTGGCTCCATCATCAGGTGTATGCAACAGCACGGTATCCTTTCTGTCTGTATCCTTGCAGGACTGACTGCCGGATGCCGAAAGAAGCTTTCCGGAACCGCCAGCCAGCCGATGTCCATTTTCTTTGCAGCAAAAACCCCGAAACTGCTTCCGGGGTAGTGCTGATCAGTCTTTCATCAGGGTGACCATGACGGCTTTCTGCGCGTGGAGACGGTTCTCGGCTTCCTCGAAAATCTCATCCGCGTGCTGTTCGAAGACTTCTTCCGTGATTTCCTGTTCCCGGTACGCCGGCAGACAGTGCAGGACCATGGCGCCTTCCCGGGCGTTTTTCATCAGTTCGCTGTTGACCTGATAACCGGCGAAAGCCTTCTTCCGTTCTTCCTTCTCGGCTTCCTGTCCCATGGATGCCCAGGTATCTGTTACAACCACATCCGCCTCCCTGACGGCTTCAGCGGGATCGGTGGTCAGCTGGAAACGGTCGCCATATTCACCGGCGAAAGCCAGCACTTTCTCATCCGGCTGGTATCCCTCCGGAGAAGCGCAGGCCATCTTCATGCCGGATTTCAGGGCACCGACAATCAGCGAATTGGCCATGTTGTTGCCATCACCGATATAAGCCATTTTCAGATCCTTCAAAGACCCGTAGTGCTCCCGGATTGTCATGAGGTCCGCCAGCACCTGACAGGGATGGCAGTAGTCTGTCAGCCCGTTGATGATGGGGATGCTGCCGTATTTGGCCAGATCCTCCACTTCCTTCTGTTCATAGGTCCGGATCATGATGCCATCCAGATACCGGGAAAGAACACGGGCTGTATCCTGTACCGGTTCTCCCCGGCCAATCTGCAGATCGCGGCTGGACAGAAACAGGGCCTGTCCCCCCAGCTGATGCATGCCGGTTTCAAAGGATACCCGGGTTCTGGTGCTCGCTTTCTGGAAAATCAGTCCGATGGACTTTCCTTTCAGGTGCGGATGCGCAATGCCGTGCTTTTTTTCATACTTCAGCTGATCCGCAAGATCCAGGAGCTGTACAATTTCCTGATCCTCCAGATCCATCAGCGTCAGAAGATGTTTCATGTCTGAGTTCCCTTTCCTGTCTATTCAAATACATCGTCCATGGCTGCAACAGCCTGGTCGATTTCCTCTTTCGTTATGATCAGCGGCGGCAGCAGCCGGATGGTATCGGTACCGGCTTTGAGAGCCAGCACACCTTTTTTCTGCAGAGCGGCGAGATACTCTGAAACTTTGTCCGCTCCCACCTGAAGGCCGATCATGAGGCCAAGCCCCCGGACATCCTGGACGGATTCCTTGTTCAGGTTCCGGATCCGGTCCATGAAGTACTGCCCTTTCTCTTTGACATCCGCCAGGAATGCCGGCTGGTCCACAATATCCAGAACGGTTCTGGCAGCGGCACTGGCCAGCGGATTGCCGCCGAAGGTGGTACCGTGATCACCTGGCTCAAGAACATCTGCCACTTTGTCTGCAGCCAGGACTGCCCCGATTGGGACACCGCCGCCCAGCGCCTTGGCACAGCTTGTCAGATCCGGCTCAATGCCATACTGCTGCCAGCAGAAAAGACTTCCCGTCCGTCCGATACCGGTCTGGACTTCGTCTGCCATGAACAGAATGTCCTTCTCTCTGGCAAGACGGGCTGCTTCCTGCACAAAAGCCGGATCCAGCGGCCGCACGCCGCTTTCTCCCTGAATCAGTTCCATCATGATGCCGGCAACCGCCGGATCATCCATCATGCGTTTCAGGTCTTCCAGACTGCCGGCTTCCACATAGTCAAATCCTCCGGTGAAGGGATAGAAATTCTGATGGAACTTATCCTGGCCGGTGGCTTCCAGCGTAGCTACAGTACGCCCGTGGAAGGAGTTTTTCAGCGTCAGGATTTTCGTCCGTGAGGGTCCGTATTTGTCCGCGGAATACTTCCGGGCGATTTTGATCATGCCTTCATTGGCTTCCGCTCCGGAATTGGCAAAAAACACCTTTGCCATCCCGGTGCTGTCCGCCAGCCGTTCCGCTGCATCCACCATGGGTTCTGTGTAAAACAGATTGGATGCCTGCATCAGTTTGCCGGCCTGTTCCCGGATGGCTGTTACCAGGGCTTCATGTCCATGGCCCAGGGCGTTGACACCGATGCCCGAAGTCAGATCAATGTATTCGTTTCCGTCAAGATCGTAGAGCTTTGATCCTTTCCCGTGATCCAGGGCAATGTCAAAGCGGCCATAGGTATGCATCAGGGACTTGTTTTCCCTCTTCTTCAGTGTATTGAAATCCATAAGATCCTTCCTTCCTGCCGGGGCTTGGTTCAGTCCAGTCAACAAGAATGCCGGCAGAAGACTTGTCCGTTCTCCGCAGTCCCTGCTGACTGGCTGAGGGTTGTGCACTGCAGCCGGCAGCTTCAGCGCCGCAAAGGTCAGTCAGTGGAACATGGTGCCGATTCCTTCATTGGTCAGCAGCTCAATCAGAATGGCGTGAGGAACCCGTCCATCCTGAATCGTGGCCCGTTCGACACCTGAACGGACAGCTTCCACACAGCAGTCCACTTTGGGAATCATTCCTCCGGTGATGGCACCGCTCATGGTCAGCGCGGGAACCTGGGAAACCTTGATGTCCCGGATCAGGGATTCGTCATTTCCCGGCTCCCGCATCACACCCCGCACGTCCGTAAGCAGGATGAGCTTTTTGGCCTTCAGCGCCACAGCGATTTTGGCTGCCGCTGTATCTGCATTGACGTTGTACAGATGACTGTCATTCAGGCCGGCTGCCACAGAGGAAATCACAGGGATGTATCCCCGTTCGATCACATCCTGCACGATAGCCGGATTGACCTGCGCCACTTCCCCGACATAGCCATAATCCGTGCCTTCCGGATCGGTCATCTGCACCGCCCGGAACAGTCCGCCATCCATGCCGCCCAGTCCGATGCCCTTGCCCTCCAGCAGGTTGACCAGATCTTTGTTGACTTTGCCGCACAGAACCATCTGAACGATTTCCATGGCCTCTTTGTCTGTATAGCGCAGACCGTTGATGAAGTGGGACTCGGTCCCGGTTTTGGTCAGCATCCGGGAAATATCCGGTCCGCCGCCATGAACCAGCACCACATGAATCCCCACCAGGTGCAGCAGCATGATGTCCTGAATCACTGCCTGCTTGAGACTTTCATCAATCATTGCATTGCCGCCGTATTTCACGACAATGATTTCTCCGTTGTATTCCTTGATGTAGGGGAGGGCTTCAATCAGAATGTTCGCCCTGGTCTCCGGCGCTATCATGACCGGTAATCTCCGTTGATTTTCACATACTCATAGGTCAGGTCACAGCCCCAGCATGTCACCGAAGCACTGCCCTCATGAAGGTTCATGATGACCTGCACCTGATCCCGGGACAGGATCTGTTTGGCCAGATCTTCATCAAACGGCAGACCTCTGCCGTCTCTGGCAACGGTGATGCTGCCAGCTTCCGAATGGAATGTCACATCCACTTTCTCCGGATCGAATTCCGCACCGGAATAGCCCATGGCGCACAGAACGCGTCCCCAGTTGGCATCACTGCCGAAGATCGCGGCTTTGAACAGAGAGCTGGAAGCCACGGACATTGCCAGGGTTTCCGCCTGTTGTTCGTCGCGGGCATTGACCACCGTGGAAACAATCAGCCGGCTGGCTCCTTCCCCGTCAGAGGCAATCATCACCGCCAGCTCCCGCATGACAGTTTCCAGCGCCTGATCAAAGACAGGATCTGTTCCCGTGATTTCCCGGTTGCCGGCCAGACCATTGGCCAGGACAATGCACATGTCGTTGGTGGAAGTATCCCCATCCACACTGATCCGGTTGAACGTGGTTTTCACCGTCTTCGACAGCGCAGCCTGCAGAGCCTCATGGCTGATGGCGGCATCAGTTGTCACGAAGCACAGCATCGTTCCCATATTCGGATGAATCATGCCCGATCCCTTGGCAATGCCGCCAAGATGCACGGTTTTTCCATCCAGCTCAAACTCCACTGCCACCTGCTTGATCTTCGTGTCCGTGGTCATGATTGCCCTGGCTGTGTCCGCCGAGTCGGTTCCCAGCACAATCTGACCGGCTGCAGACTCAATCACTTCGATTGGCAGCTCCTGGCCAATCACCCCGGTGGACGCGACCAGCACAGCTTCCGGTTTCAGTCCCAGAAGCCGGGCTGCCGCTATTGCTTCACGCTCCGCGTTTTCCTCGCCTCTGGGGGCGCAGGCATTCGCATTGCCTGAATTGATCACAATGGCCTGCGCCTGACCATCCGCCAGGTGCTGCTTCGTGATGTGCAGCGGCGCGGCTTTGACAATATTGCTGGTGTAGACAGCCGCTGCCTGGCAGGGGACATCGGATACGATGATGGCCAGGTCCTTTTTGGCCTGGTTCCCCCGGATTCCACTGTGCACAGCACCGGTTCTGTACCCGGCAGCTGCTGTGATTCCTCCCTCGATTCCTTTCATTCTGCTGTTTCCTTCCTTTGTGGCTGTACCGGCTTTCCTGCAGCAGGAAAGCTGTCAGCCTGTGTTTTCTATGCCTGCCGGGGCAGTCCTAGCATGATTTCCATGTTCCGTATGGCAGCCCCGCAGGCACCTTTTCCCAGATTGTCGAACCGTGCTGCGATGACAAAACCTGTCCCGTCATCATTACCGCTGACAAAGAGTTCCAGATCATCAGTACCGGCCTTGTCTGCAGCAAACAGCGAGGGGTTCCCAGGATGCACCTGCACAGCCGTCCCTTCATACCATCTGGAAAAATAAGACTGCAGCTCTTCCAGAGTCAGCTTCCGTGTCAGCTGGGAAGCCGATACCGGCACAAGCACCAGCATGCCCCGGGGATAATCATCCACCACCGGCACAAACAGCGGTGGCTGTTTCAGCTGGCAGATGGTCATCATCTCCGGCAGATGCTTGTGGTTCAAATCCAGTCCGTAGGCTTTCGGGGCCTCCATCTGCGGGGTTTTTCCGGTTTCATACGCGGCAATCATTTTCTTTCCCCCGCCGGTATATCCCGTGAGAGAAAAAGCCGTCAGCACTGTCTCCGGATCTAGCAGCCCGCTGCGGCTCAGCGGTGCCACAGCAGCAATGAACCCTGTGGCATGACAGCCCGGGTTGGCTACCTTGTCTGCCTGGCGGATCCGCTCTTCCTGGTTCCGGTCCAGTTCCGGAAATCCGTAAGTCCACGCTGTACGGTGGGCTGTGCTCGCATCAATGAGCCGGACACCGGTGCCTTCCGCCAGCTGAACAGCTTCTCTGGCAGCTTCATCCGGCAGGCACAGAAATGCCAGATCGGCTTCTTCAAACATCTGTTTCCGTGCAGCTTCTTCATGGCGCCTGTCTTCCGGGATGATCAGCAGGTCAATGTCGCTTCGATCCGCCAGTCTCTGTCTTATCTCCAGACCGGTGGTTCCGGACTGTCCGTCTATGTATATTTTTGGTCTGGTCATGATTCGTCCTGCTTTCTGTGTTCCTGCAGGAAATCCCTGGCCATGGCAATCTGCTTTTCCGTCTGCTCCGGCGCCGGTCCGCCAAATGTGTTCCGGCGTTTCACCGCATTCAGCATATCCACGGCTTCATAGAATGATTCATCAAACAGTTTGCTCTCTTCGCGCAGTTCCTCCAGAGTCAGCTGCTCCAGTGTACGGCCTTCCTGTATGCAGCGGGCCACCAGACCGCCGGTGAGTTTGTAGGCATCCCGGAAGGGCATCCCTTTTTTGGTCAGATAATCGGCACAGTCCGTCGCGTTGATGAATCCTTTTCTGCCTGCAGCTGCCATGTTTTCTGTGAGCACAGTCATCGTCGACAGCATATCCGGCAGGACTTTCAGACACATCGTGACGGTATCTATCGCATCAAACACGCATTCCTTGTCTTCCTGCATGTCCTTGTCATAGGCCAGGGGCAGTCCTTTCATGACCGTCAGCAGCGTCATCAGATCTCCATAGACGCGTCCTGTTTTCCCCCGGATCAGTTCGCAGATATCCGGGTTCTTCTTCTGAGGCATGATGGAACTGCCGGTGGAAAAGGCATCATCCAGTTCGATGAACTTGAACTCCCAGCTGCACCAGGAAATGACTTCTTCGGACAGTCTGGACAGGTGCATCATCAGAATGGACAGGTCGGACAGAAACTCCAGACAGTAATCCCGGTCACTGACTCCGTCCATGGCATTGGCACAGGGCTGCGAGAACCCCAGCACTTCCGCAGTAAAATGTCGGTCCAGATCATAGGTGGTTCCGGCAAGAGCGCCGGATCCCAGGGGGCATTCGTCCAGCCCATCCAGCGTATTTTCCAGCCGGCGTACATCACGCTTGAGCATGGAGACATACGCCAGCAGGACATAGGCAAAAGTCACCGGCTGGGCCCTTTGCAGATGGGTATAGCCCGGCATGATCGTGGCGGTGTTCTTCTCAGCCACATCTGTCAGCACTTCGATCAGATGGAGAACCTGGTCTCTGACTTCCAGGATTTCCTGCCGGACATACAGCCGCATATCCAGCGCCACCTGATCATTGCGGCTTCGTCCGGTATGCAGGCGTTTTCCCGCCTGCCCGATCCGCTTGGTCAGCAGCTGTTCCACACACATGTGAATATCCTCATACTGCGCCGGATCAAATTCCACTTCTCCGGCGTCCATGGACTGCAGGATCTCCTTCAGCCCGTTGTGAATCTGGTCACGGTCCACCGGTGTGATGATGCCCTGTCTGGCAAGCATTTCACTGTGAGCCAGCGACCCTTCGATATCCTGAGGATAGAGCCGGTTGTCAAAGGGGATGGAAGAGTTGAAATCATTGACGGTTTCATCGGTGGTTTTGGAAAACCGTCCCGCCCAGAGCTTGGCCATTGACTGGGATCCTCCGTGCTATTCCACGCTGGAGAAAGTCATGCCGGTCTCTTTCTCCAGTGCATCGCTGTTCAGAGCCCGCACTTTGATCGGCAGCCCGAACAGGTTGATGAAGCCGGCGGAATCGCTCTGGTCATAGCAGTCGTCCGCATCGAAGGTGGCCATGCCCGCATTGTATAAAGAGAAGGGACTGGTTACTGCAGCGGGAATGATGTTTCCTTTGTACAGTTTCAGTGTCACATCGCCGGTCACGGTTTCCTGGGTGCTGTCCACAAAGGCGGAGAGTGCCTTTCTCAGCGGTGTGAACCATTTCCCGTCATAGACCAGTTCCCCGAATTTCTGCGCCGCCTGTTCCTTGTAGTGCTGCGTGTCCTTGTCCAGTGTGATTTCCTCCAGTTTGGCATGAGCTGCATACAGAATCGCACCGCCGGGTGTTTCGTACACGCCCCGGGATTTCATGCCCACCAGTCTGTTTTCCACAATATCCAGAATGCCGATGCCGTTGGCACCGCCGATCTGATTCAGCTTCAGAATGATGTCCTTGGCTGACAGCTCCTCATCGTCCAGTTTTGTGGGAATGCCTTTTTCAAAATGAATCGTCACATATGTGGGTTTGTCCGGTGCATTTTCCGGGGAAACCCCGAGTTCCAGGAATCCTTCCCGGTTGATGGGTGCCTCATTGGCGGGATCTTCCAGATCCAGACCTTCATGGGACAGGTGCCAGAGGTTCTTGTCTTTGGAGTAGTTGGTCTCCTTGCTGATCTTCAGAGGGATGTTGTGGGCTTCGGCATATTCAATTTCCTTTTCCCTGGAATCCAGCTCCCAGAACCGCCAGGGAGCAATGATGTCCATGTCCGGCGCGAAGGCTTTGATGGCCAGTTCAAACCGCACCTGGTCGTTTCCCTTTCCTGTGCAGCCGTGGCAGATGGCATCAGCGCCTTCCGCCTTGGCGATTTCCACGATCCGCTTGGCGATGATGGGTCTTGCAAAGGAGGTCCCCAGCAGATACTTCTCATACGATGCACCGGCTTTGATCGAAGGAACAATGAAATCATCCACAAAGGTATCAGTCAGATCTTCCACATACAGTTTGGATGCGCCTGTGGCCAGTGCCTTTTCTTCCAGCCCATCCAGCTCGGTTCCCTGTCCGACGTTTCCGGAAACTGCGATTACTTCGCAGTTTCCATAATGCTCCTTGAGCCAGGGAATGAGAACAGATGTATCCAGTCCACCAGAATAAGCCAGGACAATTTTGTTGTAGTGTTTGTTTTCATTGTGCAGGTTGCTCATATTCGATTCCTCTCATTTCTGCCGGTTTCAGCCGGCTCTTTTTGCTTGCTCAGGTCCCCGAAAGGACAGTCCGTGATCACAGGATCCCGGAACAGGCATGATCCATATACAAATGCTGTGACAGCAGGCATCGTCGGTCTTCGGACATGGAATCACCCCTTTCAAGAAAAAAAGCCGTCCTGCATAAGGACGACTTGATCGCGGTACCACCTTGATTCTCCTGTGCATGACAGGAGCCCTTCCCTGTAACGCGGGGCGCGTGAGCCGCTTGGTTTCCTTCGCAGTTCCTCTCCCGGACACGTTCCCTGCCTGCCGCACACCGCCTTGCACCATCCGGCGGTTCTCTTTGCTTTGGCATTCAGGTACTGCTTCCGATCACCGATTTGATAGTCCCGATTATAGACCCTGCTCATTTTCATTTCAACAGTTTTCTGAAAATTTTCAATCCTGCTGATGTGTATTGGAAACAGCCTTGCAGTCTGGCTGAACTCTGCGGCATCATCCGGGTTTCTTTCCCTGCCTGATGACAGTACCGCCGCCGGGTGCAGATTCTGAGCCGGGATCCGCTGCATAAGAAGGCAGCAGACCGCAGCGGCAGCGGTTTTTTGAGTCCGCTTCCTTTGATTTCCGAACAGAAAGCTGCACGTTTGTTTTTGTCCAGACACCGTTTTTCCTCATGACCGGTTCGTAGTGCCTGTTTATACTGGGGACATGATCAACAGTAAAACAGCCAACACAATTCCTGTCTCCGCCGTGTTTTTCGACATCGACGGAACGCTGCTGGATTTTGAAACCCACAGCCTGTCAGCCAGTACAGTCAGTGCCATCAGGGAACTGAAGTCCAGGGGACTGAAAGTGGCAGTCGCCACCAGCCGTCCCTGGCGGACAATGGCCGAAATTCCCGGCTTGCTGGATCTGGACCTGGATGGATACGTCACCGCCAGCGGCGGTCTGGTCTATGACGGAAACCAGAAGCTGATTTATGACGCGTCTTTCTCCATCCCCCAGCTTCGCCAGATCACCAGTCTGGCTGTGCAGAACGATATCCCCCTGTATATGGCCGGAGACGATATCCTCATCACCGCGTCCACTCCGCTGATTCCTGCATTTCTGGAGAAATACCATATTTCCATTGACGGTGTCCGCCCCTGGAACGGGGAGCATACACCCCTGGTGACCACCATCACGGAGGATACAGACAATGCCATCCGCGTTTTCTCGCAGATTCCCGGTCTTCTGCTCGTCAAAGGAGGCCCGGTGAATGTGGATATGCGGCCGGATGGACTGGACAAGCCGGAGGGGATACACAGGCTCATGGAGCACTGGAATCTGCCGGTGCAATCGTATCTGGCTTTTGGTGATACTCAGATCGATGCAGGCATGCTCCGGGATGCCCGGATTTCCGCCGCCATGCCCTGGGCCGATCAGGATGCCCGGGCAGCTGCGGATTTCATTCTGAAGGACCATCGGGAGAACAGCCTGAGCGAATGGCTGAAAAGCCAGGGGTTCATCACCGGAGAAGTCAAAGACAGCAACAGGGAAAAAACGGGAAACTGACTGCGTTTCCCGTTTTACACCTCTATGATGTGTCTCACTTCCGCCAGACGCTCTTTCTGCTCCGGACTGAGCTTGTTGGTGATCAGAAGATCGGCTTCCCGGAACGTGCAGAACCGGTAATACCCCTGCTGAGAAAACTTGTGTTCATCCATGATGATCACAAGTTTTCTGGACTGCCGGATCAGATGCCGGCGGATTCCCACTTCCTTCATGGAATACACACAGAAGCCATCCGCCCCTTCAATGCCGGTGGAACCCAGAATGCTCACATCGATGCAGATATGATCCACCATCTCCTCGGCAAAGTATCCATAAGTGTGCTGTCCGTTGCGCAGCATTTCCCCGCCAATGAATATACAGCGGAATCCCATCTTCAGGCAGGCCTCAGCCGCAGGCAGAGAATTCACGATGATGGTCAGGTCCCGCAGACTGGCCAGATTTCCCAGCGCCGAGAGCAGGGTGGTTCCTGCATCGATGAAAACAATGTCACCATCCTTGATTTCATCCAGAGCCCGGTTGGTGATGCGCACTTTTTCTTCCCGGTTTTCGGATATCCGCCATTCCAGCGGTGTTTCCTTGTCCTTCAGACTCAGTCTGGCAAACCCGTGTTCCCGGACAATCAGGCCCTGACTCTCCAGCAGATCCAGATCACTGCGCATGGTTTCCGGTGTGACCGCCAGCATCGCTGCCAGGTCCCTGGTTCGCACCTTCCCCTGTTCCTGCAGAATGCTCCGCAGTTGAATCAGTCGCTGCTCCTTTTTCTTTTTCATGCTCTCATCTTATCACTGATGTCAGGAGTGCCTGAAGACACACCTGGAATAATCCTTCTGAGAAGACGGAAACAGGAAATAAAAAAGGCGTATCATTACGCCGCCCGGTTTACCCGGATATATCCAACCAGGGGATTGGAACATTCCACGGTCCATTCGATTGTGGTGCCGCCATTCCAGCCACCGTGAATGGCTTTGCCATTGCCAATGTATACCGCCACATGACCCGAATATACGATGACATCGCCGGGCTGAGGGTCTGAGGTCCATTCACCAAGAGATGCATAGGCAGCCGGCGCACCGTGGAAATTGATGCCGACAGCCTTCAGGGAATTGGTGACCAGCATGGTGCAGTCCTGTCCGACACCGATCTGGGCAATGGCAGCGTTGGCAATTTTCTGGCCGAAGTTTCTGGATTCTGCAGCTTTCTTTTCTCTGGTTTCGCTCTGAGCGTTTTTTACCTCTTCCTGAACGGTCGCCATGGAGCTGGTCACAACCTCGATCAGCCGGGTTTTCTCTGTCTCTGCAGCCTGTACAGGAGCGGCCTGGACACAGGGCAGGATCATGGCTGCTGCCAGGGCAGCTTTTGTGATAACTATCTTCATGTTTCTCATTTCGTTTCTCCTTTACTGGTCTGTATAGCGTGTTTTAGTTGTCTTTTTTAACAATGTTTGTCGTTTTCGTTTTGACCTAGGACAAGATAACAAAAAAAAGAAACGAGGGCAAATTTTCACAAAGTACGAAATGGCAAATTTCCTGTAATTTTTGGCGTTCGTTTTGTCTAACCTCCTTTAGGTAAAGGGGGGTCTGCCTTTTTATGGAATAATGTGTGAAATCTAAGCAAATTCCTTGCATGTGACACTCCTGCTGTGAATGAAGCAGCGCAGTCTGCCTGCAGTACTGATACCTGGAAACCGGAATCGCTTTCATTTGCGGATATGGAATCAGTTCTGGGAGCTGTATGCACTTTTCAGCGGGCTGAAATCCTATATTATTCCTACATTTTGGCAGTTTTTTCCACAGAGATGTAACAGCTGACGAACCGCTGTAACCTGGCTGGCGTCCGCGGAAACGACCATATTGCGCCTGAGTGCAGGTGGCAGACAGAGTCTCAGGCACTGGCATAGGCCCTTGTACCAGCAGATTCTCTCCAATGCCAACGGTTTCTGCCCCATCGAAGCGTGCAAGAGACCGGTTTCAGTTTCCGAAACAAAGCTGTCTGACTGTGCAGTTCTTCCTGAATGATGCCGTTGCCGGCTGATTCCTGCTGCCTGTCCTGATCAGCGTGC
Source organism: uncultured Faecalibaculum sp. (assembly GCF_910588395.1). Classification (GTDB taxonomy): domain Bacteria; phylum Bacillota_I; class Bacilli_A; order Erysipelotrichales; family Erysipelotrichaceae; genus Faecalibaculum. The sequence goes on along the minus strand of NZ_CAJUPA010000023.1, from coordinate 125 downwards.
CTGTGCATGGCTGCAGTCGGGACATGACGGAATGCAAAAAAAACGCTGGTCCACACAGGATCAGCGTTTTTGATGTGTACCGGGCATGGTGCACTTCTAGCTGGTGAAAGTCCAGCCACGATTAT
>NZ_CAJUPA010000022.1 GCF_910588395.1 uncultured Faecalibaculum sp. | reverse complement strand
TATCATCCGGGGCAGCAATGAAATCAGGCAGCCCCAGCAGATACTCCGTCTGCTGGTAAGTCTGTCCGTCAGCTTCCTCCCGCTTTCCAAACTCCATTGCGCCATGTTCGGAGGCGATGCCGAGATATCCGTTTTCCTGATTCAGCTTGATTTCGTATCTGACCGATGCCGGGACGGTCCCGTTGTTGGTGATGGTCAGAGTGTTACCCGTGATGGGGATGGATTTTTCTGTGGTGGAGTACTTGAATGGGTCAGAGCAGTAGATTTCAATCTCACCCACCACTGACAGTCTGCCGGGGTCTGGATTCTCTCCGCCGATGGCAGTGCCGATGAAGTATTTATCAGGTTCATCATTGAAAATCACCTGCACCTGCTCGGCGTTGAGGATAGACATCAGTTTGTTATATCTTTCCCGGAACATCAAAGCTGTGGGAGCTGTCAGGGCATAGCGAACGGTAATGGTCCGGGAAGGGACATCCCTTCCCAGATAGGTATTACCGTCAATGCCAGGGATGGATTTCTCCCTGACTTCTTTTGTCAGCAGTTCCCTGCCGGAGACGTTCAGTGTCCGAAAGCCCGGGACCGTAGTATCCAGCCAGGTGCCGTTATACTTCACGGCCTCCGCCGGCACTGACTCTGTACCGGGCAGCTCGTTGATATCCACGAATTCGTACATCAATACTCTCCTTTCAGTTTCCTGCTCATCATGCTCTGTTTATCCAGTTCCTTCTGCATCGGCTTGGCTGTCGCCCGGGCGATTTCCCGACCGTCAACCTGCACAGATACAACTGGATTCACTTCCAGCTTCAGGCCATAGTTTTCATCCAGGCTCATGCTTCCGCCGCCTGCCATTGCAAGGCGCATCGGATCCGCAAGGCCGGAATAGTCCATCAGGTCACGGGCCGCACCAGTCACCCGTTTGGACATATCTTCAATACCGATTGCCAGACCCTCGCCCATGTAGCCACCGATTTCCATGAACACACGGGATGGTGACCTTACCACCGCTGCTTTTCTGGTAGCTTCGGCAGCGGCGTCGGCAAGTTGCGCTGCGATGCTGCGAACTCTGCCAAGCTGACTGGCCATACCGTTGGCAAGACCCATACCGATGTAGGCACCGGCGGAATACGCCGCGCCGTAGTAGCCGGATATTGCCGCAACCGCAGAAGCGCAGGCTGCTCTGGCGATGGAAGGCATTGGAGCCACGCCAGACCGAAGCCCATTGGCTGCACCAGTTCCAGCTGCTCTGCCGGCGGCTGTCATTGCCGATACACTGGCGGTCATGGCAGACACCATAGATCTGCAACCCGTCTGTACAGCTTTGGCAGCCCTGCTCATGCCGGAGGTGATGGAAGATACAACGCCGGACATTGCAGACCGGACAGCGGAGGTCATACCGCTCATCGCGGATACAGCTGCAGCTGTCAGAGAAGCAAAGGATACTGCGACTCTGGAAGCTGCGGAAGCCACAGCGCCGAGCCCGGAGGCGGAGCTGGAAGCTGCGGCACCTATGGCTGTAAATGCTGCAGATGCGGTCAGAACACCGGCGCCAGCAGCCTGGACAGCTGCCGTTGTCGTTGTCATGGCGCTGGTAAAGGCTGTCAGACCAACCATTGCCCCCATGAGTCCGGTCATGGCTGCTACAGCTGATGCAGAGAACTGTGTGATTGCATTGGCTGCCAGTGTCACCTGCGGTGCGCAGGCACCAACCTGCTGCAGCTGTGTGGTGATGCTGCTGAAATTCTGCATGGCCGCAATAGCACCAGTGGCAGAAGCCTGGATCATCATCAGACCTGTACCCAGCGCCTGCATCTGAGTTCCAGTGTCTCCGAGAGTCGCTCCGGCAGCGCCGATGGCCACAAGCTGCCCTGCAAGGGCTCCGAGACTTGCAACCATATCGAGCAGGTTCAGACTGGTGATCTTGACGACTCCATCTGCAAGCTTGTCGAATCCTCTGCCCGCATTCAGACAGGCGGTTCCAATCGAATCAATGACGCCAGCCACACCGGAAAGAATGTTGTTCACAGCATCCCCGAAGGACTGAATGACGTCGGCTACACCATCGAAGGCTGTTTTGATGCCTTCGCCGCACTTCTGGGCTGCCTCTCCAAAACTGTCCAGTGTTCCCTGGATCCCTCCGAAAATGGACTCAATGACTCCCTGTAGTCCTGACAGGATGGCAGGAACCTGAGCCACCAGGGTACTGAATGCCGCACAAACCGCCTGCACTCCCTGGGAGATGGATTCAACCATCTGTGCGAAAGCAGGAGCCGCGGGCATGATTGCCTGAACGATCTGTACGATGGCGTCTGTAATGATCTGCACCAGAGCGGTGATAATTCCACCAACCACTTCCACAAGCGGTGTGACTGCCTGGATGATGATGGCTACACTCTCTGCAATTGCTGTGGAGCAGATAGCAAACGCTTCAGCCAGCTGCGTAGCGAAAGGTGCGATAGCTACCAGAATGTTGGCGATGGCAACACCAACGGCTTCAACCACTGTGCCGATGGCATCACCCACAGCCTCAATACCCGGAGCTGCAGCAGCAAAGGCTGTTCCAAATGATTCAATGATCTGTGCGAAACCTTCGCCCTGGGAACCAATCAGCGCGATCCCGGCCGAAACCATGAACAGTGCTGCGCCAAATGCCAGCAGGTTGACAGGGTTGGCCATCTTCATAGCCTCACCGAAGCCTTCGAATGCCACCCCAATAGAAGCCCCGATAGACTCAATCACAGAACCAACGCCCTGCAGGGCAGACTTGATTCCATCGCCCAGGCCCATGAACAGGTCACCGAATGATGAAAGAATCTGAGCCACCTTGCTTTTCATAGCCTGTGTCTGCTTGACTGGTTCACCAGTGCCCTTTTTAAACAGTTTCAGGAAGCCTTCGAGGGGATTGAAGCTCTTCAGGAAGGAGAAGCCCTTGAAAGCTGCGATAGCCCCAGCCACACCTGTAACGACGTTGCCCAGAAAGTCTTGGTCCAGCCCGGCAATGAAATCCGCGACTGCAGAAGTCACATCCGCCAGTACGCTGATCAGCTGAACAAACAGATCCAGCAGCTTATCCATAGCTCCTGACCGGGCCATGCACATGAACATGTCATTAACGCATTGGCCAATCTTGCCGAAAGCCTCCGCCAGTTTGTTGGCAGTGCCTGTCTCCTTGAGCTTCTGGAACAGCTGACCGGCTATATCCAGCAGAGCCCGGAATTTGGCGGTCAAACCATTGACAATACCGGAAAGAAAGGACATGTCAATGGAACCGAGCATGTCCCCGAACTGCCCTGCAACCTTGCCAATAAGATTTCCCATATTCGCCAGCTGCATGGTCAGGTTCGGGAGGGCATTGTTCAGAAAGCTGTCAAAGGCACCCGAAAGTCCGGCTTTCAGTTTCTGTGCCCCTGTGATAAGGGGTTCAAAAAAGCCCGCCCCGTAAGAGGTGAGCTGAGTCAGGACCGTATACACAGCGGCGGAGATGCCACTCATCGAAGTGACGACGCCATTGGCGTCCTTCTCGATTTTGCCGAACACAGCGTTGATGCTGTTTTTCAGGCCGTCGATGGTTTTAGCAATGCTCATTCCTGATTTGCCCAGAGCCTCATCGACAGTCCCCAGCAGGTTCGCCATGTTTTTCTTGCCGGCATTGGCAAGGTTCTTCAGCGATGTACCGATACCTTCGATGGACATCCGAGCTGTATCCGCCATCTTGGAACCTGAGCCGGCAACCTTGATAAGCGCATCGTTGAACTGATCCAGAGAGATATTCCCCTTCTGGAGTTTGTCATAGAGCTCCTGTGTACTGCCGGAAGTGATGCCCAGTTCTTTGGCCACTTCAGTCAGGGCATACTTGCCTGCGGTCTGCATGGAGTTCCAGGACTGCATGTCAACCTTGCCTGCAGCCAGCATCTGTGTGTACTGGGTCAGGGCCCGGTCAGCGTCTTCCGTGGATGCGCCAGACGCCAGCATGGCGTTGTTGAAGGCAATGGCTGTATTTGCCCCTTTATCCATGTCGCCAAGCGTCAGGGTCAGGTTCTTCGCGTTGGCAACGATGCCGTCCAGCGTAGTCGGCAAACCGTCAATTCCATCGGACAGATTATTGATTGTCTTGGCTGCATCTTCTGCAGAGAACCCCATCTGCCCCATGACTTTCGGGAACTGCTGGAGCGTGTCGTATCTACTCACCGCTCCGTCAATGGATCCAGACAGTGCCGAGAACGCTTTCTGTCCAGCCGACTGCAGGAATCCAAAAGCAATGGTGCTGGTGGCATTGGAGAGGGCAGACAGCTTTTCCTTGACGGAGTTTACCTTCTCGTTGAAGGGACCATCCTTCGCATCAATGGTCGGTGCAGCGGTCTCTTTGGCCAGTGCCTTTACCTTTGCCGAAACTTCTGCAAGGGTGGCTTTTGCCCTGTCCTTGGCGTTGAGGATGACCTCGCCTGGATGCGAGGCAATCTGCTTCACCTTGTTAAAGACTTCTTTCACCTTGGCAGAAGCTTTGTCTTTGGCGCTCAGCTCAGCGACAGCCTTGACAGATTTCAATTCGTCGAGTGCTTTCTTTGCTGCCTGCGCCGGCTTTGAGGCATTGTCTTTAGCCTCCAGTTGGGCCTCGGCTTTGGTTGTACCCAGCTGCCTGGCTACATCCATAACCTTCTCGACTACTTTGGATGCTGAATCTTCCGCTGTAAGTTCGGCCTCGGCCGTCTTGCCGTCAACTGTGTCCAGTTCAGCTTTTGCCTCTTTGATCTCAGGACCTGCTCGGTTTTCAGCTTCAATTGTGGTCTCAACCTGCTTCTTACCGAGCTCGTCAGCGCTCTCAGCAACCTTCTTGATTGTCGCTGAGGCACCGGCATCCTGAGCTTTCAGGATGATATCCCCGACTCGATCTACAGCGCTCTTCACCTTGGCAATAGCCTGCGTGATCTTCTCAAGCGCTTTAGTGAGTCCGTCATCTCTCGCGGTCAGGACGGCTTCCACTTTATTGCTCACTGGTATTCCCTCCTTTCCGTAGTTTTAAGAACCGTTTCATGTTCTCTAGGCGAGGATTCATTGGTTTCTCCTGCCGTTTCTTTCTGTCTTTCCTGGACAGAGCCGCTTCATAATCAAACAGTTTTTCAAACCTGCCATAGATGAGCTTGCCTTTCCTGTCCCGCAGCGTCGCTTTGTTGTTTACAAAGGCCTGCAGATGGATCCAGAACTGCCTGTCGATGTTCTTGAGCTCCTGCGCTTCACACAGCAGCCGATACTCCTTCATATCCAGATTCAGTACCTGGTCCATGGTGTTGTATCCGAAATACCGAAAGCAGGTGACAGCAACCTCATCTATCAGCTGGTCTATGCTTTGATGTCCGGTTTCTCTTCCTTCTCTTCCTCGTTCTCCGGTGTCGGAGTCAGACCGAACTTCTTCAGACGCAGTTTGCAGACATTCGCTGCGAACAAAAAATCCAGCACCTCATTAACGAAGCCCTCGATGTCCTCGCACTCTTCCACGTAATTCTCGACGATGCCCTTTTCCAGCTTCGGGCTCTGACCGGTATTGAGCGCCAGCACCAGATCTACCAGTTCCCTCATGTCCCCAGCGTCGCGGATCTGGATAACTGTGTTGGCCAGGCCGATGTCTATTTTTTCGCCGGACGATTCCTTTACGGATTTAGACTCGATCTTGCGAAGAAAAGCAAAAGACGCTTTAAGCGGATATGTTTTATCTTTGATTGTCAGTTCCATGGTTTTTTCCTCCCACACATAGATCCATAAAAGTAAAAGGAGCCTGTGCAGGCTCCTTATGAAAATGATGCTATTCAGTATCAGTATCAGCAGCTTTGGCCACATCTGCGAAGGCATACAGCGCTGCTTCCTCCTGCTCACGGCTCAGAGTGACGTAACCAGACTGCGGATTGCCGAATACACCGATATCCAGAGACAGCTCAGCAAAGTCCTCCGAGTTGGAGCTCTTTTCGTAGTTGGTCAGATATCCGCGGTAGTAGTCAGCCGGGTACTTATCAGCGTTCTCACCGGTTCCCTTTTCTGCGGTGTTCACTTCCCAGATTTCCATCACCTCGCCGTTCAGCAGAGCCGTTTTCAGCTTGGCAATCATCGGATCCCCTGTGGTCAGGATAGAGGTCAGGGACAGCTCGATTTCTGCAGCACCCGGTACACGGATAGTCCCGTCTTTGGTGGCAACGGTATCGGCGTCCTTGGACATCGTGGTAGTACCTTCCTCCTGGAATGCCAGGACAGTGGCGGCCTCCTGTGTCCGGTCCGCCAGCCGGCGAAGGACATAGATGTTCTTGGCACCCTGAATGGGGTCGCCGGCAAACACCTGGAGATTGATTTTCTTGGTCATGATTTCTTCCTCCAATATTTGAATTCAAAAGAAAGAACCCCATGCATCAGGGGTTCTTTGGTTGTGTTGTCAGGAATGACCTGTTCGTCAGATCCGGACAGGCACCAGCCATAGCCAGGAGTGGCTGACAGCTGAGCGGCAAGTCTGCGGATGCTGAACATCAGGTTGGAGAAGTCCCCCCGTTTCCTCGGGTCGTTATGCCATACGTGGATATCCAGACTTGCCTTGCCGAAGAAGCCGCCTTTTACGCCGAACTCTGACAGATCCTGCGTATTGCCCATCTGGATAAAGGGATATGGTGTACCTTCTGGCACGATCAAATCACCATCCCAGACTTTACCGGGAAACGAATCTCTCAGTTTCACAAGCATTCCCGAATACAGTTCCTGCGCTGGACTCATTTCATCACCTTCTTACTTCAGGGACTCGATAATGTCTTTTTTCAAGTCTTTGATGAAGATATCCTTTTGGCTATCAAAAGCAGGTTTCATATACGGCTGCGCCTGCATATAGCGCGTTCCCAATTCTACATACTGGGAATAATCAGCCTGAGCCCTGACTGTGCCGGTCATGCCGTCTTTTGAAGTAGTAAAGCCAATAGAACCCTGTAAATGACCGGTGTCAACGGGGACTTTTCGCATAGCCTTTTCCTGAAGTTCTGTCGTATTACGCTCGACCGTATCCCGAATCTTCGACTTATCCGCCGCTTTGAGCAACTTCTTCTGGAGCTTATTCAGGCCTTTTACATCGCACTTAAGCCTCATGTACTCACCCGAGAAACGTAGAGGGTTTCCCTTATCCGATATCTGCGCACAGTGTCAATCTGGTATAGCTTCCCGTCGATACAGACTTTCTCAAACTGGAAGTCTGGTTTCTGCTGCAGCCGGACAGTTCTGGAATCTTCGCCCGCCTTACCGCCTATCAGCGCCTTTTCCTGCAAGCCTGTATCCGTTACGTCTGCCCATACGGTCTTTGACACCTCCACAGCATCTGCATAGTTGCCTGTCAGCGGATCATAAGCGCCGGGCTCCTGGTGAATCAGTTCCACTCGGGTGTCATATCTCACAGGAACTTCACCTTCCAATTCGCCGTGGTCTTCTGTGCCGTTTTCCAGGTCTCTATGTCCGCTGCAAAGCGGTCAAAGTCAGAATCCACAAAGTTCAGGGATTCACCGTCTTGAGTATGCGAGGACAGCCCTTCTGAGCCGATTCTGTTGTACCGGGCAGTGGATACCTCCAGCACGATATAGCCCAGAGAATCCGGAACCTCAGGGGATTCAAGCAGGGTCAGAAGACGGGACTCTGTCATCCTGATGATGAGTGTCAAGAGTTTGTCCTGACTCCCGTCTTCGATTCCTGCAAGCAGCCGGATATCGTCCAGATACGTCTCGGCTGCCATAGGCTAGGCTCCTGTACCCAGCTTTACCTTCACGACAGCCTTCTTGTTCACAGGCAGGATGTACTCACCGGTCTTGGCTGCTGCCTGGATCTCAACGCCGTCAAACGTGGTAGCCTCGATGGTCCGGGCAGTGGTGATGCCAGTGAATGCCTTGGCGATGCCGGTCACGTAGGCGTAAGCTACCTCACCGGTCTGGAAGTACGCAGTCGGAATCTGTTCGATGGTGAAGCCCTTGAACCGAACGATACCGTTCTCGTCGATGCTGGCTGCGGAGTGCTTGGCGGTGGTAGTCAGAGCGTGGTCTACCAGGGCGTTGTACAGATCCGGAGCTACCTTGATGACCTTGGTACCCACGATCTGGTTGTCGACGAAGTACTTGGTCAGAGCGTTGAACAGCTTCAGGATGTTGGCGTCAGTATAGGACGCCAGAGTCTCTGTCTGCCCAGCGCTGTCGGAAACGAACTTGCCGTGAGTCTTGTTATACCATTCGGTCTTCGCAATGGCCTGCTGCTCCTGACGGTCTACCAGTGCCTGCTCGAAGTTGTGGTTCACAGTGTAGCGGTCCAGACCTTCGTGGATAGTCCAACCGCCGGTATAGGGTACCGAGGTCTCTTTGTAGATGATCTCGGTCATATCCCCGAAACGAGAAGAGCCCGCAGAACCATCGCCAAAGACATTGTCTTTGTTGGTATCGTATGCTCCGCCTACTGCTACCGGAATATCAGTGGTTTTTACGCGGAACGCGGTTTCATTGTCGGAAACACCATCCAGCACCTCCAGACCATTGGCGAAGAAGTCGCCGAACACGGAACGGGCGCCGAATACTGCGTTCAGCATCTCCTTGAACTGAGACTGGAAGGAACGAGCGTTTCCCACAGTTGGTGCAGGTGTTACCGGGGATGCCGGAGTCTGGGTGTCACCCTCTGCAAACATCTGCAGGTTGAGAGTTTTTTCAGTCATAATTACCTACTTTCTGTACTTGCCAATTGCGGCTTCAAAATAAGAATCCTGCTGTGCTTTGCCCTGTCCAAAAGCCACTGGGGTCTTGCCTCTGGCCTTCTCCTGGGCAGCACGGGCATTGATGTCGTTGTGGATCTTCACGAATTTGTCAATCTGGGCCTGCGTTTCCTCGGCAGTATCCCCCACCACGAAATCCAGAAGCTCCTGAGTCGCGATGATCTTATGTGATTCCTCAAGAATCTTTGCGGCTGTTTTGGAAAGCTCGTTGCGCGCTGCTTCTCTTTCCAGCTGGGCGATACGGTTCTGCAGTTCGGACTTCTCCCGCTCTGCCTTTTCCGTCTCATACTGCTTTCGCTGTTCCTCGTTCATCTTCCGCAGCTTCTCCGCTTCCGTCACAGCGTCCTGTGCGGCTTTGGTTTTCTCTGCTTCCAGCAGCTTGTCGAACTCTTTCTGTTTTCTGGCCAGCTTTTTAGAGACGATCTCATCCACTTCTTTGTCGGTGTAAGTCTTCCCTTCCGGCTGTTCCGTTTCCTGTTCCGCTGTCGTTTCTGTTTCAGCAGCGGACTCATCCTCCGCAAACATCTGCAGATCAATGCTCTTATAGTTGTCTTTCATAAAACCTCCCACAGCTTTTACCGTCTTCAGGCTTGGACCGAAACCGCAGCTTTTTAAGTCATCAGGCTTGGACATATTTTTAGATGCTCAATACTCAGCCAGCTGAACGCAATCCGGATAAGCGTCCTGCAGACTCTGTACTCCCTGCCTGAAAGACTCAAGCAGAAGCAGCATCCGTTTATCAGTGATTGGTGTGAATTCCAGGACATGCGTCCCGGTATTAGTCAGGCTGTCTTTGACTCTGGCTTTCGTCAGGTTCCTGACGGATCCTGCCAGATTCTGCCACAGCATGGAAAAAGCCGAACAGACGATATCTCTGCCCGGCTCAGCATATCCGGCATGTCCGGATGCTTCCAGATGTATTTCATTCAAGCCCTGCAGCCTGAGTATCTTTACTTGTATCACATGGCATCGGCCTCCCTGAATGTCTGGAAAATCTTAGGACCCTGGCGGGCTATCCAGTCCACCATTTCCTCATTCATTGCCCAGGCACGGGCTTTGGATGTATCTGCCTGCAGCCCGCTTTCCGCCAGAAAGGCATGAACGATTTCGTGGCGCAGGACCTCCTTGCGTCGGAAGGACCTCTGCTCTTTGGTGTAGTCTGACATATCGTGAATGACGATACGCTTTCGGATGGCATCACACTCTCCATCACAGTCTTTCAGGGCCTTCGTGATGACTCTGTACTCGGTTCCAAGGATATTCAGCTTCATTCTTCCTCCCAAACAAAAAGCCGAGTCGGCTCCTTTTTAAACCACTGGAATCCAGTCTCTCATTTCTTTCAGAATATCGTATACCTTTTTCATCTGTGAGTTATTCTGTAAGAAATCCACGCCATCCATGGTGATTTCCATGCCATCAAGGTTCACCACCGCCAATCCTGATTTGGTGTTCCTGAATTTCGGGCCGGTGATCAGCCCCTTCTCACAGGCATTTTTCACTATACTCAGCCAATAGGAATCAGGAATTTTCAGTGTTTCCGGAGAAATGTCATCCAGCTGAACCCTTGTCCCGTCTTTCAAGTGGCCGTATAAATCATTCAGGACTATAAAAAGAATTTTAAAGTAATCATCTTTTGCCATACTCTGCTCTCCTTTCATAAGAAAAGAGTCCCTAAGGACTCTGATGCATTCTCAATTCTCAAGCCGGTTTATCGACTTCAGTCATGGTAGTGATAAGGACATTTTAGGCAGATATCTTTCCAATCTTCATGATTGAACATATCCTCTCTGGCAGTCCACTTAGGGGCGCCGTCCTCTAAAACACAGTGAACATCAAAGCATTCAGGATAATGAATGATTTCGCCGTTTACAAGTGGACAAGACATGTATTCCGCCTTCAATCGTGCATCCATTTCTCATATACCTCTATTGTTTTAAGTATACTCTCTGAGCAGTCCTTTGAGGAGTATGCGGTCCGTATTTGATTGTTTGCTCTATTCACATATACTACACCTTTCTTACTATAATAACGTTCGTAAGCTCCGTGTTTTCCTTCCATAAGAAAAGAGCCCGTGAAGGCTCTTTAGGCTTCTTCTAGTTCCTCAGCTTTAGCGTCTATAAGGGACCACGAATCCGTTACAACATCGGGATCAATAACAAGCCATCCATCTCCATACTCATCTACAATGGTTCCGTATACTCCAGTTGCTTTAACCCTTACATGATCATACATATTAAACATTGCTAACCTCCTACTGGGATACGATGCGCTGTCACCAGCTTAAATCTGTCTCCGTCCTCTCCCCAGACTACTTGGAATGGCCTTTTTTTATCTATGCCAAGATCCATGGTTATTGAAAATCTCTGACCATAATTTCCTTTGCTCCTATCATACGACGCATTTGTATATTGGGAAAGGATGTCAGTCTCTAGTTGCTTCCAGTCATTTTCTGTATACCCAACATCAAAAAACTCCTGCGCGTGCTTTGCACCGGGTTTTAACAAGAATTTTTTAATTTTATCTTCGTGAATATATCTATCCTTTTGAATACGGTTATGGTCGAAGCCGTCGAGATTTTTCCACTCCTCCCAGGTTAAGCCGTGCTCTTCGAAAGTCTCTGACCATTTGTCAAACAGATCCACGTCCTCATCAGTAATGCCATCGTCCTCCCTTTTCATGTACCCGGCAGTACTGCATCTGCAGTTTGGATGCATGGGCGGGGCGGTTTTACCGGATTGCATATCCTCCAGGTCAAAATGTTCGCCGTCCAGATCCTGACAATGGTGACAGCATCCGCTGTTAGCTATGAACGTATACTGGTTGAGCCCGGCACTTTTATAGCTGGCTCTATCGGCTTCTATCTGGCATCGATTAAGCTCGGTACGCATCAAGCGCTCTGCCTGCTTAGGGGCAACGTTGATTACTTTTCGCAAATCCCGGGCCAAAACTCTGGGGTTTTTTCCTAAAACCAGCCCATCTGTCATCAATTTGGTCATCTGCTTCTGGAGCTGGTCCTGCTGTGTCCCCCAGATACGTTTGGAGAATGTAGCCCCGTGAAAAGGTGCGTTTGCAATAACCTCTGCATTTTGAACGTTGTTGAGAACTGTATCCCCCAAAATCCCTGCCTGCCGTTCAAATTCTTCCACAGTGCGCTCAGTTAGAGCTGCCTCCAAAACCGATTCCGTTTTGCATTGGGCGTTCAGAATCCGCAGATTCATTTGGGACTGGAGCATTCTCAGGCGGTTGATTTTCATTGTGGCGTTGTAACGGGCCATCTCCTCGTTTGCCTGTTCAGAGAAGTATTCTTTGGCCCGGTCTGTTGTCCCCGCTTCCATATCGAGAGCAGCCATTCGACAGTAGTATTCAGCCCGCCGTGCATAGAATTCTATGTCTGTCGAATCCAGATACTTCCTTGCCTCTGTAATGTCCAACTGGCGACCTTCCCCAAAGCGTGAAATAAAAAGGTTGATCTGTTCTTCTATCTCATCCCCCAGATTCTGGTAGATTTGATAAAGCTCTTCAGACCAGCCTTTTTCTTCTTTTTCGCATTCCTTCAGCCACTCTTGCTCTCGTTTTTTCCAGTAATCAGCGCTGCTCATCTCCCGCGGTTTCCTCCTCGGTGTCGTCCGTAAGCTCTACTTCCCGGTGGCTGTTGAAATCCAGCAGGTCAGGCTGCGCTGCTTTTTTCTCTTTCTCCATTCGCTCCAGCTCCGCTTTCGGGTCTGGCACGAAGGACAGAAGACCAAGAGCTGTTTCCTGGGACGTAAGAGTCGTTGCCTGGACAGCTGTCTGGACTTCCTCAGCAATGTTGTTGGGGATGTTACGGGTGAACTGCAGGGTGATACCTTTCCAAGCGTCTTTGTCAGGTGTGTTGGTCTGCAGCTGGCAGAAGAGCTTGCACCGCTTCCGGATGGACTTGGAAATCTTCGTGTCGAAGGACTTGGCAAGATTGCTCATGGCCAGCAGCTTGTAGCTGAGAGACACCCCGGAGGTTGCAGATCCAAAGGATTCGTCAGAGATGTTGGCCACCTGGGAAATGGTGAAAATCAGCTCCTGCAGCCGGTCCAGCAGGTTCTCCTGCGTTCCATCAGCAGAAGGCTTTGTCAGATAGTCGGCATCAGCATTGGTCTCTGTGTCCCCGGTACCTTCCTTCACAAGGATCATGATGCGATTGATGAGAGCTTCCCTGGCGTTTTCTGGCGCCATGTCCGCCCCAACGATTTTCAGGATGGCTTCCGCAAAAGCTGCCACGTCGTTGGCTTTGTTGGACAGGACACGCTCGTAGGTCTCGCACAAGGCTCCTACAGGCTCGTACAGACCCATTCGCTCATCGTTGAGTCTCCACTCCACCACGTTGATTTTCCCGTAAGGCTGCGGCTGCTCGTCCGTGATACGGCCATCGTCGAAGTACACCCGGGTGTCTGCGGTCATGACTTCGCCATACAGGACCATCGTCTTGTCCGAAAGGCTCCGGGTATGGCTACCATACCGGATGGCGAACAGCGCCCGCTCTTCTATGCTGTTGTCGTACACAACGAAGCACTGAGAGGGTTTCAGGACGGACACGCGGGTGTTTCCGTCTTCGTCCTGATACATGTACTCGAAGGCATGGCCGTGAATACAGGTTTGCTTGATAAGCTCGCTGTTATGGTCATCGATCTCATTGGCCTCCTCGAAAGCCGCCAGAGATTCCAGGAAGGATTCATCTTCGTGCGTCACCTTGATGGGGATGCCGTAACCAAAGCCGCAGAAAGTGGATGTGATGTACAACGGAAAGTTCACTGCCATGCGATGGTCCGGTTCCCATACCGGTTTCGGTTCATCGTGAAAAATCGTGTGCAGTCCCCGGTACAGATTTTCCAGGTACTGATACCTCGGCATGAACTCCTGATGCTGCTGGATGAAATACTCGATTTTCTCCATGCTCAGGTCCTGAGCTTCTTCAGGTCCGCATCTAATGGGTGCCGGCAGCCTGAATGGTTGCTGTGATTTGTAAGCCATAGCTCATTACCTCCTAAAGCTTGAATGTCTTCATGACCGTCTTTGCGGCCCGTATGTAGTCTTCTGTGGCGTACCTCATGGCGTCCATGAGATGGTTGAAATCGTCCACCGGTTTGTTGATCGCTTTCCCATACCGGTCTTTGTCCCAGACATAGCAGGAAATCTCTGTCAGGAAGTTCCGGCAGCGGGGATGAATGATGATTTCAAAGTCCTGTAGGAACTGGATACCGTTCAGGATGGAGTCCTTGCCTTTCTTTGAAGGTTTAAGTCGCAGGCCATAACCATTCATTTCAGCAATGGACTTGGGCTCGGCACCATCAGCGGTTATCACTGTGGTGCTGGGCTCCATCTTCCGGATCTTGTCGGCAAAGCGCCGGTTTGATAGGCCTTTTTCGTAAATCTCATTCCAGACATACAGACGGCGGTTGGGCGTATCGATGTAGCCATCAAAAAAAGCGGCTGGATCATTGGTAAAACCAAAATCTATGCCGCAAACTCGTATGAACGGTTTGACCTGCTCAAGCGTGAATGCTTCCTCCCGCCAGTTCTCATATACCAGCCCGTCCACGATGCCCCAATTTCCCAGTCCAGCCACCTGGTACCGTTTCGGGTTCCGCGCCTTCATATCCTCGAACAGGCGCCTGTCTGCGGCGTCCAGCCACTCGTTGCAGGTGTAGTTGGTAGTCATGGCCAGAATGCTGCCATCAGCGCTGACAGGCGTCTGGCGGGTCTTGTAGACCGGATTCCCCTCACTGTCTTTCCCGACAATGTCATCGAAGAACCGGTGTTTCAGCCAGTGCCGGTCTGACCACGGGTTGAAGGTGATGGTCCACTGCTTCCACAGGCCGGCCGGCACTTCACCACGGATGGATTCATCAAGGATCTGGAAGTCTTCCTCCTTCAGGACCTCAAAGGCTTCTTCGCTTATTGTTACGGATAACCCGGCTCCGGCTACCCTCTTCATGTTTCCATGAAGTGCAGACTATATCTTCGCGTCCTAAGACGTGCTTCCCGTTTCGGCTCCCCTTGAAGCCTACTCTACTAACTAAAAAGAGGGTTAGCCCCTCTTTTTGCTTTCGATAGTCGTTGAACGTTCTATTTAACATTTTTATAGGACAAGCCACGAGTTACAAGACCGATTACCCTATTTGATACCCGAAATTTCCGTGATAACGCAACAGTGCCGAATTCCTTGCTATTTCTCACGTAGTGCTCTCGAATATATCTGACATCCTCCTCGCTCAGTTTAGATTGAGTATTTGTGGCTCCTTGGCTAGGTTTCTTAAGCTCAAGTTGATAAGCATGGAAAAGTTGGTCTTTTCTGTCCATCCACTCAAGATTATCTACACGGTTGTTTTCTTTATCCCCATCCTTATGGTTTACCGTTTCAAGGCCGTTCGGGTTAGGAATAAAAGCTTCAGCCACTAGTCTGTGAACTCTTCTTGTCCAGTCTATATTCTTCTTTTTGGAACTCAACCGAACTTTCAAGTACCCGTCTTTCGTCTTCGATTGAGCAAGGATTCGGTCCTCGTGCAGTGATGTTCCAATCCAACGCGAGAGGCTTTTTACCCGCCCAAAACTGCTGACTTGATATTCGCCTTCAAGCCCGTCGATATCTTTCCAGATTTCGCTGTCATTCTTCATAACATCGCTGTATCATGTCCGTTGTTTTGTTAAATAGTTTCGCTGCTGATTGCCCTCGTCTTTACGTTAGGGGGTTCCAGCAATTAGAGAAGTTTTACGTGACCCGATATGTTAAGCCACGCCCAGCATAGACAGCCACTCTCCACTGTGATGGAGGTGACTTTCAGCGGGTCATCCAGTCCCCGGAACAAAATCTTCTGCCCTGTGGGGCTGTAGACCATCTCCAGCGGTGACTGGCGGTTTATCCAAAGGTGAGAGACACCCAGGCGATTCTGCGCCCAGATCAGATCAGAATAGCTGGAATCCTTGAGTGTTCCGAATACCTTGCGGACTACCAGCAGGTTGGCCTGCGGGTGTTTCATCAGATTGTAGATGAACCACAGGGCCGTTGTCTTCGACTTCTTGCTGGCTCGGCTGCCCTTGCACACCCGATAACGCCCTCGGAAGTTCCAGAATGTTGCATACCCTTTGCCCACGATGTCGGGCAGGTAAATGTCTCTAGTCTTCAAGAGCGGATTCCCCCTTGAAAATCGGCACTTCCACTGTCACGTTCATGTTCTTCTCGAACAGGCCGTGATATTTGCCCAGCAGCTCAGCCGCTTTGTTCCGGTCCTTGGTATTGACCTTGAGATCCCTGATGCAGCCGTCCATCGTCAGCAGCTCATCCGTCTGCTGCCCTCTCATCACGTTCGTGAGGTACTCCAGTATTTCCTGCGCATCGGCGGTCTTCTCGTTCTGGATGTCCTTCAGGCGTCCCTGGATGTATTCTTTGACGTCCGGCCGCTCAAGGAGTCTTGAAGCCGCAGCAGCTGCAACCTGCTTTGTTTTAACGGTCCTGTAAACAGCCATATACGCCTTGGCCGCCTGAAGACCGTTTGCCAGGTATTCATCAGCGAACATCATTTGTCTGTCTGTCATAGCGGTCCTCCTTTCAGAACCTTCGGTCTGTCGAAGCCCAACCTCTGGAAAAAGAAGGAGCAAAAAACAGAGGCGGGGATTCCACAAACCGAAAAATGGGCAGAATAAAAGCCGGACAAGTCCATGACCTCATCCGGCTTTGATTGCTGCTCTGGTCGATTTCTTTCGACGATATCATTTTATCACCTTGAAAAGCGCACTAGTGGCATCTTTCAAAATACAGTTATCTACTGGGCGATTGCAGGGCGCAGTACGGTTTGCCATAGGCCCTGTTATTTCTCATCTATGAATCCAGTATTTCAGTAATCACATAACGAATCACCGTTTCGCCTACGGTATAAATGTCCATTTTGACTGACATCTTTGATTTGGCATTTAAATCAATATCCCCGGCTGAGAATCGGTTGAGCCAATCTTCATCAACTATCTCTGCCTCTATACTCTTTCCCAAGAACAAAAGCTCCCATTTACTTGTTGGCCTTTGAAAGTTCACTTTCCTAATACCAACTGTACTGGTAATTGTGGTCTTTTCTTCTCTCTGCGCTTCGAGGGGTAGCGCCTTAGAAGTAGCAATCAAATCGTCCTCGGAATAGACAATCGCGGAACGATCATCGTTGATGTCAAAATCAAACTCGATACCATCCCTACTAGAATCAGTTGAAACGGCTCTACTGATTCGGGCTAAACCCCTTTCAATTTTTTGATCATCCCGGTAGGCATAGTAGACTTCGTTGCTGATAGAAACGGAATTCCCATCTCCGGTTATAACCACATTCACTCCTTCCTTCTTCACACTTTCTGGGGGCTTACCATTTAAACATTTTCGCAGTTTTAGAAGCTCTTTAAGCCCTGCCAAAGCGCTAACCGCGTTATCCAGAAGTGGTAAAGTGTTCTGAACCAGACCAACTACCTCAACAAGCGTTATCGAAAAACTGCCAGGAGAAATACTATCAACTTCAAACGTTGTGTTAGACTCGGTATCTACATATTTCTTCAAACCATCCAGAGCGCTGTTTAACCCCTGCAAGGAACGAGAAAGAGTCTTGAGATTGATCTCCCTTTCCCCTTGAAAATGAATTATTAGTTTATTCTTATTCATATCCTTCCCTTTCTTTAAGGGAAGGATATCACTCATCGGGTTTTTAACCCATGCCTTACCGAGCAAATAACGCTGACGCAGGCTTTTTTCAGGTTATCGCATCCAGAGCCCCATACAAGTGTCGATACATGGCCTTTTTCTCAAAACCGAAGTCGTGGGCCACATCAGCTACAGGCCTGTGTCCATGATACAGCTCATGCATCATCTGCTGGTCCCTGAGATCCAGTCTGTCGATTTTCAGAGTCTGACGCAGTGCCAGTTCCAGAAAATCTATTTCCCGTTCCAGCTCATCTGCCCGCTCCATCAGGCCCAGGAACTTCTGGTCATCGTGCGTTGGGGAAACAGTGGTCGGCATCGGCTTGCTGGAATTCTCCTGCTCTGGTGTCAGTTCCGTCCCTGATTTGGACAGCCCTGTCATCCGGTGCCTGACAGCCAGCAGCTCCAGCTGCTTTTCATCTTTCTCCTTCTGAATCCTATATTTCTCTTTATAAGCGGAAATAAGCAAACGTGTAGATGTCTTCATTTGCGCCTCCTGTCTTAAACTTCCAAAACGAGTAATTGACTCGGGTCAATTTTAATCTTGCCCAACAGGGCCTGCATACCTCTATTGCGTAAAAAGAGACAAAAAAGAGCCCTGTTCAAGAGCTCTTTCCGGTTGAAGACCACCGATATATGCTCTCAAATTATACCGGACTCTGGTCGCTTTTCAATGTCCGGAAACGCTGGGATTCAGACATTGAACGGTTTTCCTGCTCAGTTTTGGCCTTCAAATCGAGGAAACCCCGATTAATCGCTTCTGCGCATTCTGTAAAGGCGCCCCCAATCATCTCAAGCCCGTAAGCCAGGCGATTGCACCATTCTTCCAAGTCTTCAAGCTCTCTCATTCCTTGCCTCCAACGCTTCCATGATTTCCTCGACAGTAAACGTCCGCAGCCTGCCATCAGGCAGGACCATATTCGGCACCCCGATGTAAGGAATGCACTCATCCTCATCAAGTCCAGGCAAATCGTCCTTGGTCACATAGCCGGAGACGTAGTTTGTGCAGATCCAATTTACTTCCATTTTACTTAACATAAGTTAACACCTCTTTAGCTTTATATCTTAAGCGACTCCAGCATCTCCAGGCAGGCTTTATAGGGTCCAAGGACCTTGGAGTGGTGAACCCACTCAGGGCCAGAGCAACTATCCATTGCGTGCTCCGTATCTGCTATCCTGTCAGACAGCCATTTATGCATGCGTTCATAAACGCTTTCTTCTTCATTCATAAGTTTTCTCCTAACGTCTAAGCGCCTCCAGCATGGACTGCTGCACATCAGACTTGCTGCCCAGTGCAGCCAGCATTGACTCGTCCACTGTATACTTCGCGAGCAGGTGGTAAATGACCACCTTTTCTTTTTGTCCCTGCCGGTACAGTCTTGCGTTTGCCTGCTGATACAGTTCCAGGTTCCAGTTTGGCAGTGAGTACCAGACAGCGATATGTCCGCCTGCCTGCAGATTGAGACCGTGTCCGGCACTCGATGGCTGCAGCAGCAGGAAGTCCAGTTCCCGGTCATTCCATCGCCTGAAAGCGTCTTTGGTTTCTCCCGGAAGACCGATGAAGCCTCTGTCATGAAGTTTCTTCAGGATCCGGTCTCTCTCATGCTTGAACCAGTAGAAAATCAGGACAGGTTCATGATTGGCGGCATCCATCAGATCCACAAGCGCTTCCAGCTTGTGGCCGTGCAGCGTGGCTGTCTGCTGGTCCTCGGTATATATCTGCCCTGAAGTGTACTGCAGCAGCTTCCCGCACAGTACGCCAGCGTTGGCTGCCAATACCTGCTGGTCCTCTCCGACTTCCAGCACCAGTTGCCGCTTGAAGTCACGATATTTCTTAAGGTCTGCCCCCAGGTTCACCGGCAGGTCTATCACCTGCAGATCCGGAAGGCTGGCATACTCTGCTGAGTCGATGCTCATGCAGATATCACCGATCCTGTCCTGTATGGCCTTCTCTGCACCCGGCTGCACCTTCCACTTGTATACCGTATATCCGCACATCTGTTCCGGCTTCAGATACCGCTGCCGGAACTGCGTCAGGGTCCTGCCAAGTCTTTCGCCACGGTCCATCAGGTAGATCTGTGCCCACAGGTCCGGGATACCCTTGGGCGTTGGTGTTCCCGTCAGTCCCACGAAGCGCTTGACCGATGGCATCACAGTCCGAAGAGCCTTGAACCGCTTGCTCTGCGGGTTCTTGAACGTGCTCAGTTCATCGATGACGATCATGTCCCACTTCCAGCCATCTCCGAAGTTGTCAATCAGCCACTGGGTGTTCTCCTTGCCAATCAGATAGACTTCCGCATCCCTTCGAACTGCTGCAGCACGATTGGCTGAAGTGCCGGAAATGATGCTGTACCGCAGGGTCCGTGTCTGCTGCCATTTCTGGATCTCATCCGGCCATGTGGTCTCGATGACTCTTTTCGGCCCGATGATAAGCACCCGCGACACCTCGAAAGTGTCATGCATCAGGATGCCCAGTGCTGTCAGAGTGGTGACTGTCTTTCCTGACCCCATCGGCAGGAACAGCCCTGCTGATGGATGCTCAAGGATCCAGCGGATTCCCCGCTGCTGATAGGGATGTGGTTCAAAGTTTTGCAAAATGGTTCACCTCCGGAAGCATCCCCCTGTCCAGGTACCGCATCAGCAGGTCGATGTCATGGCGTGATTCCAGCACATAGACTTTCACTTTCTCCTTTGCCATCCGTTCATGGACAGCCTTCTGCAGTTTCTCATCTGCCCGCTTTGCATGATGCGGCCGTTTCAGCTCCGCAAAGAACTGATGACCCTTGCAGGCACACCATCGGTCAGGGACTCCCCTGCGTCCCGGGGACGTGAATTTCCAGCACAACCCGTTCCGCTTCCCGACTTCGTTAACAAAATATTTTTCGATGTCTTTCTCAAGTTCTCGCATTCTCTTTCTCTTTCTGTGCGCATACACCGCATACAGTTTCGAGCATTTTTCTATAAGTAAATAGAGAAATGGGATAAATGGGAATTACAGAAAATACCCCTATGGGCTTTAACCCCATTTTTCCCATTTTCTACAAATTTTTAAAAATACTGTATGCACTGTATGCACTGTATGTTTTAGGTAGAAACCCCTACTGTTTAGTAGCTTTCAGCCGCATACAGTGCCTGCATACAGTCCGTTGTCACTGTATGCGGCATTGAAAGGGTCACTGTATGCGGAAACACCAGCAAACACAGTCACTGTATGCGGCTTTCAGGGCCTCAGAAACGCTCTTTGCTGACCATAAACATTGCCAAATTTCCTCTGTCCTTTTGACCTCTGCCACCCCAGTTTTAACAATATGTCACTAATTTCACGCTGTTCCATATTCGGGAAATTCCCCCGATTTCCCCCGAACACTTCCTGCCAGATTTCAAGCAGACAGACCTTGTCACGCTTGTGGGTCCCTTCCATGTCCCGCTCTTCCAGCCACATCTGTCTGGCTGTCACAGACATCTCATCCCACCCAACCGGCAGGTCCAGGTCAAGGAATTCCTCTATCTGTTCAAACTTCACGGACTTGTATGTGTAGGTCTCCTGCATCTGATTTGCTGCTTCTTCCAACTCTTCACTGAGGAAAAGAGTCTCCCCTTTGTGGTATCTGACCAACGCCTCTGCAAATATCTGGTCCCGGTCTTTTGGCAAATCCGTGAAGACGTCCCGGGTACCGCCTTTCTGAACGGGCACGATCCACCATCTGCGGTTACCACTCATGTCCCGCAGGAAATCGCTGCTGTTGGTGGTGGCGACAAAGATGCACTGCCGCCGGTACCTTCCGACTTTCTCCCCGTAGGCCTTGCGCAGCTTGTCATCCTGCTTTGTGAGGAACTGCTTCGTGCGTTCGATGTCTGACCGCTTGGCTGCACTCAGTTCGGCTATCTCGATGACCCAGCTGCCCTGTAATGCTTCATAGGCCTCCTTGCCCTGAAACGTATCCAGAGAATCCGAGAACCAGTCCTGATTGGGTACCAGCATCCGGAAGAAGCTGGACTTTTTCAGGCCCTGCTTACCGGCCAGCGTCAGGGTGTAGTCCATCTTGCAGCCAGGCTCATAGATGCGCTTCACAGCCGCCACGATGGCTTTGCGGGTAACTGCCCGGGTGTACTCCGTGTCTTCTGCTGCCAGATAATCCACCAGCAGCGTGTCCAGCCGTTCGGTGCCGTCCCACTCCGGAAGAGCGTCCAGCCAATCCCTGACCGGATGGAAAGCTCTGCGGGTATGGACGATGTCCCGGCCGTTCTTGACGACTCTCTCGCTGCGGATCCCGTAGTACTTTTCAAGATACAGACACAGCTCCTTGGTATCTGCGTCCCGCCACTCGATGCTGTGCGGGTCCCACTTCCACCAGGGCAGAGATGCGGACTTCTCTGCGAAGTCCTGAAACTCGTTGTATGCCCCGAAGCCATTCAGCTTCGTGTCGTGTTCCAGTATGGTGACCACGTTCTCGATGGTCTCTTCCAGCTTCCCTGTCTTCGGATGCCGCAGCAGGAGGCTCTGCCAGTCCTTGTTGTCCCGGGCATACTCTTCCTTGCTGATCCCGGTCGCATCGTCTTCCTGAGACTCTGCAAGCCGGTCGAACATCTCGGATGCCTGCATCTGCCGGACTTTCTCATCGCTTTCCGCCAGCTGCGCCATGGCTTTGTAAGACGGGAGATTGACACCCACCTGATTCGCCCGCCTGTGTTCATCCAGATGAGCGAACTTATGGATGCGCACCAGGTCGAAGGCATTGACGCAGTGCATGTCTCCGGCTGGATCCGTTGCGTGGTTGGAGTATGCCAGCGTGTTGCTGTCATAGATGACCAGACCGCCGGAGGAGGAACCGGCGGCATAGGTCCACCGGTCCTCTCTGTCGGTCTCTGTGTAGACTTCGGGAATGAACGTCCTGATGGCCTCCTGAATGGTATAGGCCCTGCAGAACCAGCCGATGATACCGCTCTTGGTCAACGGGTCTTCGGTCTTCTTCCCCGCTGTCTCCCGTTTTCTCTGTGCCCTGGAACTGAATGGCCAGCGGCTGATGTCATCCCATCTGTCGCCATAGCCTGCCAGCACTTCATCAGGATCCAGCAGCTCGCCGTCCTGCCGCTTCCACACGTACTCCCCATCCGAAGACGTGGAAGGCCAGAACATCATCCGACTGGGCTGGAACGTCGTGTCATCCGCCCACTCCATGTCTGTGTAATCCGCGCAGAGCTTGCGGGCCACGGCTTCGTATTCGTCAGGGTTCACATCTCGGCTCAAGGGCACAATCAGCCTGTACTTCGGTGTCCTTGGCGTATGTTTGTGCGTTGAGTACATGGCTGCAGCCCAGTCAAAGAGCGCCGTGAACCGCTCCCACATGTCATAGGATGCGTAGTCATAGTCCAGACAGATGGCAGAGCGGGAAAGGATGGTCCCTTTGCCCCGCTTGCCGTCCTGCAGGTCTCCCATGACGAAACCGCCCACGTCCTTGATGGCGCCCTGGTCATCTCGGGACATGGCCTTGTATTCTGCCTGTGTCTCTGCTGTCCGCCTCGTTTCAGACAGGCGGTCACACAGCTCTGACCATGTCACGGGTTTGTATTGATATGTCAGATCTGACCTGCGCTTGCAAACAGACATGGATAGTTTTCTGTCGTGCATGGTCGTCACCGCCTTTCTTAATCTTTCATGTAGTAGTCAGCCGTGAAGCCGGCTCCTTTCAGTTCCAGCCCCGGAGCCCAGCCGATAGACTGGGCCATGACATCCAGTATCTTCCGGAGCCAGTCCTCCCGTTCGTCTGACGGTACTTCCACGATGATCTCATCATGCACATGCATCAGGATACGGGCTTCCGGGGCATACTGCTGCATCCGGTCGATGGTCACAGCCAGACAGTCTCGGGCGATTGCCTGTACAACATTCTCGACAAGCTTGCCCCCGAAGGTGAAAATCGTCTCCCACTTGTGTGTCGTCTGGTTCAAACCGTCAAAAGCCAGATTGTCTCTGCCCTGCTTCGGGTTCATCTCATACCTGGGGTTCTGATAGATCAGGAGCCGCCCGGACGGGAGCTTGATACGCAGGCAGCCGTCGCCCATGGATGCTTTCATGCCCTTGGGGCCCTTCGCCACAGCACCGGCCATAGCCCGGGAGACCATTCGGTCCAGCGTCTTCCAGAGCTGACAGATGCGGGGCGACGCCTTGCGCCACTTGTCCACGATGTCCTGCATCTCTGTCTTCGAGAGCCCCATCTCGTCTGCGTGGAAGGCCAGCAGGGCTCCTACACCTCCACCATATCCGCAGTTGTGAACCAGATGTCCTTCTACTGTGTATCTGTGTCTTGGCCCTGCGTTGAGGATGTCATAGACATCAGTTTCTTCTGAATACCCTGCCAGTTTTTCCTTTTGTTTTTCACTGCATCCTTCGCTTCCTCTATGATCTCCTCCCGGGTCATTCCAGCTGACAGCTTCCGGGTGACCACACTTCTTGCATAAGGCCATTCCTTTGGATCCCAATCCGGGATTATTGAAAGACGACGATTCGCCTGATTCTGTTCCCTGGTCACCCAACGAAGATTCCCGGGTTCGTAATTCCCGTTCGAGTCTATCCTGTCCAGTTCCATGTTTCTGTCTGGCACTCCATAAGTCTCCAGCATATACAGACAGGCATCCAGTACTGTGGGAAAGTTGAACTTGATCCCCCGGGCCCCGTAATTCTTGTAATTTCCGTCTTTGGGGTTGGTACACCTCTGTTTGGCTGCCGTGAACCTTTTCTGAAGCCAGGCAGGGGCTTTTCTTGGTTGATTGCAATGCTGACATCCCTTGGATTTTCCTCTCGTCAGACTTGACCTCAGGATCCATTTGATTTCTCCGCATCCTCGGCACTGAACAAGTACATAAGCTTGACTCCATCCACGTTTTCCCCGATGCTTCCATCTTTTCTCTGGACTGATTATCTCCACTGAGCCGTAACGCTCTCCCACCATCCCCGGACATTGTGTAACATGCATTGCCTCTGGTGGATTCATCAAATCGTACTGGCTGCGTTTTCCCTTCGATGTAGACCATGTGGTCGGGAGTTGCTTTGAGTCCATCGTGTTCGATAACATTTCTTCGTCCTTTGTAGATAACTCCGTCATGAGATACCCACTCCTTTCCGTCCCAGACTTTCATTTGGGCTGTGACTCTTTCAATCGGAACAAGTCCCACATCTGTCAGGACCCTCTGTCCTTTTGCGATGCAAGCAAGTTCTGCCACCTTCCCCTGTTTGCGCAGATGTCCATTGACGCCATGCTTCTCCACAGGGACCTTGAACATCATTGCTGCAGATTCACAATAGATATCCCGGCCGCTGTGGAAAGCATCCAGCCGCCACTTTTCGTCTGCCAGCCAGGCAATGACCCGGGCTTCGATGGCTGAGTAGTCCGCCACTGCGAAAGCCATCCCGTCGGCTGGTATCAGGGCCGTGCGGATGAGAGTGCTGAACACGTCGTTTGGTGACGGGTAGCACATCTCCAGCAGCTCCCAGTTTTCGTCTTTCACCAGCTTCCGGGCGTCGTGAAAGTCCTCGAAGGCATTGCGCGGAAGGTTCTGAGGCTGCAGCAGCCTGCCCGCCCACCGGCCTGTCCGGGATCCGTAGAACTGCAGGATGCCGTGCATCCTCCCGTCCTGACAGGTCCCTGTCTGAATGACCTGGTACTTCTTGTTGCTGGTCTTCCCGTACTCCATACGAAGCCGGAGAAGCTCCTGAACGTCTGTCAGACTGGTGGAGGCGATGAGCTTGAGCAGTGTGTCCTTGTCCAGCTTGTCAGCCGTGATGCCGGCTCTGTCCTGCAGCCATGCTTTGATCTGAGTCGGCGAACCGACATTGATTCCTGCCAGCGTCTGCGCTGCTTCCTTGATGGCTTCGTTATGGCCAGCGCCGTATCTCAGGATGGAATCCACCATGCCCATATCGGTCCTGATGCCTGTGTCATTGATTCGCTGATCCGTCCAGTACCTCTCAAGCTCCAGCTGCGGCATCGGATAGATTTCTTCCAGACGCTTCTCGATGGCTATTTCCGTCACCACGTCCTGCTTGTTATATCGGATAAACGTCTGCCAGCCATCAGGGTCATGTTCAGGCAGATTGCGGGTCCTGCCACCGTTGGTCTTGGTGGGCTTGCAGGGGACACAGAACTCTTTGATGAGAGCCTTGCCGGTTGCCAGCTTCTGCTGGTCTTCCGCCAGTCCCAGCGCATCCCCCACCTGTTTCAGGCTCTGTGGCAGCCCGCACATAGAGCTGTGGACCATGGTGCAGTACCAGCCCGCGGGATCAAGAAACTGGAATTCCGGAAGTACAGCATCCCAGAATCCGTCGTTGATGAACTGTTTCGTTTTCAGATCGTGACAATAATGCGACAGGCAGACCCGCTCGAATGCTGCGTTATGGGCCTTCTTGATGACATCAGGGTCCTGCAGGTCCTGAAGAATCCACCACGGCAACTCACCCTCTGTCAGGTCCAGGACCATCACCGGCTCATCATCGTACGCATAAGCAAAGAGGAGGACCTGGAAGTCCTCACTCTCCGCATATTTGTACACACCGGCTTTGGCCAGATCCACGCTGCTGTAGGTCTCAATGTCCAGCCAGAGTGTCTTAGTCATACATGTCGTTTTCATCAATCTCGAACATGTCGTCTGCGGTCATCCGAGGCGCTCCGAATGGCTCCGCGTCCGCTACTTTCTGCACACCATTCAGCTGCAGTCCGATGCCCTTGTAGGTCTTGCTGTAGGCGTACAGGGAAACGTTCACGTTGCAGACGCAGCCGCCATAGATGGCGTTGTCATCTTCAGTCAGCGGGCTGTTATGGCGGTCCACCACCACAGGACGATTGCCGTTCTTGGGTGTAGCTACGACAGCCCCACGAAACCGGCTGTCATCGTATTTATCAGGATCCTCATCGCAGTCCTGAACGATCCCTTTGTTCCCTCCCAGGGGGCGCAGCCAGGGGGTCAGCTGTGCTTTCGTGAGCTTTTTGTCATCAATAGCTTTCTGGCAAATGGCATCATATTCCGCCTTCAGCTTGCGGTAGTTTTCGCTGTCCTTGGGGATGATGATGCTTGTCTGGTATTTGGTCTCTTCTCCAGAGTATTCAGCCTTCTTGAACAGGCTGGGGTAGCTGAGGGTTACGTTTTTCAGTGTTACGGGCATTGGTCTATTCTCCTTTTCCAAACATTTCTTCCGGGGTCGCATCCTGCCATTCAGGACGCTTGTCAGATTCCGGTACCAGGACCGGCTTGCCTTTCGGCTTTTCAAGGTATTTTCCGTAGTCAGAAGCGAATGTCTTCTTTCCTACAAGCTTTTCCAGATTCGTGATTGTCTGCAGCTCCTGAGGCTTCCACACCAGATCCGGACCGTATCCGGCTTCCCGGAGTGCGTCAGCCAGCAGGTTGGGTTCTCTGACCTTGCGGACGCTGCGGCCTTCCACCAGCTTGTAACCCGGGAACTTCGTCCCGGACCTGGCTTCTGACAGCGCGTGTTCCTGCAGCCCCTTGGCCCACTTGATGGCGTCATCCAGCTTCGGCAGATAGGCGGCTACCTCTTCCACACTCAGGAACTTCGGGTCCTGCTGCTTTTCCAGCACCTCGAACATCTCCTGTGCCCTGGTCCTGCAGACATCTCTGCAACGGCAGAAAGTACACCACTCACCACTATGAGCGGATCCTGTGCCGTCAAAGGCTTCCCGGGCTTTGGGCTTCACCGTCTCTCCCCAGGCCAGCAGGTCCTTGACTGTCAGCTCTTCTGTGCTGATGTGATCCAGCCGGGGCTGATAGATGTGAGTCATGACTTTGTCAAACTCATACACAGGCCAGTACCGGGCTACAGCGCCCAGCGCATACAGCCGCATCTGCGGGTTCTCCGGTGCATCCACCTTTACCCCCTTGCCGTATTTCAGGTCCACGATGTGCAGACAGTCAGTGCTGACGATGCAGGCATCCGATGTACCGAATCCTTCCGGGATCCATTCCGACAGGTCCAGCTGCACTTCCACGTTCAGTTCAGGGGACGACTCCTTCAGGCTGTTCATCAGCTCGATGACATAGTCCCTGTAACCGTCAGTGGCTTCCTGCATGACTTCGTCTTCACACTTGTACCTCTGCCGCCTTCCGGACTTCAGCCAGCCCAGCAGCTTCTTCTCAGCCAGTGCGTGGGCCTCTGTTCCTTCCGCCGCTGCAGGGCTGGAAGAGTCAGGGAAATGACTCTCCCGCTCCACAGATGCGGTGCAGTTCAGCCAGCGGTGACTGCCGGATGCTGTGACCTTTGCATGTACCTCAGGCACCTGTTGCCTCCTGGATCAGCTGTGCTGCCAGGTTGCGCTGAGCTCCATCCATTGCAGACAGCTTCGATACTCCAACTTTCGCAAGGATGCTCTTCACGGCTTCGTTACCATGTTTGCGCCCCAGGTCGATAGCCTTGGCGCGCAGGTCCTCCAGAGAGATGGCTTCTGCTTCTTCCTTGGGGGCAACCTTCGGCTCTTCTTTCGGTGCTGCTGCAGCATCCTGTTTGGCTTCCTGCTGTTTGGGCTTGGGAGCTGCTACAGCCTTTGCGATTGCTTCCTTGTCGATGGCAATCTCATTGCTCACGGGCCCCATGGCGTACTTCACTGTGGGCTGTTCCCACGGATGCAGGCCCCAGTCTACTTTCTGAGCCAGATCCAGCAGGAACGCATAGAATTCATCCTGAGTGCCTTCGCACCCGACATAGTATTTCGACATTTTCAACAGCTCCTTTACTCATTCTCCAGCGCCAGCCGCAGGTAGTTCATGGCTTTGTGCAGGTCAGAATCCCGACTCTCTCCAGCCTTCCGGCCAGCTCTGGCGACGTACTTCAAGACGTTCCCCAGACAGAAATCCAGCCCCCAGGCTTTGATGACTGCGATTGGTTCCGGGTCCAGTTTGTAATGGTCCGGGGTTTCGTGAGTGCTTTTCTTGGGAGTCTTGGGAGGCGTCAGAGTCACGCTGCCGTCTTCATTAATCTGGATTGCAGAAGCTCTCAGAGTCTGCGAAGGTTCCGGAGATGTTCGCAAATTATCGGGACTTTCGTGAAGATCCAACAGCAGGTCCTTTACTTTTTCGTTTGTCATTCCACTTCCTCCAATTTCTCTTTGATCGTGTCCTTGAAAGAAGCTGCTGCAGCCGCCAGTGTCGTCAGGTCGGTGACGATTTCGTTCTCAACGCTCTCCTTGAGCATGATGTCCAGGCACGAAGTCATAGCCTGGGAGATTTTTGCATAGTGTCCCATCGTCTCGTACCGGGGCTTTTCCAGCCCATTCCGAGAATCTGTGAACGTTCCCCGGTACCGGAGGATGCGCCATTCGTATTTATCCGCATCCAGCCAATAGTCGCTCGTGAGTTCAATCATTTTGTTTCCTTTCTTCTGCATTCAGCCATGCCGCTTGACGGTCCATCCTCCTGAGTCTTCATCGCTCATCAGCTTCCCGTCCTCCAGCCAGTAGCGAACGGAGCGGCGAACAGTGTTGTCGACACCGGGCCTTGTGGACCTGGGACCTCTAACACGGGTGTTGTCTTCTGTCTCCCTGAGTCTCTGTATCAGTCTTTCCGCGCCTTCTCCTGTGGTCTCCGCGGCAGAGATCCGCGAAGCAGAAGCACCGATTTCTATCGCCAGCTCCTGCTGGGTGTAGTTCCTTGCCTTCCGCATGTTGCGGAGTCGTTCCCCCGGAGTCATTCCCACTCCCTGGCGTAGGACTCCGCCCGCTGGAAAGCCTCCAGCATCTTCGTATCCGGCTGTATCTCAGTCCTGCGGATTCGGTTGTAAAGACTCAGCGCACCTTTCATTGAGTCAAAGTAAGCGACAACGGTTCTGTCCTTGACTAAGCTGTAAACTGGGGATTTTTTCCATTCCAGACACTGGATGGTAAACCCGCCATCCAGTGTCATCCTTCCGTCAGTAGGCACAGGCATTTCGTTCCTCCCTGAATCTGTAGGGGTCCGGGTCTGTCATATCCAGATGCAGCACCCCCTCTGCTTTGAGCTTATCGAGAGTCTTTACCTGTGCATGTGTGAGAGACACGCCTCTGATCAGCGAAGACCAGACGCATAGGCATCCGCTCTGCATACACAGCCAGGTCATGAAGTCACCGTAATAACTTCTGGGGCATCTCTGCGCCAGCTGCTCCCGGGTAATCCTTCTCTTCCTGCAGAGGTATCGAATCAGATACTCCTGATGGCTTGGCACTGCATAGTGCACAGAGCCGTCGGGATGGATTATCACTTCCAGATAATCCACGAAGTGTTTCTTGTGCTTCTGAACATCGAAGTCCGAATACACACTGTATTTATCTGTCATAGGTTTCCCTTTCGTTTGTGGAAAATCAGTGCCAGGCCCGTAATGCCGGCGAAGTGGTGCCACAGGCGGCTGATATGCTAAATAGGAGAACTGCGTAGAATATATATATGTAAACGGCACACTCTTACACCGCCTTTACTTCTCCCGGCCTTACCGACCTGACACTGTTGTGGTAAGATTTGGTTGGTTTAGTTGGGTCCTGCTATTCGCAGGACTTTTTTACGTACTCATTTCGACGCTTCCACAAAAAGCATCCGGTTCAGTTTCTTTTCCTCCGCCAGCAGCTGCTTCCGGAGCTTTTCGATTTTGGCGAAACCCGCACCGTGGATTTTTGCCTGGTACAGGTCATGGTGCCGCTGGGCAATCACTGACCGCTGCTTACTGATTTCAATTTCGTTCATTCTTCCTTCCACAGCTCCGCAGCTGGTAGCTTACGGTACAGATCCACACGGGCAAGTGCCGCCTGATAGTATTCGTCATAGAGTTCAAGCGGCTTGAGGTCATCTGTGGAAGCTCCTCCCCGCTGGTACTGCGTGTGCTCCCAGATGCGGTATCCGCCTTTCTCTTTGATGATCTGGTATTCAATCATGGTAGAGGTCCTCAATTGCGATTCGAGCATCGTTCAGCCGATGCACTGCATCCTGGACCTGCAGCAGGAATTCCTCTGTTGTGTTCAGAGGCATAGCCACGTTTGTCAGTTCCCGGCCGATATCATCCGTGAAGTAATCAATGATGGTCTCGAAGCAGTTCACGATTTTTACCAGGTTTTCTCCGTATTCCATTTCTTATCCTCCAAAAACCACCCGGCACACAGTAGGTGCCGCCAGCACTGCAGCCACCAGCAGTGGGATGCCGACATACATCAGGATGTCATCCACCAGTTCTCTTCTCTGCTGCCGCTCAGCCTCCTGCTGAGCAAGAATCTCCTGACGGTCAGCCTCTTGCCGCCAGTTGTCATAGAATTCCGGAATCATCGGCTTTCCTCCTTTTCCAACAGCTCTCGCAGCTTTGTCAGCAGGGGCAGCAAGGCAATTAAGCTCTCCACTATGTCCACCAGACAGCTCCCTGTATATTCCGGATCGCGCAGCTCTTCCTCTGTACGGGTGGCAGAACCCCACTCAATGACGAATTCCGCACGTTTCACCAGCTCCAGAAATTCTTTTTTGTCAGATTCAGTCATCTGCTTTCTCCTTCGCCTTATCTCTCGCTGCCTTCCAGGCTTCGAATCCGGCCAAGTTTTTCGGATCCGCATAGAAGTTCGTCAGCTTTTCAGCTGTGATGGCTCTTGCGAGCATGCTGGTCGTTCCAGCATCAAGTGTCATGATTTCCCCTTTCTGTTATCCTTTCTTTGAGAAAGGAGATTTTGATTATGGACCTATTAAGTCCTCGGCAATCAGCTATCCTGCATAGCCTTGAGCAACAAGCCCGGGATGACTATCCCCGTCTTTCTCCGGAGGATCAGAACGCCATTGATTACTTGAGTAAAATCAAATACATAGATGCCTTTGACTATTACGAGGACTACGATCCAGAGAAAAATGATATGGGCTACTTCCCATCCATATGGGGAATCAGTGAATCTGGCAGAGCTTACCTTGAAAACGAGCGTGTTGCTCTTGCCCACGAACAGAAGTACGAGGAAGAGCTTAAGCATCTTCGCCAGATTGCAGACCAAGCTCAGAAAGATGCCCTGTCAGCAGATATAGATGCTCGCCGTTCCCGTTGTATCGCCTGGATATCAGTTCTGATAGCGCTGGGAACTCTAGCTCTGGAAGCTGTTCAGTTCTTCTTCATCTAACATTTTCTGAATGCTCCGAAGCAGGCTCGTCACGAATGTCGGCACTTTGAGTTTGCTTGCATACATCTGCTGAGTCTCCGTAACAAGGAATGAATCCAGCTCATGCATCTCCCTGGATGTAAGCTTCTTTCCCACAAACAGTTTGAGGAAGGCCGCCAACCTGAAATAGGCTGAAATCCGTGTGAGATGGGCTACCGCCGCCCTGTTCTCCAGCGGGGCTTCGGGGATCTGTGGATAAGTCAGATCCTTCAGACAGGCTTTCAGCATGTGTTCACACATTCCGTAAGCCGTATCTACAAGCCTTTCTGCCACCTCAGTTGCCGCTGAGGGATTTTTCTTTTCTTCTGTCATTCCGCTGCCTCCTGTGATTCCAGGTTGTTCAGCTTGTCCTGAATTTCTTTGATAAGCTGACTGCTGATCTCGTCAGCCGGCTTGTCCTCTTTGGCCATGAAGTAGACGCGCAGGTAAGCTCCCAGGCAGTCCACAGCGAATCTTGTCTTTTCAATTTCAGTCATACTGCTACCCTTCCTTTCACTGCCTTGAGCGCATCCAGCGCCCGTTTGAGATTGCACACGTTCTGCCCCAGGTACTCCGTCTGGAACCGAGCCAGTTCTGCGCTGGGAATGACCGTAGCCTTCCCCGTCTTGATGCCCTGCAGGATTCCTGTTTCCAGCCAGGTGTTCACAGACTCCCGGCCGCAGTGCATCAGGTCCGCCACTTCCTCAATGGTGTAAGTGAGCAGCGGATTGAAATATGCTGTACTTTCCATGTGTGTCCTTTCTGTTATCCTTTCTGTAAGAAAGGAAATAGAGTCGATGAATGAAGATTTTTCAAACCTGAACCTTTTCTGGCCTGAAAGAATTCGATTGTATGTGCTTTACCGATTTCGAAGGAATGCTGATGTTTTGGGTCCTTACGAAACTGCTCTTCTCCAGGCAAAGCTTGTTGTAGTCCGCTATTCGTTTCATGACACCCTTGCAGATAAGACTCCCTCATCTGACCGCAAGGCCTATGTCACCACTCGTTATGTGCGGTATCTTCGCTGGAAAAAGAATCAGACGATCTCACGCATTTTTGGTTCGGTTCTTCTACCCTTTGTTGTGGCAGTCCTATCCACCATAGCCACACAACTAATACAGCAGTGGCTAGAATCAGCAGTATGCATGCCCATACCTTGAACCTGGTGTCTGCCTTGATACGCAGCATGTAGTCAGCACATTCAGGATTAGGCTCATGCGGACATCCCGGAGATCTGTCTTTGCACAGATGCAGACAGTAATTTTCCAATCCCTCGGTCGCCGCTGTGGGGCTTTCTTTTTCTTCTTCCATGTGTGTCCTTTCTAGGCGGTTGTGTCTTTCCTTTCGCTCAGATAAACTTGATTTGTGAAAGGAAGGTGATCATTTGAATTGCTTTTTCATAACTCCCATTGGTGAAGAAGGGAGCAAAACCAGAGAAGCAGCCGATGATGTTTTCCATGGATTGGTTAAGCCTGTTTGCGAGAAGATAGGCTATAACCCGATTCGTGCTGATCAACTGACTTCTACAGCTTTCATCGCCCAGGAAATTTTTGAACATCTGAACAACGATGAGATGGTGATCGCGGATGTGACCGACCATAACCCGAACGTTTATCTTGAGCTCGGCTATCGGATGCGTACCTACAAGCCTTTTGTAATTATTCGGAACGCAGAGACCTCGAATAATCGTCCGTTCGATATTGCGGGGATACGGAGTTTCGACTACAGACTCCGAGTTTCTTCTCTGAAAGAATTCCAGAGGAAGCTTGAAACTTTCATCCAATCAAATGCAGCTAATTCTGAAAACATTAGACTGGGCCTGGATGATGCATTTTCTGTCAGAAGAGAACCGAACGGCTCAATCAGCGTTAATCCTAGGAAGCTATAGTCAGCTTCAAATCAGGGAGTGTGCGGATCGCCTCATGCAGTTCGCATTCTTTTTTTATGGCTTGTCCAATACTTGAGCCGTTCATGCACGCATGCAGCTCATCAGACAGTTGCTTGATTTCCCTGATATTCAGAGATAAGGTGAGTGCTTTTTCCTTTTCCATATGTGTCCTTTCTTCAGAGTTTTTTAGTCAGATTCAGATCCAGGGAAGGTTCACTACAGAATCAACCCCATCTCCATTCAAGTAACTGAAGGATAGTGGCTCGCAATCTTACCAACCACTTCCTCAGGGTCCTCCAGGTAGAGTTCGTTCCTCTTCTGGAGGGTTTTTTGTTCAAACACCCGGTCTACTCCGAACCGGATTTTTTCCCAGTCCCTGTAGGTCAATCCTTTGAGTTCCCTAAGTATCCTGGACAGCTTTTCTTCTGTCATGCAGTTTTCCTTTCCATAACCGGCAGGATCCCCTCATCCTTGAGCAAGTCATAGATGAAGAGCCTGCCCTTCTGCGTCCAGTACGTGTGGACCCTGCTGTGAATCTCTCCATCTCGTCCCGCGTAAGGCTGAGTCTTTGTGGACGTGTAGCCTTTGTCCTGGTGCTTGGCATACAGCAGCCAGATATCACCCTGCTTGTACTGCACGCCCTTTTCATGCAGGAACCGGTTCATCCATACCGCCGACTTCCCGAAGTCCTTAGCGATCTTGCCGATGCTCAGCAGATCCTTGCAGTTGAGCACCACGTCGTAGTAGCTTGCCTTCGGCTGCAGCTCCGCGATCTGCTGAGCCTGCACCTGGTTCGTCAGCTCCAGCGCCTTCCTGCGCTCCCGCTCTTCCTTGAGCTGGGTGAAGGCTCTGATTGCCAGATCCGGATCATCCAGCAGCTGGTCAACCGCATACAACCCTGTCTTCCGGATAGCCGGAAGTACCTCACTGGTCACCCAGCGCTTGAAGCGCTTCGCCGTCGGCAGCTTGCTGGAGAGAATCAAGCTGTACAGCCCCGACTCGTTGATGACGATGGTCTCCTTCAACTGACGGCCATCGCTGAGCATTACTTTGTCCCTATCCTCCGTATCGGTGTGCCGGTTGATATCTCGACTACCGTTTTGGTACCCGAGAATCCCGGCAACGTCCTTCCCCACAAAGTGAGGCTCGCCATTGATAACGATTACCCGAATACTCGAGCAATCGAACTTGAACTCTGTGACTTCCATCACACCCCCTTATCTCCACGTTTTGTGGGGTCACTCGTCAAAAAAAATTTCTCCGGCTTTCACCCCGTAATAGTCTGCAATCCGCTTCTTTAACTCGTCACGAGGAACGCGGATTCCATTCTCCCAGTTGGTGACTGCGCTTTCAGTCACCCCAAGAGCATGAGCCACTGTTTTTACTGTTTTCATGCCTCTCAGCTCTCTGAGAGCAGTTCCAATTTCCTGTGGATCCATAGTTCATCTCCTTTCTAACCACGTTTTGTGGTGTCTTCATACTACAACTCCACATTATGTGTGTCAACACGTTTTGTGTTGTTTCTACACATTCCGTGTGGTAATTTGAGTCTGTAAAAGAGGTGAAATTATGGGTACCAGAACGATGGGTGAAGTTATCAAGGCTCTCCGTTTAGAACACGGATTAACACAGGAGCAGTTTGCAAAGGTCTTCCATATATCTCCCAGCACGGTGGGGATGTGGGAAAACAATAAGCGCTCTCCTAGTAACGAGATGCAGGACTCAATTGCAGACTACTTCAATGTTGATATGGACTTCCTGCATGGCCGCACACTTATCAGGAATAAAACCAGAGAATTAGGGACTCTCCCCACAAACATAATTCCAATCCCAGAAATGAAAAAAGTCCCCATGCTGGGGAGTGTAGCCTGTGGTGAGCCGATATACATGGATGAGGTCAGGGGCGAATACTTTCCCCTGGATTCATCCATCCATGCCGACTTTTGCCTTAAAGCACATGGGGATTCTATGACAGGTGCCCGGATCTATGACGGTGACATCGTCTTCATCCAGTCTTCGCCGATGGTGGAAAACGGGCAGATTGCTGCTGTGGCAATCGACGATGAGGCGACTTTGAAATACTTCTTCCAGTACGGAGACACAGTTGTGCTGCGTCCGGCAAACTCGAAGTACGAGGAGATGACCTATTCCCGGGAGGAGTTAAACCACATCCGAATCTTAGGGCGAGCGGTGGCATTCCAGAGCGCATTATAAAAAAGCCCGGGTTTCTCCGGGCTGTGTGAAATACAAACTGCGGGTGACCGCAGATTGAGAAAAGATATATTGTAACAACTCGGGCGCCCCCGTTGACGAAAATAGAAATTCCGAATATCATGGAGACACCAAGAACGGCGAGGATTCTACGGAACTCGGATGTGTAAAAAGGTCTCCATCGGAGACCTTTTTATGTTGGAGAACCATATATGACAAAACCGTTTTGAACAAAATTAACCCCACTCTGTACATACTGGTACCACTATGATATTATATTAGTGGGGATAGATAGAAAGGAGACGTGATGGATTTAGAGGAACTCAAAAAGGCCAGTGAAATTTTCTTCAATTTCACCAGCCCGATTGTGGCTCTGACCGTTGGATACTGGACGCTTAAGAAATCCCAGTCTAAGAAGCCCAGACCACCGAGGAAAAAGCCGAAACATCGGGGAGGATGACCTCCTCCCCTCCTCTTTATATCATCATTTGATACATATGAAAAAGAATATCTTGTATCTCCTGCCACTGATTGGTTTAACCTTAACCCTCAACCGCCACACATGGCTGTTTGGCATCCTGCTGTTCTGTGGGTCTCTTGCATTACTGAGAAAGGAGGAATAACTATGCCGCGTAAATCCAAAGAGGGTCAGCCCTTTGACCAGAACGAATATATCAAAGAGTGGTCCAAAAACAACATGGCCAGAATCTCCGGAAGCTACAAGAAAGAGTTCGTCCAGGAGTTCCGGGAAGCCTGCCAGAAGTTGGGCATAAAGCAGTCTGATGTATACCGTCAGGCGATGCAGGATGTGATAGATCGGGCAAAGAACAATTGAAGACACAGGCGTTCACTGATAAAATGTGAATACATTCAGGAAGAGATTATATCTGCTTCCATCGCTCCCGGCCTAGAGTAGGGAGTAAGGCTGCGCAGCCACACATGAGCCCCAGCGGCTCCAGCCCTGTGTTTCTATAGAGACGCAGGGCCTTTTATTATTAACCGGGTCGATTCTGACCCCTTTAGACAATAAAAAACGTTCCCGGAAATAGGAACGTTATATCTAGGCTCTGAGATTCAAAGACTTATTGATAGCATTTAAATCAATGTTGCTGGGCACAGAAGATAGTCGGGAGTCACCAGCCTTTAGCATTCGCATATAGTCCATGATAGTGATTCCGACAAACTCATCTGTATCAATGTCGCGGAAGAACACAAGATTATCCGGTTCTTCGTCACCTTATACGTTGGTCGAATCGTTAATTCTGACATACAACACATCGTAGGCGGAATCGTAGTCAATCTTCGGACTTTGCATATAAACATTTTAACAAAAAAATCCCGGTCAGTGCCACCTGAACCGGGACTTCCTTATCGAAGGATCCCTCTGTCTCTAAGCATTTGTAAATACTCGGGACCAGATATATTGCAATCCAGCATCTTGCAGAACTCTTTTGTAGACAACTTCAGCTGTTGGCTCATGGCTTTAAGAAGGTTATCTCCAATCTCTTGTCCGTTGTGACTGACCATTGTCCAAATCATCGTCTTTCCTCCGTCCTCGTTCATTAATTGATATTTGATATGGGAACCAGAGGTTTTTTTTTGAAATCCTTTCTTCTTCAATACGGAATCTACATCTCGCGCTTTATAAACAGTCATACTTCAATTCAGACGGACCAGGCTTTCTAATTTACGCTTGAAGTCAATGCCGCTTTTGTCGAACTCTGCATCCCGGCCTTGCACAAATGTATCCCAAAGGTAAGCGATACTCTCTCCTAACAGCTCGTTTAGTTCAGATTTCTTTTCGGCGAATAAATAAATATTCAGCTCTTCTATCTCAAGGAAGTAACCACCATCAGTTTTTTCAACTATTACAACGATAGGACGAGTGAACACAAAATCCTTACCTTCGTATGAAATACCATTAAACGTTTGGTATTCCTTACCCCTTACTTCAGGCTTATAGAACTGAATTTTGTTAAAAATATCCTCAACACACAATTGGACAAAGTTTTTTATCCATGGAGTAGAACTACTTGAAAACGTATTTGAAATGCTACTACTCAATTGCATTTTCGCTCTCCTCTTGCACTGACGGCATCTGAGTCATCATTTGCTGAAACATATTGACTGTTGCCATCGCAATAGGCAGGCTCACTCGAATCCTACCAACCAACTCTTTCGAGGCTTTCTCATCTTCGATTTCTGGTGTCTCTTTATAGTACGAAAAAATCACATCGGGTCCAGATGTTGTAATATTAACAGAATTTGCGTATTGTTCTTTGACCTTCATAGCGTAATCTCCTCTACGTACAGAAATATTATATCAGTTTGGAAAGACGGTGTAACCAAAGGAACGACTGAAAAGCGCCTGTGTCGAACTGATTAAGATTGAAATCTGTATTTGTTATAACAGGTAACAATTCTGGAAAGGATGGTTTTTATTATGAGATTTGACAAACGAGAATCCAAAAAGTCCAAATCCGGCTACACATGGCGGGTCACCTTCGACTACAAGGACCGATACGGAAAAAAGCAGCGGTACTCCAAATCTGGTTTCCCAACGAAGAAAGCCGCACAGATCCATGCGGCTGCCGTGCAGAATGACCTTGCTCAGGGACTGGTGGTGGATAACTCAGTACACACAGTGGATGAGCTTTTCCAGCAGATGGTCAAGTTGCCCGGATACTCTCCGAACACCATCAATCTGTACACCGATAACTACAACAAACACATCCTGCCTGTTCTTGGCAGCACAGACATCAAAGACCTTCATTTCCCGGAGCTGCAGAGCTTTTTCACAGATATGTCAGGCGTCGGCAAATCAGCTGTGGCAACTACAAAAACCGTTTTGACTGGTATCGGGAATCTGGCTGTCAAATCCGGATACATTCTCAGCTGGCCCATCAACTTGGTCCAGACATCAGGAGTGAGCCACAGCCGGAAGAAAACAGGCAGCAGCGACTATCTTTCTGAGACAGATTTCAAATCGTTGCTGAACCTGGTATCTCACGGAAAATACGAATTTACTTCCGGATCTAAAGGCATGTTCCTGCTGCTGGGCTATTATCTGGGACTTCGTATCGCAGAAGCCTGTGCCTTGACATGGGAGGATGTGGATTTCCAGAAACGGACAATCCGGATAAACAAACAGCTGACTTACACCAGACTGAAAGTCAAAGACTTTTATATCCGGGACATAACAAAGACCGAAAAATCCAACGCTGTCCTGCCGGCTCCTGAGCCTTTGATGGAAGCCCTGAAAGAATGGAGAGACTATAATCCGTATCCCCTGATTCTCTGCACAGAAGAAGGACGCTGGCTGCACCCGAGAAACACAGGCAACACGATCAGGGCGACAGCACAGAAACTGGGCTTTGATTTCCATCCGCACATGCTCAGGCACACCTACATCACAAACCTTGTTCTTGCCGGTACGGATCTAAAGACAGTTGCAGATTTGGCCCGACACACATCCGCTGCCATTTCCCTGCAGGTCTACACAGAAACCAATGATTTGCGCAAAGCGGAAGCC
This sequence comes from uncultured Faecalibaculum sp., assembly GCF_910588395.1. Lineage (GTDB taxonomy): Bacteria > Bacillota_I > Bacilli_A > Erysipelotrichales > Erysipelotrichaceae > Faecalibaculum. Next base: position 2,273 of record NZ_CAJUPA010000022.1, on the reverse strand, counting down.
ATCGCCAGAGCCTTTGAAGACGAGACTCCGAACATTCTGGCGTAGGTAAAATGCTCCAATTTTACTCCAAAAATGAAGGAACATCATCTAAAACCTCTGAATCCCCTTTATGTAAAGGGGATTTTGACGAGAGAATTGATAAAGTGTATAATTTAACGGTTGAATACGCAAGGAGGACAAGTATGTCTGATTGGATCAGATCGAACTGGTTCGTGGTCGTGATCATCCTGGCTCTGGCAGGTGCCACCGGGTATTTCATCTACGACGCCAACCGGAACAACGTCCAGGGCCGTCAGGCAGACGGCAAGGATGTGATCGCTTCCCTGGCAGACCGTGACATAACCGCCGACGGACTCTATGACCAGGGGGCGCCTTTTGACGGGCAGCTGCTTTACAATCTTTACAAGAATGCGGTGGTGTCCCAGTCGGTGCAGACCACTTCCGACCTGGAAAAGGAAGCGAAGGAAATGGAAAAAACCATTGACCAGAACGTCCGCAGCCAGAGTTCCGACAAATACAAGGAAGCCATTTCCGCCGAACTGGCCTCCTATGGCTTCGGCAGCTATGACGATCTGTATGATTACTGTCTGGTGAACGTCAAGGAAAAACAGCTGGACAGAACCTATGTGGATGCGCGTTTTGATGAACTGAAGGACTCCCTGACAGAGAAAAAACCCCGGACCGTTTCTCAGATCAAGGTCACGGTTTCGAATCCGGAATCCCTGAGCGATGATGAACAGAAGAAAATCGACAGCATTGACAAGGCGCTGGAATCCGGAACCTTTTCGGATGCGGCTACGGCTTTCTCCGATGACACTGCCACAGCCGACAAGGAAGGCTTCGCCGGCTATGTGGATTCCGATGACGCCGCCCAGGGCAATGGTGTGGTGGCAGCGGAAGCTGTCAGTGCAGCCCTGAACCTGAAAAAAGGAGAAGTGTCCGACTGGATCACAGTCACGGATTCCTCCACCGGGGCAAAAAGCATGGTAAAGATCACTGTGGACGAGGATGACCCGGCTGCAATTCAGAATTCCGATGACGAAGAAGTCCGGGACGAGCTGCTGTATGCACTGCTGGGAAGCGATTCAGGTCTGTCCATGCAGATCGTTCAGGAAGCTGCCAAAGAGCTGAAAATCACCTATCCTGACAAGGATACCCAGACCAAGCTGGAAACCTACATGAAGACCAGGACAGCCGGAGAATCAGAAGATGCAAAATAAGAAACTGCTGGCGGCTGCTGCCGCGGGACTGATGCTTCTGACAGGCTGCTCCGGCGCCACAGCCTCTGTCTCTGACCCGGATAAGGAACTGATGACTGTCGGCGATGTCACAGTCACCCGGGGCCAGGTGTACGACTGCATCAAGAAATCTACGGGCCCGAATCTGACCATGCAGATGGCTGAACAGGTGATCTATGACCGGGAAGTTCCGGTGGATGAGGAAATCCGCAAGGAAGCGCAGAACAACTACAATGAATATGCGAAGACCTCCGACGATCTGGAGGGATATGTGCAGAGCATGGGGTACAAGGACAAACAGGACTATATCGATAAAGTCCTGATTCCGGCGGTCCAGGCAGAGAAACTGCTGACAAAGTGGTTTACGGATGCCCAGGAGGAGATTGTGCAGGAATACAAACCTTCCAGGGCCCAGATCATCCAGACTGATTCCAGAGACTCTGCCGACAAGGCGCTGCAGGCCCTGAAGGACGGCAAGAGCGCCCAGGATGTGGCTGGCCAGTATGCAGCGGAAGGAACCTCCTATACCGGAACCGCGGCCATTGTCACCACCATGGATTCCGTGCTTCCCACCCGGCTGATCAACACGCTGTCCAGTGCGCAGAGCAAGGCCGGTGTGCTCAATGAGGTGTTTGAAAACGATGACCAGACCCAGTATTTCGTGGCGGTCCTTGTTTCCAACGACTACGACACCATCAAGGGCGATCTGGAAAGCACTCTGTCCGGTGACTCCACCGTTTCGGAAAAGTGTCTGGTCAGCTACCTGACCGAGACAGACTTCCAGGTCTATGATCAGGACATCTTCGACTACCTGCGGGTGAACTATCCCCAGTATCTGGTTACAAGACCGGATCTGATGGAAAGCGACGACAGCGACAACTGAGAGAACACAGCCGGCTGAAACGCCGGCTTTTTAATTTGAAAACAACCGAGATGTCGAAGCATTCCACTGCCAGAGCCACCAGAAATTTCCTTTGTAAAAGGCATAGTACCCCCTTTCCCCCAAAATCACATTGGAAATTCAGGCTGTGATAT
>NZ_CAJUPA010000021.1 GCF_910588395.1 uncultured Faecalibaculum sp. | reverse complement strand
CATCCAAGTGTACAGGATGTGAGAGTCGGAACCTCACCAAAGTTTAGAGCGCCAATATAAACAGGACTCTGAATCCGGGAAATACGTACAACAGCCCGTCGCTGAGAGTGTCCAGCGGCGGGCTGTTGCGATATGGATCTTCGCAAAAAACCAGATTTTTGCGAAGATGGGCCAAACCTTCACAGTTTTTGCGAAGGTTTCGGAGATATTCTCAAAAAATCAGGAATTTTGCGAAGGTTTTGGTATGACATTTAGATTTTACCATACACGGACACAATCTAAACTTTATAGGATGATCTGCAAAGAATCGTCTTGAATGTCCTATCATTATGCTAATATGGGGTCAGAAACAGCTGCAGTTTTACTGGAACTGCGGCAGGAGGGAAGGTTATGAAGAAACTGAAGTCTGCAGGAACCGCAGTGCTCAACGCCCTGTCCGGGTCTCTGGTCCCCTTGATCCCGGTGCTCATCGGCGCCGCCATGTTCAAGACACTCATTGCCATATTCGGTCCCGATGTTCTTGGCTGGATGCCCGCAGACAGCGACATCTATATACTTCTCAGCTTCGTGGCAGACGCAGGCTTCTACTTCCTGCCCATCTACGCCGGCTATACCTCCGCTTCCTACTTCAAAATCAACGGACTGCTCGGTGCCTTCCTGGGCGCCATTCTGATTCACCCCACCTTTGCAGCCCTGGATAAGAACCTCGTGGTTTTCGGTCTGACAGTCCCCAGTCTCGCTTACTCCGGCACCATTCTCCCCATTCTGCTCTCCTGCTGGATCATGAGTTACGTCAGCAGGGGCATGGAAAAAATCATCCCGAAGGTTCTGCAGGATGTGTTTGTGCCGTTTCTCACCATTCTCGTCATGCTTCCCATATCCCTGTGCCTCATCGCACCACTGGGCACCTGGGCCGGCCAGTTCATTTGTGACGCTGTCATCAGCCTGGGCAGCATTGGTGGCCTGGGAACTGTGCTCTCCATGGCCCTGATTGGCGCTTTCTGGCAGTACATTGTCATGTCCGGCATGCACTGGATTTTCATTACCACTATCATTACCATCCTGGCAACAGGCGAAGTGGATGCGCTGATTTTTCCTGCCTGCACCGCCAGTTCCTTCTCTATAGGCGGTATGTGCCTGGGCGCTTTTCTCGCCCTGCGGAACAGCGAAGACAAAGCCAAAGCCATGAGCTGCATCGTGGCGCAGATGGTAGGCGGCGTGACGGAACCCGGACTGTATGGTGTAGGATTCCAGTACAAAACACCGCTGGCGGGCATGATGGCCGGCGGCTTCTGCGGGGCACTGTATGCGGGGATTACCGGTGTGGTCTGCACTAACCTGGTACCAGTCGCCAGCTTTCTGGTATTTCTCAGCTACACCGGCGCTTCGCCCATGAATCTCGTCAATGAAATCATAGCTGCAGCCATCGCCTTCGTGGTAGCCGCAGCGGTGACCTTTGTGCTGATGAAGGGCAGGAAGGCTGCATAAAGCAGTATATGTGAAACAGGGATCCGGATTGATGCCGGGTCCTTTTCTACAGCTGGGAGCGATGCAAACACAGTAAAATGGTGTTATATGCACTTCATTCAGGAAGGAGAGTTCATGACCAGCTATGTACTGAAGTCCAAAGATAGAGACGTGGCCCGTTTCGAACTGGCACCAGGAACCCGTGGTGGATACAGTTTGTCTGTTGACTGGATTATTGAGGATGACTGTCTTCTCCCGGTTTCTTTTGATGGAACGAATTGTTCCCTGATGAACTGGCTTGAATCACGAACCATTCCCGGAAATCGTGCCTTTGCCAGAGAGATTCTTCGAAGTCAGGGACTGCGCCAGGGGGATTTGATTGGCCAGCTGACTGTTTCTCTGGGGTTGTCTGTCAATGACACCTATTGGATTGTTCCGCAGAATGCAGAACTGAAATGGAAGGACTGCAGTCTATACCGAAACAGTTTTTCAGAGCCATTGTCTCTGGTTGCCTTCACAGGATGCTCTCAGGCAAAGATTCCGGAACCATCTCCAAGCCCGGAAATGACCACAAACGGACAACTGCCCAAGACCTGGCGTCGTGAAGGAGAGCAGCTGATTCTGTACAAGGGGGCAACAGATCCGGCGCTGTATACAAATGGGGGACGGGAGCCATACAGCGAGTACTATGCTGCGCAGGTAGCCGAAGCTATGGGAATCGAGCATGTATCTTATGATTTAAGGCAGTTCAAAGGGATTCTTGCATCCACCTGCCGGAATTTTACCTCAGAGGACCGGGCTTACATTCCGGCAGGAAAACTGCTGAAGACCTCAAATCTGGATGAGCTCCATGACCTGATGGAAAAAACAGGCAGCAGTCAGAAATTTTCGGATATGGTCCTGCTGGATGCGGTGATCTGGAATGAAGACCGGCATTTCGGCAATTTTGGCTTTTTGCAGGATACAGAAACCGGAGAGATTCTCACTCTGGCCCCATGCTTTGACCATGGACTGTCTCTGTTTTCCAGACTGACTGACGATAAACTCTTTGATGATGCGGCATTTCAGGAATATCTGGAAGATACAGCTTTTTCTCTGGCAGGTGGTCTGCACAACGATCTGGTCCGATGGAATGCCACCAAAGAGGATGTGAAAAAGCTGCGGAAACTGTACAACTTCCAGTTTCGAAGGCATAAGAAATACAACCTTTCAGAGAAACGGCTGGCATTTCTGGAGAAATGGATTCAGAACAGAGCCAGGGAACTGACAAGGCTGCTGGAAAATGAAGGCGGCAGCAAGCTTTCTGCCAAATACAGTCCACTTGATAGTCAGGCACTTCCAACCTCTTCTGAGGTATTGCCTATATAAGCTCTTATATCACCACCCACCTGCCGCTTCGGGCAGAACCTTCTCTATGCAGACGGTTCTGCTTTTTCAGTTGGGCGATATGACGTTCGATTCTCCTCTTGGGCAGGTTCAGAGCTTCAGCCAGAGAAGCTACAGTCATGGATGGATGACGGGAAAGAATATCCAGAATCCCGTCATCCAGATCTGCAGCCGGCTCAGCAGGCAGATTGTTTTCAGTCACCGAACCATTGATGGCTTCCACCGCCTCTTCCAGCGCTTTCAGAATGCATTCCAGCATGAATTCCACAAAAGGCACTGAAGTACCGGTTCTGTCGGATATCTGAATGGCCTGGTAATAGCTGTCCTGATTCTCAAAAACCAGAGTCTCTACCGGCAGCCAGGAAAAAATGGAATTCCACTGACTCAAAATGAGTGACTGCCAAAGACGTGCCATCCGCCCGTTTCCATCTTCAAAAGGATGGATAAACACCATTTCATAATGGAAAATACAGGATTTCACCACCAGATTGACAGGTGACTTCCGAAGCCATTCAAACAGCTGTCCCATTGTTTCCGAGACCAGCCAGGCAGGTATTCCTGCATGGATCAGCTTCTCTCCCTCAAAGACCCCAACCTGCCTGTTTCTGTACCGTCCAGGGCTGGACACAAGATCACTGGTCAGGATTCCGTGAGCCCGGAGAAAATCTGACTCTGAAAACGGATCAAGTACAGGTAGCAGCTTGTATACAGCATCTGCATTTTTCACTTCCCGGATATCTCTTTCCGGTCCCAGCACCCGTTTCCCATTGATCAGAGCTGTTACCTGCTCTTTGCTCAGCTGATTATTCTCAATAGCCAGAGAAGAATAAATCGTATTGATCCGGCTGTCTTTTCTCAGGTGAAGAGATTGCTGGTGATACACTCTTCCGGAATAAAATCCACCCAGATCAGCGATGCGCATGGAGAGTTGAATAATTCTGTCATTCATCTGAAATGCAGGTTCATAGTCAACGTTTCGGAATTCTGCAGTCATGAAAAATGCTCCTCTCTGATTACCGCCATTTTACCGCCAAATTACCGCCATCCGGCGGTAATCCAGTATAAAAGGAGGCATCAGCCTCCTCCTTTATGATTCAGTTGTCTTCGTTCTTCACAGTTCTGTCACGCATCAGGTACGAAAGAATGTTCTTCCGCGTCACGATCCCGATGAAGATATTCCGGTCGTCCACCACGGGAACGAAGTTCTGCTCCAGACTTGCCGCCAGCAGTTCTCCCATGCTGACATTGAAGGGAACCGCTTTGATGAAACCGGGCCGGATGATTTCCCGGATGAACACTTCATCCAGATTGGTTGTGGGATGATCCGTCAGATAATACAGGAAGTCGCCCTCGGTCACGGACCCTACATACTCACCGTTGGAGGAAACCACCGGCACAGCAGTAAACCCATGCTGGCGCATCAGATACATTCCGTCTCTGAGACTGAGATTCTCATACAGAAAGTTGATCTGCTTTTTGTTCGTCAGGAAAAAGAACAGATTCTGTCCCAAAAGAGACACCCCCTTAAAACACTTTCCATTGTAGGCAATGGTTGTCGCCTTATTGTATCCAGTCTGTGTGAAATTGTCGCAAAGGGTTGGAATCAGAAAATAGATAAGTCGGTGCAGGAATTGCAGACGATTAATTAAACATGTAAATCAGAGAGGATAAGTCAAAAAACGGTATCATTCATAATTCATGATAAATCGAACGATGCAAAGAGGGCATACAGAGCAATTCCACAGTTCATATCCAATTCGGGTTCACTGGGATTCAGAGACCTCAGACCAATAGTTGTATCTTTATCCGCAAAACAGGCGCTTTGAATCAGTCTATTCAAGGCGCCGTATTTATGTGTATGGAATATTGATATAAATTCCAGTATTCCAAAGCATACTTCGGAACATTGCAGTTAATTTGGATAAAAATGTAATAAATGACATGGCAACACGTTTGTTCCAAGTGCTATCATGTGTTTACGTAAGGGAACTTTCAATTCCAGAAAGTATTCCAAAGTATACTTTCGAGGACAAAAAACAGTTTCCTGAGGGAGGGATGTATGGAATATGGATATACCATATCTGCCTGGCCTGCGGCCGATCCCGTCACCTGCGCCGGAGGGATATTTACTGAATGCAGCAACGGTCCCCAGCAGCCTGCATTCGAGTATCTCGTGAAAGTTCTCAAACCTGGCGACAGTCTCGTGATTCCATCTCTGTCCGTTTTCGGATCCAGTCTTGCAAAGGTCTGTGAGAAGTGGAATGAAGTGGAAAACAAGGGTGCAACTATCCAGATTCTTGATTTTCCTGACGGGATCTCACAACTCAGTACCGCAAGTCTGGGGCGTGTTTTCAACTATGCCAGTGAAACCATTCAGACCCGTCTGAAGCTGAACCAGCAAGCCGGGTATGAACGGGCAAAGAAGAACGGGAAGCACCGGGGTCGCAAGCCTCTGGAAATTCCCCGCAGTTTTGGACTTTTGCAGAAACAGTACAAAGCAGGAACAATCACTGCACGGCAGGCTGCCTTGCAGCTGAACGTATCCGTTCCGACGTTTCTGCGCTGGCTGAAAAATGACGAATCGAAAGCAACAGGAAAGAAAGAGAGAGGGTGCGAACAATGACATGGAAGAAGGCAGGACTGCTGCTTGTGGTGCTGGTTCTGTCCATTGTGTTCCGGCTGCCTGTTCAGGCGCAGGAACAGCGTTTTTCACAAACGGCTTCAGCTACGGTGACACTGCATCTGACAGGGACGGATCAGCTGCCGGAAGCAAATCGTGATTTCCGCCTGATTCCCATGGATTCGGACATTATCCTGGAACAGAGTGCCGAGGCTGCAGCAGCGCAGGCCCGGCAGCTGGATGCAGCCTGGTTTGAAAACCAGGATGGCAATCCGGAAATCAGGCCCTCGCAAACAACACAGGAAACTGTGGTTTTCCAGGGAGTGGAGCCGGGAATCTATCTGGTATCTGAAGGACAGCCCGGTAATTACAGACCCTATGAGCCGGTCCTGATCCAGGTGGAACAAAACACGGATCTGAATATGGCAGTAAAACGCTTTCTGCCGACAATCGTGATACAGAAGACAGATGAACAGGGCAATTCCATTACGAACAAACCGTTTGCCTTTGGCATTTTTTCGGATGCTGACTGTCAGGACAAGGTCAAGTCTCTGCCTGCAGAGCTGACAAAAGGCCAGGTGAGCTGCATCTTTGACCGGTATCAGACGCTGTACATCAAAGAAACCAAAGCTCCTGACGGTTACAGACTGTCTGATCAGACAGTCAAAGTGGAATTCAGCGAACAGGGTGTTTTTGCCGATGGTCTGAAACTGTCTCCGTCAGACGGCTATGCCAGATTTGAAATCAGTTATGTCAACCAGCCGGAAGCCGATAGTCCGGAGAAGCCGAAAACCCCGGCGAAACCAAATACATCAGCTGATTTTGGTGTCAAGGGACTCACGATTCTGGCGGGACTGGCTTTGAGTGGGTTGTTTGGCCTGGTTTTGCTGGGACGGAATGAAAAAGAAGAAAAGTAAATTCCGGGACTGGCTTCCCTGGCTGGGACTGCTCACCGGTCTTCTCATCGTGGCGTGGTATCCGGCTACGGAAGCCATGGACGCATGGAGAAGATCGCAGATTGGCAGTCAGCTGGAGACACAGGTTCAGGAACAGGATGATTCGGTGATTCGCCAGCTGCTGCAGCAGGCTCATGCCTACAATGACAGGCTGGCAGGAAAAGAGCCGGAAATACCGGAAGAACAGATCCTGCCCTATGAAGACCAGCTGATGGTCAGAAAAGGGGACCAGGCATTCGGCATGATCGTGATTCCGAAACTGGGACTGAACATGCCCATCTACCATGGCACCTCGGAAACTGTGCTCATGGCAGGTACGGGTCATTTGAAAGGGACTTCACTTCCCGTAGGGGGAGAAGACACGCATGCATCTGTCAGCGCTCATACAGGCATGCAGAATATGCGGGGATTTGATGAACTGGATCAGATGAAATCCGGAGACATCTTCGGTATCCGCATTCTGGGAATGACATATGCATACAAGGTGGAATCGGTGGAAGTGGTGCTGCCGGATGAAATGGATGCACTGGAGATACAGGAAGGAAAAGACATGGTGACCCTGATCACCTGTACCCCTTATGGCATCAACGATCACCGGCTGCTGGTTCACGGAATCCGGACTGAAGTGCCGGAAGGATATTTTGATGCCAAAGCCGATCCGGTGGTGGTACTCAAAAGTCCACGAATCTGGCCTTTTGTCCTGGGAACTGCAATCGTGGTCCTCCTTGTAATCGTGACAGTCGTGCGAAACAGAAAGAAAAGAAGGAAAGGAAAGAAAACTGCATTATGAGAAAACTCAGAAGGAACGTATATGCTGCTGCTCTTGGAACAGCCATGCTTCTTGGTCAGGCTGCGCCTGTTCTGGCAGAAGAGCCAGGTGCTCCTGCGGAAGTAGCCGCAGACAAAGGCAGCGTGACAGTGACCGCTGCCACACAGGGAATGAACTATTCCATTTACCAGCTGTTCAAAGGTGACTTCAAAGAGGGCAGTGTGGAAATTCCTGGAAGTCTCGTTGACGGAACAGCTCAGACAGGCAGCGTACCTGGCATGAATAAGCTGGGCAATGTGGAGTTCGGGTCAGCCGCCGGCGAAAACGGAGCCACACTGATTGGCGCCATCAATTCTTATATGAATGATGATGACTTCGTTGCGTCCAATGCATCTGCTTATGACGTGGCTTTGAAAATTGCGGAGACACCGGCTCTGCAGACCACGAAGTTCTCCAACTATCTGGCCAAAGCCCTGGAAAAAGCAGTCTGCACAACAAAGACTGCCGATGGGGAAACGGTTGTCTTCAATGATCTGGATTCCGGGTACTACCTCATTACTTCCACTGAACCGCAGGATGCCGCTGATACAGAGAAAACTCATACCTCCGCCATTATGCTGCCAGTGGATGGTGATGTGACCATTCATTCCAAAACCAGCAAACCTACCCTGGAAAAGGAAATCAAGGAAGGGGATAAAAAAGACTGGAATTCTGCCGGTACTGTGGGTGTGATCAAAAAAGACGATACAGGCGATTTTGAAATCACACCGGTGAAATTCCGGCTGACAGGCACTGTAGCCAAAGACATTGCCGACTATGAGACCTACTCCTACAAGTTTGTGGATACACTGCCGGCGGGAATTGATCTGAATGGAACATTCCCCTCTGACTGGATAACCACCATTCAGATTTCCGGCAAAAGTGCCGCTGGTGAACCGGTTGGACCCCTCACGCTGCAGGGTGCCAACATGCCCACACCGGTTGTAAGTAAAAACAGCGAAGAACTCAGTACCGTCACCTGGTCCTGGAGCGATCTCAAAACAGTTCTGGATGCCTGCAGAATTGACTATTCCTACGAGCATGCTTCAGACATTGTGATCACAGTGGAATATGAGGTGCACCTGACCGATGCACAGATCCAGGAACTGTATAAAGCTCAGGCGGAAATCAGTGATCCTTTCACCAACACTGCCTACGTGGAATTCTCCAACAACCCCAGAAAGGAAGATTCCAAAGACAAGACACCGGATGATGAGGTCAACTATTACAGCTTCAACCTGGAACTGCACAAGACAGATGACAGCAAGAATGCGCTTTCCGGTGCCGAGTTCCAGCTGACGGATGAACTAGGAAACATTGTCGGTAATCTCATCACCACCGATCAGAACGGCAATTTTGTTTTCACCGGTCTGGACAGTGACAAGGTATACACACTGACAGAAATCAAGGCGCCGGATGGCTACAAGAAAATCGAGCCCATTACCTTCAAGCTCGTTCCGAACTATACCCAGGAGGAAAACAAGAAGCTGGACTCGGTGGATATTGTGATTGTCAGTGATCCTTCCAAAGCACTGACAGTGACAGGAGACAAGACCGAAACAAATAATACTTTCCACATTACGACTGTGGATGTCGAGGGAACGGTCGTCAACATTGAAGGACCCAGCATGCCGCTGACCGGACAGGCGGGCATCTGGACCGGCGTGGCAGCTGGCGGCATCGTCATCGCTCTGTCCGCTTACGGAATTCTCCGGAAAAAGAAAGAGTCTGAATAAGTCAGGATCCGGGTGTGCATAAATCATGTGCACCCGTTCTGACCATTTCTTGAAAGGGAAAGGAAACAGGAACTATGAAGAAATCATTGTTCAGAAAACTGTCCTGTCTGCTTGCCGGGTTTCTGATGATTCTCTCCCAGGTGAACATCACACCGGTTTTCGCAGATGAATCCAATCTGTCGCTGACGGCGGAAGGACCAGGTTCCATCATTCTCCTGAATCAGGAAGAGTCCAGAGAAATCACAGCCGGTGAAGATCTGACTCTGGAAGCCGGAACAGAGATCGGTCTGCGGTTTATACCGGAAGAAGGAGCTGAACTGTCCGAAGTTCTGGTCAACGGAACCAGTCAGGATGTGGCCTCCATGCAGGAAGATGGACTGGATCTGACCATGGGGGAGGACAGAATGGAAATTTCTGCCAGGTTCTCGGAGGTTATGGCGGAAGATACGGAGCCTGAAGCAGATCCAGCGGAAGAAGAGTCACCAGCCGAACCGGAAGAAACAGAAGAGACAATCTCGGCAGAAGAACTGAAGGATGCTGAACTGACAGAAGCAGAGGAGATCACACAGGAAGAATTCGACACGCTTCACCAGGCGCGCTCCGTGGAGATGCTGGAACAGCAGGATACCGAGAGTCTGCCCACGGAAGCAGATGGAACCAAAATTGAAAGCATCAATGTGCGCTGGATCTCTCCGCAAGACACGACGGACCTGATGATCATTACACCGGGCAACAACGATGAGTTCAAAGTCCGGATGCGTCTGAGTGCTTCCTTGTCCGGTACTCACCCTTATGAACCCGGGCAGATTTCCATTGCCATTCCGAAAGTGGTATGGCGTGACCGGGAGGGAAATCCCACCGGAACCATGACGCTGTCTGTACCGGAAGCGCCGGACACCAGAGCCACCTTCTCCTATACGGAAACAGAAGACAGCTATATTCTGACCAACACGAAAAAGCTGCCTGCTGCCTGTTCGTTCTACTTTGAATTCACCGTTCAGGATCTGACTCCCAGCCAGATCAAAGACCTGGCCACCGGATACAAAACCGATGAGTTTTTCGGAGACATGACTGTCATTACCGATGAAGGAACGGTTCTGGGCATGAGTTCCAACAGAATCCAGGCGGATATGGATTCAAAAGCCAGGGTCACCCATGCGGTGAAGCGTTCTAACAACGCCTCCAAGACATGGGTAAGCAGCTGGCCGGCGGAACTGAAACCGGAACATGAAGAGGATTACTTCTATGTGGACTGGTACACCTATGCCAGCGTCTCTGCCAACCAGCGCTATGACATCTATATCAAAGATGTGATTCCGGAAGACGATCCCTACAATACGGTTTTCCTGGGATATCAGGTGGGATCCAAAGTCACAAAAGGTGCTCCGTCTGCAGAAGACAAAGGCGTTTTGATTCAGGCGGATACCTTCCAGGAAAACGGATATGGATACTACTGCCATTTCTTTATGGCCTATCCCAAAGAGAATTTCCGTGAAACAGGAACCTATCCCGTCAACAACACAGTGACCTACTCCCTGGAGTCTGTGGATGACAGGGAAACGACAACAGCTTCCGCATCAGCACAGGATGTGTTTATCGTCAGGCCGTTCCCGGTTCCCGGTGGTCACTTTGATGTGAACAAATCTGGAGTGGGAAATCCCTACAGCTTCGCAATCAACGAACTGCTCCAGGATACCGATGTGGATCTGGAGTACTCGGTGGATTCCATTGGCTTTGGCATGCCCTGGACGAGAGATTCTCTGGACAGCGGTGAATTGACCAATCCGGACAACTATGGTCACAAATCCTATACCATGACCACCAGCGATGACCGGGTGTTCTTCAACGAAAAGATCAATGGTGTCTATTCCGAACAGGCAAGGCTGACTTCCAGCGAGGATTATGAATTCAAGAGTCTGAAGGTGAACAAGCCGCAGATCTTTGATTATCGTGAAGCCGCCTCCAATACCTGGGGGTATAAAGAGAGCAGTTCCAGCGGCTTTCAGGATGTAGTCTGGGGAGCAATCAGTGCCGGCGACTATGGCTATTTTCCCTATACCAATGACCAGGATGTGGCGAATATGGAAATCTGGGGAAAAACAGAGATGGACGGGGAACTGGTACAGTATGCACTGATTTCCTGGAAAGACCCCTCTTCCTCCCACGCCATGAACGGGGCCACACTCAGCGGAACCACCGTTACATTCCCCGAAGGAGTTGTGGGATATGAAGCCCGGACCACCACAACAGTGGACGCAACGATCTGGAATATGCATCCGATGATCACGCTCCATCCTACAGAAAAGGTGAAGTCACAGCTGGAAAGTCTGTATGACAGCGAAGTGACGCCGAAGACCACGCTGTCCAATGTGGCGGGTCTGGATGTGGATACCGAGATGAAGGATGTGGATACCGGGATGGACGGCCATCTCCTGACAATTCGCAGGGAAGACAATACGACCACCGGTGTGGATACGATCAATGCCGCTGCCCTGGCTGTCCGCCCGCAGAAGACGCTGGAGAGTCAGGCCAATGACACAGCCAATCAGGTCACCCATCTGAAGTATAAAGTGACGGTGGATGAACAGAGCAATCTGACCACCATGGATCAGTACAACAAAGCCATTGGACTGGGGCTCATTGCCAGACGGACCGAGGGTGTGTTCTACGATCTGCTGCCCAAAGGCGTGGAGGCGGATACTTCCTCGATTCAGCTGCGCAAGGGAGACACCATTACAAAGATTTCCCAGATCAGGGACTACAAAGGGTCCGGGAGAACGCTGCTGATGGTGGAAGCAAAGCTGACACCGCAGCCCCGGTATCGCAGCAAATATTCCTCACCGGCGACAGCTGCAGGTCTGGAAGGTTATTGCGATACCCTGCAGATGACATTTGATGCGGTGTATTCCTGGGAAGACATGACGGTTCATGGACGGGACATCATCAATGTGGCCGGCTTTGAATCCTGCAATGGTGGACTGGGAACCATGGAGGGCTTCCAGGGAGAATACGGCAATGACCCCACCGCAGGACGCAACGGAACCAGCCGCAGTGCCCTGGCAGGGGTAGAAGAGGTCATGAAAGATCTGAACTCTGATAATGATGATCCTGCCTTTGTATTCTGCCGGGCTGCATCCAATATTCATTCCGATGTCTCCGCCGCCACAGGGCTCACAAAGTCGGTTTCCGTGAACCATGACGGGCTGTTTGGATCAGGGCTGGATAATAACTATCCGAAAAATGTCTATGAGAACGGATTCTATACCTACCGGCTGCGGCTGGCCAATGATGATGTGACCACTTCCCGCAACATTGTGATTTATGACAACCTGGAAAACTGGACAAAGCTGGAAGACCGGGATATCGGGGATGAAACCTGGAAGGGAACGCTGCTCAGTGTGGATACCAGTCCCCTGCGGGATGCCGGTGTGGATCCGGTGGTCTATGTTTCCACCCAGGATCTGGAACTGAATGATTCACAGAACACAGACGATCTGGATCTGGCAGACACCTCCAAATGGCAGAAGCTCACCGATCGGACGGAGCTGACCGCTGTACGGTGCATTGCTTTTGACTGCCGCAAAGCCACAGATGGCGGGGAGTTTGTTCTGGAACCGAATGCAGCCATATCCATGTATATGGAGATGCAGGCGCCGGAATCCAGATACGAAGACGGCCGGGAATATGACACGTTCCTGGAAGAAGGAAAAACCGAAGGGGAAGAAGCTGGATTCTACGGTGGTACGCACGCCTACAATGCAGCTTCGGTGCGCATGAGCCAGACTGCCACAGGTGAGACAGAACCGAATTATGTCGTATTTACCGGATACACCAAAGTCGGGCTGATTCCGTTCAACTGCGAAGTGGAAAAAGTCTGGGAGGATGATGATAACCGGGATGGAAAACGCCCGGAGAGCATCCACATTTCCATGAAAGAAGGAAACCGGGAAGTTGCGCAGTTTGACCTGAACGACGCAAACAGCTGGAAACATGTGATTGAGAAACTGGTTCCCTTCAACAAAGATGGAACGCCCAAAATCTGGACCTTTGAAGAAAGCACCGGGGAAGGTAAAGCCATTGATGGATATTCCCTGTCCATAACCAGACAAAACATTGATGAAGCCGGATCCGCGGGAGCTGAAACAGAAACCAAAGGTGTGAAGTTCGTGCTGAACAACACCCATGAGCCGGAAAAGATTCGTCTGGAAGGGGACAAGAAGTGGGTGAATGACAGTGAAGGCACAAGGCCGGAACGAATCAAAATCACGCTGCTGAAAAACGGCAAGCCTGACCAGATCAAGTACGTCACCGCCGCAGACAACTGGCATTACAGTTTTGATCTGTTCAAGTACGAGAACGGACAGGAAATCCAATGGGAAATCCAGGAAGAGTACGTACCCGGTTATGTGAGTGACGTGAACGGAACGGATGTAATCAATACCTGGCATCCCTATGGGGACCTGAAAGTATCCAAGGAACTGGTCAATGCCACCGATGCAGCGGCTGAAAAGGGTGAATTCACCTTCCGGTTCGAGTTATTCAGGGCAGATGGCACCACCCCGGAAGCGGGAACCTTCGACTACGAAACCAGCGACAACAAAACCGGCAAAATTTCGCCGGGGGATACCTTCACGCTCAAAGGCGGTGAGCAGATTGTGATTCGTCACATCCCCAGTGAAACGAGATATGTGATCACAGAAACGAGAACATCTGGCTTTGCGCTGACCGGAACGGTCAATGACAAAGGAGAAATCCAGGCCGGAAAACTCAAAGAAGCCGAGTTCACCAACACCTATGACACCAGAGGACGGGCTATTGTCAGTGCTGTCAAACAGGTACAGGATGGCAGCCTGCCTGCCGGGGCATTCCTCTTTGATCTGAAAGATGAGGATGGAAATGTACTGCGTACAGCCTACGCGAAACCTGACGGAACCATCACATTTGGAGCACTGTCCTACGGACTGGAAGATGCCGGAAAGATATTTACCTATTACATCCAGGAAGAACAGAATCCCAGACCGGGCTATATCCTGTCCACTGATGTATATAAGGTAGAAATCACACCCAGGGACAATGGAGACGGTACGATGACGCCGGAAATCGTGTACTTCAAAAACGATGAAACAGAACAGACAGGTCAGGCGGTATTCACCAATATCTATAAAGCGAAGGGCGAGACATCCCTGGCAGCATGGAAACAGCTGACAGGCCGTAAACTGAAGGATGGCGAGTTCCAGTTTGTCCTGAAAGATCAGGACGGAAAGGAACTTCAGACTGTCCCCAGCGACATCAACGGCAATGTGAAGTTTGAACCATTGAAATACACGGAACAGGATATTGGAAAAACCTTCACCTATACCGTGGAAGAAAAGGCAGGAGAGGACGAAACAGTCAATTACTCCACAGCCATTTACACCTACAGGGTTACTGTATCCGACAACAAAGACGGCACTCTGTCCATGCAGCAGGACGTGACGGATGCAGATGGAGAAACTGTTGTTCCGGTCTTCTATAACGACCTGAAGAAAGGAACGCTGCGGGTACAGAAAACCATTGAGGGAGAAAAGGATCCCAACCAGGAATACACATTCCGGGTGAAGATCACACCGCCTGAAGGCAGTGAACTGCCGGAAGATCTGGAATTCGAGAGAAGACAGCTGAACCCCAGCCAGGAAGAGAACAAGGAGGGAAACTGACATGAAACTGTTGAAGCAGATATTGGCAGCCATGACCATGATCCTGATGTTCCTGGCAGTCCCGGTCAGTGCGGAAGAGGCGGAAGGAACGGAATCTTTGGCTGGTGAAGCATATGCAGTTTTTAATGAGAATACGGGTGTGTTAGTCTTCTCCAGAACAGGGGAGGGAGAAGTCATTCCAGAAAGTGATGAATTCTTAACAGTTTATTCGGGCATTGAAGAAAAAGAGTATGTGCAATATACCGATGTACCATGGTATTCAGTTAGGGAACAAATCACAAATGTGGAGGTACAGAAAACAATCCAACCTATTAGTATGGCAAATTGGTTTGCATATACAAAAATAGAAAATACATTAACATTTGAGAATTTCGATGTTCAAAATGTAACCTCACTTCGAAATCTATTCGCCAATTGTAAGAATCTGAAATCAATAGAGGAGTTGAATGAATGGAACACATCAGAAGTTAAGGATTTAGGAGGAGCATTCTATTACTGCCAGAGTCTTATTAGCTTAAAGGGGTTGGAGAATTTCGATACTCATAAAGTGACCAGCCTTTTGAACACATTTGCAGGCTGCACCCTTATTGAAGATGTGGATGAGTTATCAAAATGGAATACTTCTAATGTAACCAGCTTGAATCAAACGTTTCCGAGTTGTGGGAGTCTAAAGAATATCGACGGTTTGAAAAACTGGGATGTTAGCAAAGTCACGCACCTAGGCTGGTGTTTCAGTAATGATCAATCGTTGGTTGATTTAGATGGTTTAAGCAACTGGGATGTAAGCAATGTCAGGAATATGGTATTGGCATTTCAGCATCTTGGTGCAGTACATCTGAATAGCCTGGCTAACTGGAATGTATCCAACGTATTTAACATGGATTGTGCATTTCTAAGTTGTGTTAATCTAGAATCAATAGATTTATCTAATTGGAATACGAAGAAGGTCGATTATGGTCGGATATTCGATAATTGCGGGAAACTCAAGAAAATAATTATCGGTCCTGATTATAGTTTTCTTGGATGGCATCACTCACCTACGAGTAGCTATACTCTTTCCTTTCCTTCACCACCAAGCAAGGACGGGTATACAGGGAAATGGTGTAATACCAAAGACCCTGCTACAGCTTATACTGCTCAGGAATTGATTACTGCCTATGACGGTTCTGAAGAAATGGCAGGAACCTGGGTTTGGCAGGAAGTAAGAAAAGACTTCGTAATCTCATTTGATGCCAATGGAGGATTGGGAGATACAGCCTCTATCCCGACCAGTAACTGGGATTCCTCAGTTCGTTTGCCTGAATCTGGATTTTACCTTTTCAATCATGAATTTATGGGATGGTCAGAGACAGCAGATGGTTCATCCGGGTTGCTTCAGCCAGGAGATGAAGTGAAGTATAAAGCTGAGCCTAATGAAACCATCACCCTCTATGCTCAGTGGAAGAAAAACGACAACAAAGCCACACCGGAGGATGGCTGGTACGAATTCACTCTGAAAGGAGATGAAGAAGCAGTCTTCAAAAACCTGCCCACCGAAAGCCCCTATTCTGTGTATGAACAGACACCGGATGGCTGGGTACTGGTGGAATCTTCGGGAGAACAGGGAACTGTCAAACCCAACGAGGAAGCCATTGCCGCATTCAAAAACAAGGCAGCGCCGGATTCGGTGAACGTGCAGCTGACTGCTTCCAAACTGCTCAATGGCAAGTCCCCGGAAGGAGAAGCCTTCCAGTTTGAACTGCTGGAGAATGGAGAAGTTATAGACACAGTTTCCAGCTCGGCAGATGGCACCATTCTGTTCAAACAGATTTCCTATGTTCAGGAAGGCTCTCACACCTATACGATCCGGGAAACGGGTCTGGATGGGGATGTGTATGAAGCCAACAGCGAATCGTATACCGTGACTGTGAATGTGACCAAAAATGCGGAAGGCAAGCTGGAAGCGGCTGTGACCTATCCGGAAGGTGGTGTGGTCTTCCACAACACAACAATTGTCCATGAGGGCAGTCTGACCGTATCCAAGACAGTGGAGGGTACGACAGTCGCTGACCAGGACTTCACCTTCCAGCTGCATCTGACCAATGCGGATGGCACGGTCTATACGGAGTCTGTTCAGGGGGCCTTTGGTGACAGGCTGCAAAGTCTGAAGTATGGGGATACTTTCCAGCTGAAAGCCGGCGGGGCCGTCCTGTTCACCGTTCCCGACGGAGTGTCCTATTCCGTTACAGAGATCGACATTCCTGATGGATATACCGTCACGCAGGATACCTTCTCCGGTACGATTCACAAGGGTGAGAATGCGGTAGCCGCATTTGAGAACACCTACAATTCCAAGCCGGTATCCGTCCTGCTCCAGGCGGAAAAGACACTGTCCGGCGGTGACCTGTCGGAGGAGAAGTATCGCTTCACCTTTGAACTGCTGGATGCAGATGGCTCAGTGGTATCCACTGCGGACAACACAACGGATGGTGCTGTGCTCTTTGATGAGCTGACATTCGATGCTCCTGGCGAGTATCACTACACCATCCGGGAAATCCGGGGTGATCTGACAGATGTCCAGTATGATGAAACTTCCAGTCCTGTGACGGTGCACGTCACAGACCCGGGCAACGGCCAGATTACTGCCAGCGTGGAATACGAAGATGGTCAGCGTCCGGTCTTCCTCAATCAGGTACTGCCAGGTTCCCTGTCCATTATCAAAACAGTGGAAAAGGGCACCGATTACGTGAAGGATGCGGAATTCACCTTTACTCTTTCCCTGAAAGATCAGTCCGGTGATCCGCTGTCCGGCTCATGGAACTGGACTTCCAGCACTGAGGAAAAATCCGGAACCATTGAAGATGGCGGCACTCTGGTGCTGAAAGCCGGAGAAACCATCACCATTGCGGATCTTCCGGCTGGAACACAGTATTCCTTTGAGGAGATTCCGGTGGAAGGCTTTGAACTGACATTGTCGGAAAACACAGCCGGCACGATTCAGGGCAATACAGAAGCAAAGGTATCTTTCACCAACACCTACCGTGTCAGTGAAGAGCCGCTGCTTCTGGAAGTCTCCAAGACGCTGACCGGTGCGGATCTCGCAGAGGGCCAGTTCACCTTCCAGCTGAAGGATGAAAATGGAACTGTGATTCAGGAAGCGAAAAATGACGCCACAGGCAAAGTTGCCTTCGCACCGATTCCGGTGTCTGCGGATTCCATTGGCAAAACGCTGAAATACACAGTATCCGAGGTCAATGACAGCCAGAGTTTCATCGCCTATGATGGAAAAACACTGGAAATCTCAGTCCTGGTCAAGGATGACGGCAAAGGCCACATGGAATTTGAAATCACCTATCCGGAGAATGCTGTATTCGAAAACACCTATGAATACAGTGCCGCCGGCAAGCTGGATCTGCGGGCCAGAAAGGTTCTGCAGGACGGCGAACTGAAGGACGGTCAGTTCTCTTTTGAACTGCTGGAGAAAAAAGACGGTCAGGAAACGGTGATTCAGACGGTTTCCAACAATGCCGCCGGTGAAATTCTCTTTGATTCCATCAGCTACACGCTGGCGGATGCAGGCACACACACCTATATTGTCCGGGAGAAGAAAGATCCGAAACTGGACAACGTGGCCTACGATCAGACAGAATACACGGTCACGGTCACTGTCAGGGACAATGGAGACGGCACGCTGCTGGTAACCGCAGATAAAAAGGCGGAAGACCTGGTCTTCACCAACATCTGGCAGGAACCGACAGAGATGCTCTCCACTGGCCAGTCCGGCATTCGGGGAATGACGGTCACAGGACTGGGTATTCTCGCGGCTTCGGCGTTTGTAATTGAAGAGCGCAGACGGCGCACTCACTGATTCAGTAGCATTCATGAGTCCGGAACCGCTGTTGTACCTGTTTTCCTTTCCGGGTACAGCCAGGTCCGGATGATATAGCAAAAGAAGGCGGTTTTCCCGGGTGAGCAGGGGAAACCACCTTCTGTCTTTGCCTGAGCGGTTACATGGATGCCGAAGGGAGCCAAAGCGAAACATTTGTCACATTCCTGCCGCCTGCCGGACAAGTTTCCGCAAAAAACGGCAGAACTGGCGAATATAACAAGTACGGGAAGTACAGAAAGGGGAATGTCTGTGACAAAAAACGAAGAACTTGACAGAAGATATCTGGAAAAGCTGAAGAAGCTGTCTTTGAAAAGCGATGTATGTTTTCGTACCAGTGTGAAACTTTGCACACCGGAGGAAAAAGCGGAATACATGCAGCTGCTTACACAAGCCGTCTGTCAGCGAAAAACAGGTCCGTTTCATGACGTGGAAAGCCAGAAAGATCTCAAGACCGTATCCGGAGCAAAATCGGTAATGCCGGACTTGTTTGGCTATGACGAAAAGGAGGAATCCTGGAGTGTTGGTATGCAGAATGATGAAATTGAGGAAGGAAGACTGGATGTCTACAGCTCCCATCTGGTGCTGGACAGGATGCCGGAGGGAGAAGAGTATTCATCTCTGACAAAAGGACATATGATGATCATGACAGATGCCAGACATCTGCCTGGCCTGGACGATCCGCTGTTCCTGCCGGGAAAGCCGGTGGTGAACATCCAGCCAGTGGACAGTTTCACAGGGAGGGCCATCGAAAGCAAAATGGAAATCCGGCTGTTTAATCTGCGGTATGAAGGGGTGGATGCGGCAGGAGATCTTGCTCATGATTTCAGGCAGACAGATCCGGAGAAGATGAGAAACGGATTCCTGAAAAAGCTGCTGAGACGGATCAAGAATACAGAGAAAGGAGAACGGACTATGTGTGAAGTATCAAGAGAAATATTCAGAGACGGTCGCAGGGAAGGCCGCAGGGAAGGGCTTGAGGAAGGTATCGGGAAAGGCGAACTGCAGGCCAACAGGAAGACAGCCCGTGAACTGCTGCAGATGGGACTGCTTACCCTGCAGCAGATTGCACAGGCTACCAGTCTGAGCATGAGTGAAGTGCAGAAACTCCAGAGTGAACGGAAAGCCTGAAGCGCCCCTTTTCCATTGCCGGCCCCGGCCTTCATCGGCATTCCATATATATTCATATATATTAAGGTAAGGAATTCACCGAAAGCCTCCCATGCAGAGTGTCACAAACGGATTTCCCGGCAGAATCGTGTATAACCACATTGACTGAACAAAGGGAAGACCCTATAATCTCATCGTTGTTAGTTAAAGCTAACCGGAGGACAGACACTGAAAAGGAGGATTGCACATGAAGATATGGAAATGGTTCCGGAATGCAGCGGTTCTGATGATCACAGCCTGCCTGCTGACTGCCTGCGCGGCGCCGGCGCAAACCGGGGATACGGCGGATGATTCCGGGATGCGGACGGTGGAAACGGACAAAGGCCCGGTTCAGATTCCGAAGGATCCGAAGAAAATCGTCTCGGATTACTACCTGGGTGAGTTTCTGGCGGTGGATGTGAAGCCGGTGATTGCTTCGCCATACGCCCTGGACAACCCGTTTCTGGCGGGAATGACAGAGGGGATCAAACCGATGAACATCACCAGTGCGGAGACGAATCTGGAAATGATTGCCGAGGCGCAGCCGGATCTGATCGTGACGATCACCGAGGCAGACTATGAGAAGTACTCGAAGATTGCCCCGACGGTGTATATCCAGGATGGCAAGAGGACGGACGAAGAACTGTTCCGGTATATCGCGGATCTGGTGAACAAATCCGATGAAGCGGATGCCTATATTGCGGAGTTCAACAAAAAAGCGGAAGAGGCAAAGCCCATGGTGCAGCAGGTCGTGGGAGACAAAACGGTGTCCATTGTGGAGATATGGCCGCAGGAGATCTATTCCATGGGGTCTCACTTTGCCAGAGGCGGGTCCATTCTGTATGACATGTGGGATCTGAAGGCGCCCGAGGCTGTGCAGAAGGATATGGTGGACGGAGACGAAACCTATCAGGTGGTGTCTCTGGAGGCGCTGCCGGACTATACCGGTGACTTCATTTTCTACGGGGTGCTGAATGGGACAGATCCCAGTTTTGTGGAGGGCTCGAAGATCTGGCAGAATCTGGATGCGGTGAAGGAAGGCCGCACGATGTCTTATGAACAGGTGGGCTGGATGCACCGGGATCCGATCACGCTGAATGCCCAGCTGCAGTCCTTCATCGACTTTTTCCAGGGAATCAGGGACCGTCAGGAATGAAAATGGGCAGGATCAGGCCCGGAGTGTTCATGGCGGCGGGGATCGCAGGGGTGGTGGCCGCTGCGGTCTTTTCCGTTGTGCTGGGCAGCACGGATATCCCGCTGGAGTCCGTGGTGCAGGCGCTGACGAATCCGGACATGGCCAGTCATGAACAGCTGGCGGTGCTGGAGCTGCGGCTGCCGCGGATGTACGGGGATATTCTGGTGGGAGCCGGTCTGGCGGCCAGCGGGGCGATTCTCCAGGGCGTGACCCGGAACCCGCTGGCGGATCCCGGTCTGCTGGGGATCAATGCCGGGGGCAGCTTTGCCCTGGCGCTGTGCATGGCATTTCTGTCCAATATCACCTTTGGCGTGACGGTGCTGTTTTCGTTCATTGGCGCGGCGGCAGCGGGTCTGGTGGTGTACGGGCTGCTGCGGGCCGGGGGACGGAAAGCCGATCCCGTGCGGCTGGTGCTGGCTGGAAGTGCGGTGTCGATTTTGCTGAGTTCCCTGTCCCAGGGCATTGCGATTTTCTTCGGGATCGGGCAGGATCTCACGTTCTGGACGGCGGGTGGCACTGCCGCGATTCGCATGGAGCAGATCCGGATCTGTGCCCCGGTGATGATCCTGGGGCTGGTGGCAGCGGTGTGGTTGTCGAAGAAAGTCAGTGTGCTGTCCCTGGGGGAGGAGGCGGCAGCGGGTCTGGGTGTGAATGTGGAAAAAGCCCAGCTGCAGTGTTTGCTGACGGTGATGGTGCTGGCAGGAACAGCGGTGGCTCTGGCGGGTCCGATTGCTTTTGCGGGACTGCTGGTGCCGTATTTTGTGCGCTTTCTTGCGGGATCGGATTATGGCACGGTGATTCCCGGTTCCATGATTGCAGGGGCGCTGTTCATGCTGCTGGCGGATCTGCTGGCCCGGACAATCAATGCTCCGGCGGAGACGCCGGTGGGGCTGATTTTTGCGGTGCTGGGTGTGCCGCTGTTTATCTGGATTGCCAGGAAGGGAGGTGCCGGGGGTGCGTAAATCATTGATCCTTTTCCTGGTGCTGCTGGCACTGCTGGGGCTTGGCCTGTTTCTGGATGTGAACGCGGGATATTCTCAGATTCCGCTGCGGGATATTCTGGAGATTCTTGGCGGGGGCGGAGTCCAGGCGCAGCGGTATACACTGCTGGAACTGCGGCTGCCCCGGGTGATCACGAGCATGCTGGCGGGAATGGCCCTGGCGTTGTCCGGAGCCCTGCTGCAGGGGATCACCCACAATGACATGGCAGATCCCGGGATCCTGGGCCTGAATGCCGGCAGCGGACTGGCGATTGCCCTGGTGATTCTGGGGGCTGGCGGGCTGTTTGCTTCCTATGGTCTCATGCTGCCGGCGGCGGCTCTGTTCGGGGCACTGGCAACGGGCTGGATCACGACGCGGCTGTCCATGGCGGGGCAGCGGGTGAAGCCCGGACGGCTGCTGCTGATTGGTGTGGCTGTGTCCATGGCGCTGAATGCATTGTCCACGATGGTGATGCTGCGGCTGCCGGATTCCCAGTATGCCTTTGTGCAGAACTGGATCGCGGGATCGCTCTGGGGGGCGGA
Source organism: uncultured Faecalibaculum sp. (assembly GCF_910588395.1). Classification (GTDB taxonomy): domain Bacteria; phylum Bacillota_I; class Bacilli_A; order Erysipelotrichales; family Erysipelotrichaceae; genus Faecalibaculum. The sequence goes on along the minus strand of NZ_CAJUPA010000021.1, from coordinate 19,669 downwards.
CTGGCAGAATGCCGGATTGCTGGCGCTGGGGATCCTGGTGTTTGGCGGCTATGCGGTTTTCTGTTCCTGGACGCTGAATGTGCTGGGGCTGGGAGAAGAAGCGGCCCGGGGACTGGGTGTGGATGTGCAGCGGGTCTACCGCCGGTTTCTGATTGCTGCCTGTGCGCTGTCGGCTCTGGCCTGCGCCGCAGGAGGGGGTCTGGCGTTTGTGGGACTGATCTGTCCTCATCTGGCAAGACGCCTGGCGGGCTGGAATCACCGTCGGATGCTGCCGGCAGCCTGTCTGCTGGGCGGGGTGCTGCTGGTGTATGCAGACATCATTTCCCGGACTCTGCTGCTGCCGGCGGAGATTCCCGTGGGAATTGTGTCGGCGGTGATCGGCGCACCGTATTTCCTGTATCTGCTGGTGAAGAAACGGTGAATCATGATGAGGAAACAAGGAGGAGCGGATATGGCAGATAAGGGCAGATTTGCGCTGGAGGCTGAAAGACTGAAGGTGGGATACGAGGGAAAAACGGTGATCCCGGGGATGGATGTGCGGATTCCGGAAGGAAAAATCACGGCGATCATTGGTCCCAATGGCTGTGGCAAATCCACGCTTCTCAAAGCCCTGGGCCGGGTGATTCCTCACGAACAGGGAACGGTTCTGCTGCAGGGCAGGAACATGGCGGGTCTGAAGGCGGATGAAATTGCCAGGGAGATGGCGCTGCTGCCCCAGGGGCCCCAGGCGCCTGCGGGGCTGCGGGTACAGGAGCTGGTGAGCTATGGCCGGTATCCCTGGCTGAAGGGATTTGGCCGGATGACGGAACAGGACCGCCGGCTGGTGCAGGAGGCCATGGAGCAGACCGGAACATGGGCACTGCGGGACAGAGCGGTGGATGAATTGTCCGGCGGTCAGCGGCAGCGGGTGTGGATCGCCATGTGTCTGGCGCAGAATACACCGCTGATTCTGCTGGATGAGCCCACGACGTATCTGGATATGGCGCATCAGCTGGAGGTTCTGGAGCTGCTGGCGAAACTGAACCGGGAAGAGGGAAAGACCATTGCCCTGGTGATTCATGACCTGAATCTGGCGGCGCGGTTTGCCCACTGGCTGATTGCAATGCGGGACGGGCACATTCTGCAGGAGGGCAGTGCCCGGGATGTGATGACGCCAAAGATGCTGAAAGAGGTGTTCTCTCTGGATGCGCTGATCGAGCCGGATCCCTGGACGGGACGGCCGACGATGATCACGTACAGCCAGTCAGCCAGCAGAATGACAGCAGAGGCTGATCATTCTGCCCGCTGACTGGGGTGATGCTGCAGTGCAGAAGTCCCGGGATGAAGAGATTCATTTGCCATGTGCCGGATTGCTCTGATCTGCAGGCTGTATGTGAAGACTCTCAGCGTGTTGCCTGGACAGCCTTCGGCCAGCTCGATGTCTGGGCAAATGCCAGGCGTCGAACCCGCTGCAAAAAACTGATCCGGATGCTGGTTAAACGAAATTTCCAGTATTGTTCATAGTCAGCCAGTTCCATGACCAACCTGAGGTTGGTCATGGAACTGGCTGATTCAGTGGAGTATCGCTGCTGTTCAGACCTTCTCTTATACCCTTTTTTATTCAAAGGGTATAAGAGGGTATAATACAAAAAGAGAGACTGCATTGCAGCAGGAGGCCATCGCATGACTGAAGCAGAAGAACTGAAAGCCAGGATCAGCCAGCTTCCCCGGGGGAGCCTGTCCACCAAGAAAGTGTGCGGCAGGATCTATCACTATCACCGGATCAGCGAGAATGGCAAACGGCGGGAGCAGTACGTACCGGAAACTGAAGTTCCTGCTTTGGAAGAAGGAATCCGGGAGCGAAGAAGACTGGAGAAGCAGCTACGCGGGCTGACGGTCCGGGAAAGCGGGAAACAGAGTCCGGATGAATGGCGCTGTACAGTTCTTTCCGGGTCCGCACTGATTCCTTTTGCGGCTCCGGTGGCAGGCTGGAAGAAACGGACGTGTTTCACTGCTCTGCAGGAATTCGTTTCGGGGGCGCCGCAGGACAAAGTGCTGATACTGTGTGGACTGCGAAGGACGGGAAAAACCACTTTGCTGCGTCAGCTGATTGCCGCCATGAATGAAAAAGAAAGAGACAGGACCGCCTATGTGCAGCTGTCTGTCCGGCAGACGCTGGCAGATCTGAATCAGGATCTGAAGCGCATGCAGCGGCTGGGAATAGACACAGTTCTGATTGATGAAGTGACACTGCTTTCGGATTTTATAGATGGTTCTGCTCTGCTTCCGGATATATTTGCAGCCAGTGGCATGCATATTGTGCTGTCAGGTACAAACTCCCTGTCCTTCATGCTCGCAAAATCCGGTCAGCTGTATGACCGCTGCCGGATGATCCATACCACCTGGATTCCATTCGGCGAGTTTGCCAGGGTACTGGGAATCAGGGACGTGGACACGTATATACGGTATGGGGGAACCATGACGATGTCAGGCACCCATTATAATCCGCAGAATTCTGCTTTCCGCTCTCTTCGCACAGTGGATGAATATGTCAATACCGCCATTGCAGACAACATTCAGCATTCTCTTTCCTGCTGGCAGGATGGGACTCATTTCCGGAATCTCCAGGATCTCCACGAACAGGGGGAACTGACCGGGGCCGTGAACCGGATCATAGAAGACGTCAATCACCGATTCACGATAGAAGTCCTGACCAGGACATTCCGCTCTCATGATCTGGCGGTATCTGCCCGCAATCTGAGGCAGGACCGCACACATCCGGACGATATTCTGGACCACATTGATGAAAGAGCTGTGACAGACCGGCTGAAGGAGTGGCTGAAAATTGCAGAAGAAGAGGAGATGACTGTGGGAATCGAACAGGTGCATGTTCAGGAAATTCATGAATACCTGGAGGTGCTGGATCTGATCCGGGAAGTGGAAGTCCGCTCCATCCCGCAGTCTTCCCGGAAACGGTATCGAACGCTCATTACGCAGCCAGGACTCAGATATGCGCAGGCTTCGGCTTTGATACAGGCTTTGTCTGAAGATCCCATCATAGACGCTCTTGACCTCCATGACCGGGAATCTCTGAAAGAGCGCATCCTCAGCGAGATTCAGGGACGGATGCTGGAAGACATTGTTCTTCTGGATACGATGGCCCGCTGGCCGGAGAAAGAAGTGTTCGTGCTTCAGTTTGCACTGGGAGAATTTGACATGGTCATTTTCGATCCGGAAAAACTCCAGTGTGAAGTGTTTGAAATCAAGCACAGCAAAATCCATGTCAGAAATCAGGCCAGACATCTGACAGACCCGGAGAACTGCCGAAAAACGGAATTCAGATTCGGTCCCATCACCCGAAGAACGGTCCTCTACCGGGGTGAGACTTGTGAAGAAGACGGAATCCTGTATCAGAATGTGGAAGAATATCTGACTCAGCCGGTCACCCAGCGGAATGAACAGCCGGCGGCTGGACATTCTGCCCGCTGACCGGGGCATGCTGCAGCGTGACGGACAAATCCGGGTCTGACAAAACTGAAAAATGGAATCCGCCATAGCTGACAGATTCCGGTGAGATCTCTGGTTTGCAGGCTGTAAGCGAAACATCTCAGCGTGTTGCCTGAACAACCTGCGGTTGTTCGGGTAACTGGCTGAGATCTAACGATCATCCGAAGCACGGTCGGTGCTGCTACACTGATCGTGCTTTTTTACAGCCAGCAGGATGGACAGACAAAGCTGTTCATCCTGCACGCTGCAAAAGCAAACAGTGCGTCTACAAGAGTTGAAAGAGAGTATTCCACGAACAGCAGTAAAAAGGACCTGCCATGACTGGCAGGTCCCAGGCTAGGCCTCTGATTCGAAGAATCCTGCGGCCTGGTCTGTCTCTTGCAAGATATCAGTAAACCGATATAATGAAGATACAGACAGCGGTCATCAACCGATGTGCTGCTTAAGAAGTTATGATGATCTAACGATCATCCGAAGCACGGTCGGTGCGGCTACACTGATCGTGCTTTTTCGTTTCCCGGATGATCGAGATCTGAATCGTTATAGCGGTTCGACCGGCTCCAAGGATCCGGTTATGCTGCCAGAGAAAATCTGCGATGACACAGAGATTGGCCAGCAGCTGAACAATCGTATAAAAATCCATGCATCCTCCTTCCCAGTCTGCATTCACGGACCGATCGGAAAGGATTCCTCGAATCAGGAAGAAACAGGCACATCAGCGTATTGATGACTGCGGTTAAATTATAACAAAATCAGATAGACCATAACAGACAAGTTCTGCGAATTATCCAAATATGTGCAATTCATCTTATTGTAATGAATGAGTTTCATGAAAAAATACAATTTCTGGAAAAATATAGGATATCGGCACAAACGAAAAGACTCAGCGTGTTCCCTGAACAGTCTGCGGCTGCTCAGGCAACTGGCTGAAATCACCTGAACTGCATCCCGTACAAAAATCAAGTCTTGCAACCGGAAATCTTTCTCTATACAATAATCCGGATAAAGAAGCATACAGATTCACGCCTGTAATCCAGAGAAGCAGAGAGGTACAAGATGAACAAACTTTCACTGTTGTCTGTGCGGGACCTGTCCGTACACGAAATCCTGCAAATCCTCCAGGAGGCAAGAATTTTTAATAGTTCCCAAAAAGATTGGCATTTGCCAGCCGTCAACGCGCTGGTGGCTAATCTTTTTTTTGAGCCTTCCACCCGGACCCACTTCTCCTTCGAAAGCGCCGAATTTCAGCTGGGGTGCAAAGTCTCGGACTTTTCCGCCTCCAGCTCCAGCGTCACCAAGGGAGAATCCCTGTATGACACAGCCCGGACCTTCGAAGCCATCGGCTACAAAGTGCTGGTGATCCGCCATCCGGACGACCGGTACTACGAACGGCTCCGGGATATCTCCATTCCCATTCTCAACGCCGGAGACGGAGCCGGGGATCACCCCACCCAGTGTTTGCTGGATCTGTACACCATGTGGGAGGAATTCGGCTCTTTTGAGGGCCTCAAAGTGGTGATCTGCGGAGACATTCAGCACTCCCGGGTCGCTGCCAGCAACAAAGAAGCTCTGGACCGGCTGGGGGCGGATGTCCGTTTCGCCGGACCGGAGCAGTGGCGCCGCCCCGGGTATCCGGTGATGGATTTCGACCAGGCAGTGGAATGGGCGGATGTGGTCATGATGCTGCGGATCCAGAAGGAACGCGGTGCCATGGCCGACATGCCCAACCGGGAATATCTCACCCGGTACGGTCTGACCATGGAACGGGCTGCCCGGATGAAACCCGGTGCCATCATCATGCATCCGGCACCGGTGAACCGGGATGTGGAAATTGACTCCCGCCTGGTGGAAGCGCCCCAGAGCCGCATTTTCCGGCAGATGTCCAACGGTGTCCTGATCCGGAAAGCGGTCCTGAAACGGGCCTTCGGCTATCCGCCGTTCAAGGAGAGCGAAACCGGCTGCGACGGGCACAAGGCTGCCCGGGAGCAGAAGAAATGACAGGAAAGAAGGGGAAAGAATGACACGAAAGCGACTGATAAAAAACGCGTCGGTGATATCGGAAGGCAGACGCATCCAGACCGATGTCCTCTTTGACGACACTATCCTGGCTGTGGGGCAGGATCTGCCCGCGGACAAAGACACCATCGTCACAGATGCACAGGGGCTGACTCTGATCCCCGGTCTGGTGGATGTGCACGTTCATCTGCGGGAACCGGGACGCGAAGCCAAGGAAACCATAGCCACCGGCACCGCAGCCGCGGCTCATGGCGGCTTCACCACCATTTTCGCCATGCCCAATGTGCTGCCTTTTCCCAGCAAGCCGGAAACCGCCGGCCCATACCAGGAGCTGCTGGAAGAAAAGGGTCTGGTGCGGGTGCTGCCCTACGGCACGATCACTCTCGATGAAGCCGGAAAAACACCCACAGATTACAAAGCCATGAAGGAACTGGGCATCCGGTGGTTCTCGGATGACGGCGTGGGGGTCGCCAGCAAAGAGGTCATGCGCCGGGCACTGGAACAGGCCCGGAAAGCGGATGTTCTCTTTGCCTGCCACACGGAAGACATGGCCTACCGCCGGCCCGGCGCCTCGGTTCACGATTCCCCGGCTGTCACATCCAGGGGCTGGCTGGGCATCCCTTCCGCCTGCGAAAGCGCCCAGCTGATCCGGGATCTGGACCTGCTGAAGGAAACCGGCGGGCACTATCACACCTGTCATGTCAGCGCGAAAGAAAGCGTGGAAGCGCTGCGGCAGGCCAAAGCTGCCGGACTGGATGCCACCGGAGAGGTCACAGCGCATCATCTGCTGCTGGAGGACCGGGATGTCCGGGGCCCGATGTGGAAAATGAACCCGCCGCTGCGCGCTCACGAAGACCGCATGGCGCTGATCGAAGGTCTGGAATCCGGCGCGCTGGACTTCATTGCCAGCGACCATGCGCCGCACACGGAAGAAGAGAAATGCCAGCCCATGGACAAGGCGCCCTTTGGCATCGTGTCTCTGGAAACGGCCTTTCCGCTTCTGTACACAGAGTTTGTCGCCAGCGGCCGCTGGAGTCTGGAGCAGCTGGTGAACTGGATGAGCACCGCCCCTGCCGGACGCTTCGGCCTGGAAGGCACCGGGGACATCCGGCCGGGATACCGGGCGGATCTGGTGCTCATTGACGAAGCGCGCCCGGGCGTCATCGACAAACGGACATTTCTATCCAGGGGAAGCAACACCCCTTTTGATACATGGCCCACAGCCTGCACGATCCTGGAAACGGTTTCCCGGGGACGCACGGTGTGGAAGGATACAGGGACAGAGAAGAAAGGAAGCTGAATCATGGAACGACTGCTGATTCTGGAGGACGGAAGCGTATACCGCGGCCAGGCTTTCGGTTCGGATGAACTCCGGACGGGGGAACTGGTGTTCAACACCTCAATGACGGGATACCAGGAGATCCTCACGGACAACTCCTACTGCGGACAGATTGTCATGATGACATACCCTTTGATTGGAAACTACGGCATCAACCGGGATGACTATGAGTCCATTGAACCGGCGGTGTTCGGGTTCGTGGTGCGGGATCTGTGCGAGGCGCCGAGTAACTGGCGGAGTCAGGAAACACTGGATTCTTTCCTGAAATCCCACAGCATTCCGGGGATTTACGGCGTGGATACCCGGGCGATCACCCGGAAACTGCGCAACAGCGGCACGATGCGTGCGATGCTGGCAAAGCCGGATACGGATATCGAACAGGCGGTGGCGCAGCTTCAGAACACGCCCTGGCTGCATGATCAGGTGGCGCGGGTGTCGTCGGGGAAGATCTTTCCGATTCCCAACCGGGGGCACAAAGTGGTGCTGATGGATTTCGGGGCGAAGCTGGGAATCGTCCGGGAGCTCTCCCGCCGGGGCTGCGATCTGATCGTGGTGCCCTGGGACACGGATGCCCAGACGATTCTGAGCTACCACCCCGATGGGGTGATGCTGTCCAATGGCCCGGGGGATCCGGAAGATGTGCCACAGGCCATTGAGACGATACGGCAGCTGATGGGCAAAACGGTGATTTTCGGGATCTGTCTGGGCCACCAGCTGATTTCCCTGGCGTCGGGAGCGAAGACCTACAAGCTGAAGTTCGGTCACCGGGGGGGCAATCATCCGGTGGTGGATCTGGAGACCGGCAGGGTGGATATCACGTCCCAGAACCACGGGTTCGCGGTGGATATCGACTCTCTGGCGGATACGGATCTGGAGCTGACGCACCGGGCGCTGAACGACGGGTCCTGCGAAGGGGTCCGGCACAAAAACCTGCCGGTGTTCTCGGTGCAGTTTCACCCGGAGGCAAGTGCCGGTCCGGAGGATACGGCGTATCTGTTTGACAAGTTTGTGGCCATGATGGACAAGGAGGGACGGCATGCCTAAACGCAAGGATATCAGGAAGATCCTGGTGATCGGTTCCGGACCGATCGTGATTGGTCAGGCGGCGGAATTCGACTATGCGGGTTCCCAGGCCTGCACTTCGCTGCGGGAAGAAGGGTACGAGGTGGTGCTCATCAACTCGAATCCCGCGACAATCATGACAGATTCCTCCATTGCGGACCGGGTCTACATCGAGCCGCTGTCCCTGGAGTTTGCCAAGCGGGTGATCTGCAAGGAACGCCCGGATGCGATCCTGGGGTCCCTGGGCGGCCAGACCGGTCTGAATCTGGTGGTGGAGCTGGCACAGGACGGCATCCTGGAGGACTACGGGGTGGAGATCCTGGGCACGGACCTGCAGGCAATCAACCGGGCGGAGGACCGGGAGCTGTTCCGGGATCTGATGCAGGAAATAGGAGAGCCGGTGCCGGAGAGCATGATCGTGCACACGGTGCAGGAAGCGGTGGATTTCTGCGCGGGTCTGGGCTATCCGGTGGTGGTCCGTCCGGCGTACACGCTGGGCGGCACCGGGGGCGGGTTTGCCCACAATGAAGAGGAGCTGCGGCGGATCACCGAGGCAGGTCTGAAGATTTCTCCGGTGCACCAGTGTCTGATCGAGCGCTCCATTGCGGGGTACAAGGAGATCGAGTACGAAGTGATGCGTGATGCCAACGACAATGCGATCGTGGTCTGCAACATGGAAAACGTGGATCCGGTGGGCATTCACACCGGTGACTCGATTGTGGTGGCGCCGGTGCAGACACTGACGGATCAGGAAAACCAGATGCTGCGCAGCGCCAGTCTGAAAATCATCCGGGCGCTGAAGATCTGCGGCGGCTGCAACGTGCAGCTGGCGCTGGACCCGGCAAGTTTCAAATACTACGTCATCGAGGTCAATCCCCGGGTATCCCGGTCCTCTGCCCTGGCCTCCAAAGCCACGGGCTATCCCATTGCGAAGATCTCCGCGAAGCTGGCCGTGGGCCTGACGCTGGATGAGATCCTGAACCCGGTGACCGGCACAAGCTATGCCTGCTTTGAACCGGCGCTGGATTACGTAGTGACGAAATTCCCCCGGTTCCCCTTCGACAAGTTCCCTGGGGCGGACCGGCAGCTGGGCACCCAGATGAAAGCCACCGGCGAGGTGATGTCCATTGGCCGGAGCTTCGAGGAGTCCTTCCTGAAAGCGGTCCGGTCTCTGGAGACCAAAACCGATCATCTGGAGCAGAAGGACATGATGGATATGTCCCAGGGCGAGCTGCTGTCCCGGATCCACGAGCGGGATGACGAGCGGATCTTCGCCATTGCCCAGTATCTCCGAAACGGCGGGGATCCCCGGCGGATTGAAGCCGAGACCCACATGGATCCGTTCTTCATCGACCACCTGCTGGTGATCCTGGACCTGGAGAAACAGGCGCAGGTTCCCGGTGCGAAGGACGACGCCGAACTGCTGCGCAGACTGAAGCGCAACGGTTTCTCCGATGCCTGGATCGCCCGGTGCTGGGGCATGAGCGAAGAGGAACTCAGCGCCCGGCGCAGGGAGCTGGGAATCGTGCCGGTGTTCAAGATGGTGGACACCTGCGCCGGGGAATTCACCTCGGAAACGCCGTACTTCTATTCCAGCTACGAACAGGAAAACGAAAGCGAAGTCTCGGACCGCCGCAAGATCGTGGTGCTGGGCTCCGGCCCCATCCGGATCGGCCAGGGTGTGGAATTCGACTATGCCACGGTGCACTGCGTGGAAACCCTGCGGCAGGAAGGCTATGAGGCAATCATCATCAACAACAACCCGGAGACAGTCTCCACGGATTTCTCGATCTCCGACAAGCTGTACTTCGAGCCGCTGACCACCGAGGATGTGATGACGGTGGTGGATCTGGAACAGCCGGAGGGTGTGATCGTGCAGTTCGGCGGGCAGACCGCGATCAACCTGGCGGATTCTCTGGTGCGCCGCGGGGTGAAGATCCTGGGCACGAGTCTGGAGGACATCGACCGGGCGGAAGACCGGCATGAGTTTGAAGCCATGCTGCACAAGCTGGACATTCCCCAGCCCCAGGGGGAAACCGCGGTGACGGTGGAAGAAGCCCTGGAGATCGCCGGACGGATCGGCTATCCGGTCCTCGTGCGCCCCAGTTATGTGCTGGGCGGCCGCGCGATGGAAATCGTCCACAATGACGACGACCTGCGCAAGTACATGGCCACGGCGGTGAAGGAAATCAGCCACGATGCCCCGATCCTGGTGGACAAATACGTTGTGGGCAAAGAGCTGGAGATCGATGCGGTGGCCGACGGGGAAAATGTCTACATCCCCGGTGTCATGGAGCACATCGAACGCGCCGGTGTGCACTCCGGTGACTCCATCTCGGTGTACCCCGCTCAGACGATCTCCCAGGAGGTCAAGGACACGATCATCGACTATGCGATCCGGATCGGCAAGGGGTTCCGTTTCAAGGGACTGTACAACATTCAGTTCATTGTGGACCGCCAGAACAAGGTGTATGTGCTGGAGGTCAATCCCCGGAGCAGCCGGACAGTACCGTTCATTTCCAAGGTCACTGGCGTGCCGATGTCGGCCATGGCGACCCGGGCGATTCTGGGCCAGAGCATTCCGGAGCAGGGATATGTGCCCGGGTATCATCCGGAAGACAAAGAGCGTGTGTTTGTGAAGGCGCCGGTGTTCTCTTTCGCGAAACTGCGCAGTGTGGATACGGTGCTGGGTCCGGAGATGAAGTCCACGGGCGAGGCGCTGGGATCGGATACGAGTCTGGAAAAGGCGCTGTACAAGGCGCTGGTGGCCAGCGGCGTGCGGATTCCAACGCACGGGGCTGTGCTGATCACTGTGGCGGATGGCGACAAGGAAGAGGCGCTGAAGCTGGCCAGACGGTTCTCCGATATCGGATATGGTCTGTATGCCACGAAGGGCACGGCGAAGCTGCTGCGGGAAGCGGGGCTGTTTGTGCATGAGGCGGACAAGGTGGAGGAAGGCGACACGAACAATGTGCTGGATATCATCCGCACGGGCCAGGTCAACTTCGTGATCAACACGCTGTCTGCCAACAACCAGGCCAGCAATGACGGCTTCCTGATCCGGCGTGTATCTGCCGAGAACAACATTTCCTGCATGACGAGTCTGGATACGGCCAATGCCCTGGCGGGTGTGCTGGAGAGTCTGTCCTTCTCGATGATTTCGATGAACGAAATGGGCAGGTAAGCCCTCGTCCGGGCGGGAAACTGCAAGGCAGTTTCTCCGCCGGGACCAGGGCTTTGCCGGGTGATGCTGTCATTGCCGGAATGGAGTCGGAAAGCGGGGAGTGATTGTTCCGTCCCGAACGCCGGTTGCGGTTGATGATGCAGCTGGGAGAAGTGATTTCTCCGCCGGGACCAGGACTTTGCCGGGTGATGGTGGCAGCGCTGGTATTGTGATGCCAGACGAATACGGACCCGGTCTGCGGGTTTGTCGGCGCAGTTGATAAACCTGTAGACGGGGGAGTGATTGTTCCGTCCCGAACGCCGCGCTGATGTGAGTGGGCTGGTTGTGCCAGTCTGCAATATGACAGCTTCGTTCTGCCCTGGTCCGGAGAAGTCCGGGTTATTCCGGCGCTTCTCCGGACGAGGAGCAGACGGGGAATAATGAAAGACAAGTATGGTTGAATATGAAGGATGAGAAAGCGAGGGTCCTGTCCAATGTCCCGATTGCCCGGGATGTGTGGAAGCTGGATCTGGAAACAGATATGGCCTGTGAGCCGGGGCAGTTTGTGGAAGTGAAGTGCGGCGGACTGTTTCTGCGGCGGCCGATTTCGGTGTGCGAAGCCCGGAATGGTGTGCTGACACTGATATACAAAGTCGTGGGCAGGGGAACGGACTGGATGTCCGGTCTTGAACAGGGACAGAAGGTGGATGTGTTCGGACCTTTGGGAACGGGGTTTCCGACCAGCCGGGCAGACAGTTCCCGGGGAATTTCTGCCCAGCCCGTCGGAAATGAAGAACAGCAGCCTGAATCGGTGCTGCTGATTGGCGGCGGTGTGGGTGTGCCCCCGCTGGTCATGACTGCCCGGAAACTCCAGGAGCAGGGAATCCGGGTGCAGGCGGTGCTGGGGTTCAACTCGGCAGTGGATGTCTTTGGTCTGGATCTGTTCGCCGGGCTGGGAATTGAACCGGTGATTGCCACCATGGATGGAACCGTCGGCACGAAGGGAACGGTGCTGGATGCCATTGATGCAGCCGGCCTGGATGCAGATGTGGTGATGAGCTGCGGTCCGCTGCCAATGCTGCGGGCTGTGTGTACCCGGTATGAAAACGGCTATGTATCTCTGGAAAGCCGCATGGCCTGCGGCCTGGGTGCCTGCATGGGCTGTGTGGTGAAAACGCCGGATGGCTCGCAGCTGCGGGTGTGCAAGGATGGTCCGGTGTTCCGGATCGGTGAGGTGGTGCTGTGATGAACGCAATGGATCTTTCGGTGAAGCTGCCGGGTCTGGATCTGAAGAATCCGGTGATTCCTGCATCCGGCTGCTTCGGCTATGGCCGGGAATATGCACAGCTGTATGATCTGTCGCTGCTGGGTGGCATTGCCATCAAGTCGGTCTCCGCAGCGCCCCGGGCGGGCAATCCCACGCCCCGGGTGGCAGACACCCCCATGGGGATGCTCAATGCCATCGGCTTGCAGAACAAAGGCGTGGACTATGTGATGGAGCACGAACTGCCGTTTCTGGCTCAGTACGACACGAAGGTTTTGTGCAATGTGGCAGGCAGCACGGAAGAAGACTACGTGAAGGTCATTGAGGCGCTGAACGATGATCCCCGGGTGCACGCGTTCGAACTGAACATCTCCTGTCCGAATGTGAAACATGGTGGCATGGGACTGGGAACGGATCCGGAACTGGCAGCGCACATCACGCAGATGTGCAAAGCCGTCAGCCGGAAACCGGTGTATGTGAAGCTGTCCCCCAATGTGACGGATATCGTCGCGATTGCCAGAGCGGTGGAAGCTGCCGGAGCGGATGGTCTGGTGATGATCAACACCCTGCTAGGCATGCAGATGGATCTGAAAAGCGGAAAGCCGCTGCTGGCCAACAAAACCGGCGGCCTGTCCGGTCCGGCTGTGAAGCCGGTGGGCATCCGGTGTGTGTATCAGTGCGCCAGGGCTGTGAACATTCCCATCATCGGCTGCGGGGGAATCACCTGTGCCGAAGATGTACTGGAGTACCTGCTGGCGGGTGCGGCGGCGGTGGAAGTGGGCTGCGCCAATTTCACAGATCCCTGGGTGTGTCCGAAGATCATCGAAGAGCTGCCCGGCGTGCTGCAAAAATACGGATATGACAGCCTGGAGGCTGTGCGGGAAAGGAGCCGACAGATATGAGCAGAACCATTGTGGCGCTGGACTTTTCTTCAAGAGACGAAGCGCTGGATTTTCTGAAACAGTTTGATTCGCCGGTGACGGTGAAGGTGGGCATGGAGTTGACCTATGCAGCGGGTCTGGACATCGTGGATGAGATCAAGGCCATGGGACATGATGTATTTCTGGATCTGAAACTCCACGACATTCCCAACACGGTGAAAGGCGGCATGAAGAATCTGGCCCGGCGCGGTGCGGATATCGTGAATGTTCATGCAGCCGGGGGCAAAGCCATGATGGCGGCGGCGATTGACGGTCTGGAAGAGGGCACGCCGCATGGAAAGCAGCGCCCGCTGTGCATTGCAGTGACGCAGCTGACCAGTACCTCAAAGGAAGCCATGAATGAAGAACAGGGCATTCCCGGCGAGGTGATGGACAGCGTGATCCGGTATGCGAAAAATGCGAAGGACGCCGGACTGGACGGTGTGGTATGCAGTGTGCATGAAGCCCGGGCGATTCATGAAGCCTGCGGTCCCGGGTTTCTGACAGTGACTCCGGGCATCCGGCTGGCTGATGACAGCAAAGATGATCAGAAGCGGGTGGCAACACCGGCGCTGGCTCGGGAAGAAGGCTGCGATTACATCGTGGTGGGCCGCTCCATTACCAGGGCGGATGAGCCGAAGGCGGTATTCACACAGATTGAGGAGACACTGAATGGAACAGTATAAGCAGGAATTCATCGACTTCATGAAGGACAGCGACGTGCTGAAATTCGGGGATTTCACGCTGAAATCCGGTCGGAAGTCACCGTTTTTCATGAACGCCGGCGGGTATGTGACCGGTGCGCAGCTCAAACGGCTGGGGGAAGCCTATGCGAAGGCGATCCATGATGTCTATGGACTGGAGTTTGATGTCCTGTTCGGGCCGGCTTACAAGGGGATCCCCATTGCGGTGGCCACGGCGATTGCCTTTGAGGAACTTTACGGCAAGCAGGTGCGCTACTGCTCTGACCGGAAGGAAGACAAGGACCATGGTGCGGACAAAGGCGGGTTCCTGGGAACAAAACTGCAGGATGGTGACCGGGTGGTGATGATTGAAGATGTGACCACTTCGGGAAAATCCATGGAGGAAACCGTACCCAAGGTGCGGCAGGCTGCGGATACGAAAATCGTGGGACTGATGGTGTCCCTGGACCGGCATGAACGGGGCAAAGGAACGCAGACAGCGCTGAAGGAAATCAGCGAACTCTACGGTTTTCCGGCTCATGCGATTGTTTCCATGCCGGAAGTCGTGGAGTATCTGTCAGGCAAAGGCGAGCTGTCGCCGGAGCAGCTGGCACAGATCGATGCCTATTACAGCCAGTACGGACCGAAAGAATAAACCGGGAACGAAAACAGAGAAAAGAAGGAGGATCTGCCGGAAACGGGGATCCTCCTTTTTGAAGACAGGTCTGTTTTGGACGGGGCGCAGGACTCTTGCCCAACTGGAACGCACCAGGGCAGGTCTTCCGGCTGTACCGGAAGAAGTCTGGTCATCTGTGGTCAGCGTGGGAAAAGAAAAGCGCCGGGCAGGCGCAGTGTTGCGGAAATTCAGTTCTCCACCGGCTCTTGGTCGCAGGCGGTGACCCCCTGCATGGCGGCAGCGGTTTTGAAAACTGAGAACACGGTGTCTTGTGAAAACTCCGGATGGAAGTGCTGAAGCTCTTTCAGATCCCGGCAGATATAGGTCAGCGTGATGTCATTGTCTTCCCATCCCACTTTCAGCATGGACGGATCAATGCCGTCAGCCCTCGCCTGGTTGTCCTTGACTGTCTCCAGATAGTGCTTTGCATCTTCCTCGTCTGCATTCTGGAAATCAAAGTCACAGGGCAAGTACTCAATCAGTTCCACTTTGGTGAACGGAGCCTCTTCAGAGGAACCATATATGCGGATGTCTTCCCTGGTGGCATCTGTTCCCGTCAGGCTGCAGGCATGGAGGAGTTTGTCGGTGCTCTGTGAATTCCCACTGCCGGATGCGGTTTTACCGGATGCGGTTTTACCGGATGCGGTTGTATGGTCAGCTGACTGGCTGCTGTCCTGTGCAGAACTGGACTGGCCGTTTTCGGACACAGAGCCAGATGTGGAAGCACATCCTGCAAGAAGCAGCACGCACAGCAGCAAGGAGAAATAACGGTTCATGGACACCTCCTGAACGTGATGCCGGCGGCATGCACATGCACAGCTGCCGGCCTCTGCATCCATTATTCCATGCTGCCCCGGATAAGCTGCACCGGAAACATTCCCCGGGGGCAATTGGCGGATGCGCTCAGGCACCGGAACGGGTTTTTCCCATCATACGCCCAGCAGCGCGTTCCCATACGCGGTTCTGGCCTCCTCGAATGTCTGCTTCTGCCCGTCATCGAGCAGATCGGTGTTGTATTTCCATTTCTCAATCAGATCATCGATTTCCTGCGTGCTGTCCATGAGATTCAGAGCTGCCTCGGGATCCATGGTGCCGTCCATGTAGGATCTCATGTCGGCGGCATGGGCTGAAATCCATTCGTGGATGGTGTTCATGTCTTTGTCGAAGTCACTGATGTCCGCTTCCGGCCGCTTTACAGGCTATCCATCACAGGTGGCAGTACCTTGCATGCCGGAGAAGGTCTCATAGATATGGGAAACCGTATCATCCATATATTGTGAGTGAACAGACTGCAGCTCTTCCAGATTGCTGCAGGTATACACCAGCTTGACATAGCCTTTCTCCCAGGTCACATCAAGAATGGAAGGATCTGTATCATCCTGTTCAACAAGCGCTTCCTTGACGTCTTTCCAGGTACGCCTGTACATCTTCCTCATTTTCATGTGCAAAGTCAATTTTTGAAGGTACGTACTGAATGAACTCCACTTTTGTGAAGGGCTCCTCTTCGGAAGGACCAAATATGCGGATGTCTTCTCTGGAATCCTCATCGCCATTCCATGTGCAGGCGTGCAGGGGTTTATCGGTTTCCTGTTCCGGCTGTCTGCTTCCCTGCTCAGGGGAATTGGTGCCGTATACAGACTCGAATTCACCTTCGCCGGCATCGGCAGTCGGAGCGGATGACGAACAGCCTGCAAGGAGCAGGACAGACAACAGAGCGGGCAGTGATCGTTTCATGGATACCTCCTAAGGTGCCGGATGCTGCAAAATACGGGCAGTCTGGCAGGCTATGGAATTATTCCATAACTCAGGTTAATTGTTCCAGTCATTCGATTCAGACAAGTTGAATAATCCACATTCTGACTGGCGCAGGGACGCAGGAAGGCAGAACTGGCAGGTTCTGTGGAACGCAGTTATTCTGCCTGACTGGATGCCATTTCCTCTTTTTCCTTCCAGTAGGGCAGCTGGAGCAGATGGTTCCGGTAAAAGCTGCGGCATTCATCGGCACTGAGCCCTTCCTGCGGCATGTGGGTCACCAGGAAATCCAGCATCTGGTCCAGGTCTGTGTAGGCGAATTCTCCCTGATCCATGCACCACTTGCAGTATCGGGGATCCAGGTTGCCACCTTTGTCGTGGCCCATGATGCCGGTTTCCAGGGGCATGCCGCAGCATTCGCAGTACCGGATCTCCGGTGATTCCAGCAGTGCATCCACGGAAACGCCGAAGATCATGGACAAAGACACCAGAATATCCGGCCCGGGCGTGGTTTCTCCGTTTTCCCAGCGGGATACCGCCTGTCTTGTCACGTGGACTTTTTCCGCCAGATGAGCCTGGGTCATGCAGGCAGATTCCCGAAGCGATTTGAGTATGTTTCCTGTGCTCATAAGTAATTGTCTCCTTTTGTTTCTGTTCTCCATCAGTATCCGCGAAACACTGCACAGTCTCAAGCAACTGTCTGTTGCCACAGGATGACCGGCTGCTTTCGCCGGCAGATGTCTCTGACAGTATGTCGGGTAAACCTGACGTGCCCGACAGGCAGTTCAACCGCTGCGTGCCGGGCTGGTCAGGGTGTTTCATGGAGGCGGATTTTGCCACAGCGGCGAAAAGATGGTTGACTGGGTATGACCGCTCCCGTAAAATCATGAAGGTTTGCGGTTCCGGCGTCTGTCAGCAGGCGAAATGCAGACAGAACCGGGGCGCAGAAACGGTGGGAAAAAACAAGTCGGGCGCAGGGAGCCTGCAGGGAGAACAGAAAATGGAAAAGGAAATGATTTACGACGTACTGATCATCGGCGCCGGTCCAGGCGGTATTTTCTCTGCACTGGAACTCACGGAAAACCGGAATGACCTCCGCATCGCGGTTCTGGAAAAAGGCAATTCCCTGACCCGGCGGCATTGTCCCATTGATGGCAAAACCATCAAGTCCTGCATCGGGTGCCGATCCTGTTCGATCATGAACGGCTTTGGCGGAGCCGGGGCATTTTCCGATGGAAAATACAACATCACCAATGAATTCGGTGGCACGCTCTATGAATATGTGGGAGAGAAGGAAGCCATCGAACTGATGGAATATGTGGATGAAATCAACTGCCGGATGGGTGGCGCTTCCGCCAGACTCTATGCCAATGACGATCCGGTGATTTACCGGAAGTGCCTGCAGAACGGGCTGCATCTGCTGAAAGCCAGTGTACGGCATCTGGGTACGGATCTGAATTACGTGGTGCTGGAAAACCTCTATGCGCTGCTGAAGGACCGGGTGGATTTCTTCTTCAACACCGCCGCAGCCAGTGTCCGCCGGGAGGATGGACTCTATGTGGTGACCACGGAAAGCGGTGAGGTGTTCCGGGGACGCCGGTGCATTCTGTCCACGGGACGAAGCGGCAGCAAGTGGATGGAGTCTGTCTGCGGCAGTCTCAACATCCCCACTCAGAGCAGCCGGATCGACATCGGGGTGCGGGTGGAGGTTCCCTATGAAACCTTCAGTGAAATGACGGATGCGCTGTATGAATCCAAGATCGTCTACCGCTCCGCCAAATACCAGGATCGGATCCGGACGTTCTGCATGAATCCCCATGGGGTGGTGGTGAACGAAAACACCAACGGGATCGTGACAGTGAACGGCCACTCCTACGAGGATCCGGCGCTGTACACAGACAACACGAATTTCGCGCTGCTGGTGTCCAATCACTTTACCGAGCCGTTCCATGAATCCAATCAGTACGGTGAATCCATCGCCCGGCTGTCCAACATGCTGGGCGGCGGTGTAATCGTCCAGCGGTTCGGGGATCTGATCCGGGGGCAGCGGTCCACAAAGGACCGCATTGACAGCGGATTTGTCAGGCCCACGCTGCAGGCCACGCCCGGGGACCTGTCCCTGGTGATTCCCAAGCGGCAGCTGGATGACATCATTGAGATGATTTACGCTCTGGACAAAGTCTGCCCTTCCATCGCCAGCGACGACACCCTGCTGTATGGCGTGGAAGTGAAGTTCTACAACATGGAAGTGGAAGTGAACAGCGCTCTGGAAACCTGCTGTGCGGGACTGTATGTCATTGGAGACTGCTCCGGTGTCACCCACTCGCTGTCCCATGCCTCCGCCTCCGGTGTGCATGTGGCCCGGGCGATTCTGAAGCAGCTGGAAGAGAATCCGGCTTGAGAAAACCGGCACATACAGGCTTATACTGGTAGGCACAGGCAAAAACGCCTGGAACCTGACTCCGTTTGCAAGTCAGCCGTTCCAGGCGTTTTAATTTGAAAACAACCTAGATGTCGAAGCACACCACTGCCAGAGCCTCCAGAAATTTACTTCATTAAAAGGCATAGTGCCCCCTTTCCACCAAAATCACACAGAAAATTCAGGCTGCGATATATTCTCCTGTGATCAGATCATAAGTATTTCCTTCTTCATCACTGATTTCTGAATCCTCAAACCCCTGGGCTATTGTTTTGAGAATCTGATGATCTGTCATGCCCATCGCCTTCAGCGTATTGACTGTCTTATTCAGAATTCTGGTTTCCTTTTGAACCGAAAGTCCCCACGGTACAAAACAGTCATCACAGTCTTTTGGGTGCCATTCCTTCATGTTCAAAAACATGTGGAAAATGGACACGATCATTTTTCTGCCGATCGCAACAATGGCTCTCTTCTTTCCCAGACGCAGACTCAGGACCTCAAATTTACAGCGGTAATATGGATTCTTTGATCTCACAGCCGCCCACGCAGCCTCTATCAGAACAGGCTTCAGATATTTGCCACCCTTTGTGATATGACGTGAATGGATCTTTCCGGCTGACTCATCACTTCCAGGTGCCAAACCCGCCCATTTCGCAGCACGCGAAGCCTTCCCGAACTGATCCATCTCTGTTCCAAACTCAGCTACTAGTTTCCGGGCACTTATTTTGCTGATTCCAGGGATCGTCATCAATAAGCGGATATATTCCTGATGATCCTCGCAGGCCTCCGTGATGAGTTGATCCGGTTTTTCTATCTCCTTCGTCAGGTTATTTATACTTGATAGGCTACGAAGCTCAGTAAAGCTAAGCTGCAACCAGTTGTTTCTGGA
>NZ_CAJUPA010000020.1 GCF_910588395.1 uncultured Faecalibaculum sp. | reverse complement strand
GAGCTGTCCCTGGCAACGGGGATATGTAAACTATGACAAAGTAGTTTGCAACGGAACCGGATCGTCATTGAATGCCAGGCGGACAGCTTTCGCCCGTTTCATGATATCCAGAATATCTTCCCTGTCCCTGATTTCCCTGTCCTGTCTTCTCATCTTCTTCTCCTTCCTGTTTCCTTCTGCTTTTCTCCTTCATCGAGCCGTCAGCAATGAACCGTCAGAACCACCAGTCCGCAAACAGCGCCTGAATGCAAAACCGGCCCGGATGTACCGGGCCAAGAATGAAATGTTCAGGACCTCTACGCGCGGGATTCAGGTTCCGGTTCTCCGGATGTTTCTGTGTCCATCGGTCTGTCCTCTTGTTCATCTGTATCCTACCACCGGCACCGACTTCTGTCTTCACCGGTGGAAAAAACGGTCATGGAAGCGTCCTGAACGGAGCACGGCTTCTACAATAAAGAAAACGGAGGCACAAACCATGCTGAAAAAATACACATTCGACGGATCCCGGAAGCTGGATCTGTCCAAAATGAACACCGGTGCCAAAGAGGACAAGGTGATCAAGGAGGAAATCATCCAGAAAACCACCGTGAACCAGCTGGCAATCCAGGCACTGCAGGATAAACTGTATGCCGATCAGAAAGAAGGTCTGATCATTCTGATTCAGGCCCGGGATGCTGCCGGCAAGGATTCCACCATCAAGCACGTCATGAGCGGAATCAATCCCCAGGGCGTGGATGTCTGCAGCTTCAAGCAGCCCACATCCGATGAACTGGCGCATGATTTTCTCTGGCGAGTCAACCGGCACATTCCCCGGCGGGGCAAAATCGCGATCTACAACCGGTCCTACTATGAAGATGTTCTGGTGGTGCAGGTCCGGAATCTGCATCAG
Source organism: uncultured Faecalibaculum sp. (assembly GCF_910588395.1). Classification (GTDB taxonomy): domain Bacteria; phylum Bacillota_I; class Bacilli_A; order Erysipelotrichales; family Erysipelotrichaceae; genus Faecalibaculum. Next base: position 41,991 of record NZ_CAJUPA010000020.1, on the reverse strand, counting down.
ACCTATATGATGCCTTCCCGGATCGTGGATGATCCCAAATTCTTCAAAAAGCGGTACAAGCAGATCCGGCACTACGAAAAATATCTTCGTCAGAACGGCTACCGGATCGTCAAAATCTTCCTGAACGTATCCAAAGAAACCCAGAAAGAACGGTTCCTGGAGCGTATTGAAGATCCGGATAAAAACTGGAAATTCTCCGAGTCCGATCTGAAGGAACGGAAGCTCTGGGACCAGTATACGGCTGCGTATGAAGATGCCATCAATGCCACCGCCACATCCGGCTCTCCCTGGTATGTGATTCCGGCGGACAAGAAGTGGTATACACGCTATCTTGTTTCCCAGATCATCCGCAAAGCCATGGAGGAAATGGATCCCAGGTATCCGGTGATGCCGCCGGAACAGAAAGCGCGGCTGGCACTGTACAGGGAGGAGCTGGAAGCGGAAGACGGAGACACTCCGAAAAAATCCCGGAAACACCGCAAATCCGGCACTTCGCAGAATCCGCAGGCTCAGGCTGAACAGCCGGAACGGGAGACGGCTCCGGCGGCACCTGCTCAGGCAGAGAAGAACAGTGCTGTCAGTCCTGAAGAGGAGCAGCCTGTCAGGCCGGGAGAGGAAAAGAAGGATGTTTCTCCGGATAACGCAGCCCCATCCGGCCGTCCGCAGGAACAGCCCGATGCGGCCGGCTCGGCAGCTGCTCCCAAGCCCCCTGTCAAACGCCGCCCCTATCGTCATTCCCGGCATCATCGACCCAGAGGGAGAAAGCCGGCGGAACGGAAAACCGGAAACAAGCCGGAGAATCAGAACAGCAAATCCTGAACGCCTTCCTTGACTTTCCGACATAAGTGTCGGATTATAGCTCCATGAGTAAACGAGGAGAGGCAACCAGACAGATGATCCTGGACAAGTCCCTGGCTCTGTTCGCCGAAAAGGGCTTCCGGTCTGTGACCATGAAAGAAATATGCGAGGTCTGCAGTCTGTCCCGGGGCGGGCTGTACGGACACTATGACAGCGCAGAACAGATTTTTCTGGAGATTCTGAAACAGCTCCCCGCCCGAAAGCACAGTGCCATGCAGAAACGGATGGCACAACAGGATGCGGCACCGGATATACTGGATGAATTTGTCGAAACCACGTTGCAGAACATTGAACAGAATCAGGCGAGTCTGTTTCTGGCCATCTGCGAGTTCTTTTCCGATCCGGCGCAGAAACACCGGCTGGCCTTGATGGAAACCATGCTCAATCAGGGCCGGGAAGCCTGCATCAGTCTGATCCGTTACGGCCAGCAGCGGGGCGAATTCCGCCAGGTGGATGCGGAAGGTCTCTGGCTGCTATTCATGTCCGGCAGTCTGGGCTTCGAAGCAGTGAGCCGCCATGGCATTCTGAAACTGGAGGATGCCAGACGGGCGGCCAAGTCACTTCGGTCTCTGCTGGTTGTCTGAAGCAGCTGAAACCGGCAGGAGGCTCAAATGCGCAAACAAGCCGCGGGAAGTACAAATCCCGCGGCTTTGCTGCGTCTGGACCAGGATCTGATTGACTGTGGGTTCCCATGTCCGGTAATCGGGTCAGACCGGAATTTCCCTGGTCCTGATGCCCTGTCACACCGGCGCAGCCGGTCATCGGCAGAAACGGAAAAAGGAAGAGGATCTGCTTTATGCACCTCTTCCCTGCTGAATGACTACTGCACCTGGCTGGCGATCTTTTCCCGGGCGGCGGGATACAGCACAGCCTGCTCCACCACGTGGTCCTTCACCGCTTCCACTTTCAGAATCAGCTGACTGTCCTTCAGCGTGACTGTGTCCCCTGTCTGCAGAATGTGACCGGTGATTTCCGTGATCAGACCCGTAATCGTATCCGCATCGCATTTCACCGTGATCCCCACTGCGGTTTCCAGATCGGAGACACTGACGTTGCCGGTGATCTTCCAGCCGTTTTCGTCACCGGAGATCACCGGTATGTCTTCATCTGCTTCCATGACGCCGACAATGGCCTCTGCCAGGTCCTGCAGGGTGACAACGCCTTCAATGCCGCCGTATTCATCCAGCACCACAGCCAGCTTGCTGCGGGCTTGACGAAGGAGCGCCAGGGCATCGTCGGCTTTCACGGTTTCGGGCACGAACAGAGCGGGTTTCAGGGCAGCCATGACTTGTTCTTTGTCCGGGTTTTTCATCCGGAAGAAGTCCTTGGTATCCAGGACCCCGAGTATTTCCTCTTCTTCGCCTCTGACCGGATACAGCGAGTGGCGGGTCTGGTGAATGGTTTCCTCCCACTGCTGAAGGGTGTCGTCTGCGTCCAGAAAATCCACATCCACCCGGTGGGTGCAGATTTCCCGCAGGGTCAGATCATTGAAGTCGAATACATTGGCAATCAGCTGTTTTTCCTGAGGTTCGATCCTGCCGGAGTCCACCATGAGCAGAATTTCTTCTTCTCCGGCCTGTTCCTCTTCCTCATTGGGATCAATGCCCATCAGACGCAGCACGGCGTTGGTGCTGACGGACAGCAGCCAGACCAGGGGGCGGAAGGCAACGGAGATTCCCTGGAGAAAGCCGGACATGGACAGGGAAAGCGACTCGCTTTTGCGCATGGCCAGCCGCTTGGGGACGAGTTCACCGAAGATCAGCGTGAAATAAGACAGGATCAGCGTGATGACCACGACGGAAATGGAAGACAGCACGTCCCGGGGCAGGCCGATGCCCATGCCCAGGAGCCAGTCTGTCAGGGAACCGGCGAAATTATCCGCGGCAAAGGCACTCCCCAGAAATCCGGAAAGGGTGATGGCCACCTGGATCGTGGAGAGAAAGGTTTCGGGATGTTTCAGGAATCCCGCAATGCGCTGGGCGCTTCTGCTTCCCTGAGCTGACAGTTTTTCCATCTTCCGTTCATTGACGGACAGCACTGCTATTTCCGCGCAGGCAAAGACCGCATTGAGAGCAATCAGCACCACCTGTACGAGAATGAGGATCCACATAGTCTGTTTGTTACTCCTTTTGTCCGGGATTGCCGGACGGTGCGGGACGATTGACCAGCCACACGCCGAAGACCACCAGTCCCATGGCAGCCAGCGTCCGGGGTGAAAAAGCCTGTGCTGTTTCCTGCAGAAGTGCGGCGCTCCAGAAGACGCCGGCGACTGGAATCAGGCAGTTGTAGATGCCCACCCGGGAGAGGGGATATTCCCGGAGAAGCAGTCCCCACAGGGTATAGGCCGCGGCGCTGACAAAAGCCAGATAGAGGATCACCGCCCATCCGGACAGGCTGCCGGCGGGAATGGAGCCCCCGGCAAGAAGTCCGGAGGCTGCCAGTGCCAGGCCCCCGGCGGCAAACTGCCAGCCGGAGAGCATCACCGCGCTCTGGCTTTGCGTGAACTTCTTGATGAATGCCGCGCTCACAGCGGAAAACACCTGGCTGATCAGAATCAGGAGTTCCCCGCCGCCGCAGGCCACATCTGACTGAAACAGAGCGGCACCGTTCATGACCAGGATCCCGGCAAACCCTGCCAGACATCCGGCGGCTTTCCGGCTGGTCATCTGTTCGTACCGGAAGACGTACACCGCCATGAGCAGACTGATGAACGCACCGGTTCCGGTAATCACCGCACTGCTGACACCGCTGGCTTTTGACACACCCAGATAATACAGAAAATACTGCCCGAAGGTCTGAAAAAAAGCCAGTACAATGATTGGTCCCAGGCTTTTTTTCTCCGGGGCCAGAAACCGGTGCTCCATCAGGCTTCCTGCCAGGATCACCAGGAGGCCGGCCAGCAGAAAGCGGATCCCGGCGAATACGAGTATGTCCCCGGTACGGGTGATTCCGAACAGATCGTATCCCCATTTGATGAAAGGCGCCGCAGATCCCCACAGCAGGGTGCAGAACACAGCGGTGAGAGTCAGCGGGAGCTTTCGGGACGGGTGCAGGCGGGAGCCGGTCATGCAGCCTGCTCCTGTTTCTCCTCCAGCTCCAGCCACCGGCTTTCCGCTGTTTCCAGCTGCCGGTCCAGCAAATCCCGTCTGTCTGTCAGCGTCTGAAGCTGGTCGAAGTCCGTCATGGTGTTCATGGCCTGGTTCAATGCATCGATTTCATTCTGCAGTGTTTCCATGGTTTCCGGAAGCTGTTCCAGCTCTTTTTTCTCCATGTAAGTCAGCCCTGTCTGCCTGCGCGGCGGACGGCTGTCCCCTCTGGTCTGCTTCCGGACCGCTTTTTCCTCTTTGTCCTGCTCCCTGTACTCTGTGTATCCGCCCATGTACTGCTTCAGACTGCCATCTTCCTGAAACACAAACACAGAATCACAGACCCGGTCCATAAAGTACCGGTCGTGGGAGACCGTGAGAACGATTCCGGGAAACCCGTCCAGATAATCTTCCAGAATATCCAGCGTGACCAGGTCCAGGTCATTGGTGGGTTCATCCAGAAACAGCACATTGGGTGCTTCCATGAGGACTTTCAGCAGATACACACGGCGCCGTTCACCACCGGACAGCCGTCCGACAGGCATATGCTGCATGGAGCGGGGAATCAGAAACTTTTCCAGCATCTGCGCGGCGGTGTATTCCTGTCCTTCCCAGGGGATGGTCTGCGCGGTTTTTTCAATGAAGGCAATCACCGTCATGGAGAGATCATCGCAGAGTTCTCCCTGTCCGAACCAGCCGATCTGCACCGTTTCGCCGGTTTCCACCTGTCCGGCTGCCGGCTTGAGCTTTCCTGCCAGCACTTTGAACAGCGTGGACTTTCCGCAGCCATTGGGACCAATGAAGCCAAGCCGCTCCTGTTTCTTCATCTGATAGGAGAAGTCATGGAACAGCGTCCGTTTGCCGTAGCCAAAGGACAGATTCTCCCAGGACAGACTCTTCTTTCCCAGACGCCGGGCAGTCGGAACCAGCTTCAGACTGCGTTCCTGGACTTTTGTCCGCTGCTGACGCAGGGCTTCGAACCGGTTCAGCCGGGAGCGGGATTTCGTGCTTCTGGCCTGAACCCCGGCCCGCACCCAGTCCAGTTCCTGTTTGTACAGCCGGTCCAGCTTGTGAGCGGCACTTTTCTGCGCTTCCTGGCGGGCGGCTTTATTCTCCAGATACGTTTCATAGCCGCCGTCATGGCGCCACAGCCGTCCCTGATCCAGTTCCAGAACCTGATTGACGGTCCGGTCCAGAAACCAGCGGTCATGGGTGACCATCAGAACAGTCTGGTTGTCTTTTCGCAGCCGGTTCTCCAGCCATTCGATCATGGCTGCATCCAGGTGGTTGGTGGGCTCATCCAGCAGCAGAAGCTGGCAGCGGGTGATCAGGGCCCTGGCAAGCGCCAGCCGTTTGCGCTGACCGCCGGAAAGCTGCCGGATGGGCTGGTCTTCCAGTTCCAGACGGGAGAGAATCGACGAAATTTCAAATTCCTCGATCGGCTCCGGCTGTCTGGCTGCATGCGCCTGCATTTCCTTCAGGACCGTATCCTCCGTGAAGACCGGATCCTGGGCCAGATAGTGAAGACTCAGACCTTTCTGCCAGGTAATCTCCCCTTCGCAGCTTTCCTGACCCGCCAGGATCTGCAGCAGGGTGGATTTTCCGCAGCCATTGGCCCCCACCAGACCAATCCGGTCTCCTTCTTCAATCACAAGATCGATATGATCCAGGACATTCCTGTCCGTCCACCGTTTCGTGATGTCTTTTGCAGCAAGATACATAGAGCTCCTTTCCCGGCTGTCGGCCTTCGTCAAAAAAAGCCGGAAATTCCGGCTGTATCGGTGTCAGTCGTAAGATTTGAACGACAGACCGAGCTGCGTCATCTTGTCCTTGACTTCCTTCAGAGATTTCTTGCCAAGGTTCTTGACATGCATCATTTCGTCCTCGGTCTTCTGCGTCAGTTCCTCCACGGTCTGAATGCCAGCCCGTTTCAGGCAGTTGTAGGACCGCACGGACAGATCCAGATCCTCGATCATCTGCGTTGCCGGCTTCTGGCTGTCTTCCGTCTGAGGCAGCTGAACCGTGAAGCATTCTTCCAGCTTCAGATCAGCCAGCGGAACAATCTGATCCAGGGCGGACATCAGGATGCCTGCCGCGCCGCTGATGGCGTGCAGGGGCGTAATGGCGCCGTCTGTGGTGACATCAATGTGCACCTTGTCGTACTTGATGTCCTGACCCAGGCGGGCGGGTTCCGAAAGATACTCTGCCTGGCGGATGGGGGTGAACATCGTGTCAATGGCCTGAACATCCTCGGGCAGATGCCAGTTGGTTCTGTTGTCCGCAGCGCTCTTGTAGCCTGTGCCTCTGGCAGCATACAGATCCATGTTCAGATCCGCGCCCTTTGTCAGGGTGCAGATGATCTGATCCGGATCGGACACTTCCACTTCCTCCGGACAGATGATGTCAGCTGCCGTGATGATGGCCGGGCCCTTTTTGTGCACCTGCAGCTGAACAGCTTCATCCACGTCTCCTGTCAGCATGAGAGCCTTCAGGTTCAGGATCAGCGCTGTGGTGTCCTCCAGCAGACCGCTGATGGTGGTGTCGCCGGGTTCCATGCCTTCAATCTGGAAGCCGACAATGCCGGTTCCCGGAAGGTTGGAACGCATGGTGCGGCAGATGGCGTTGCCGATTGTGGTGCCAAATCCCCTTTCCAGGGGTTCAAACAGAAAAACAGCCTTGTCGAGACGGTCTTCCTGGGATTCTTTGTGAAAGGTCGCGCGTTCGAATTCCTGCATGGTTCTCCTTCTTCCTAAATATTGTTTCCGTTCACGGAAATCATAACAGCAGAGAGCTTATTTGCGGCGGAAGGTGATTCTGCCGCGGGTGAGATCATAGGGAGAAATCTCCACCGTCACCCGGTCTCCGGGCAGAATGCGGATGTGGTGCATGCGGATCTTGCCGGATACATGGGCAAGAATTTCGTGTCCGTTTTCCAGTTTAACCTTGAAAGCAGCGTTGGGCAGTGTATCAACAACAACGCCGTCCAGCTCGATCATGTCCTGTTTTGCCATGAATGTATATTCGCCTCCTTGATGATGTGCCTGAATTCAGTCAACGGTCCGGTTGGGCAACCGGCTCCATAGTCGTAAATAGCCAACTATTACAATATCAAACAGGCAGGCTGAAAACAAGCCTGGGACCTACCGGGTCTGGGCGCCTGTCTGAAGTTTCTGCGGTTCATTCCATACGGGAAATCAGGATCGACAGCCCGTCGGTGACTGTCATGGCGGGATCTTCCGTTACATAGACAGGGCATCCCAGAACGCTTTGCAGATAGGCGGAAAGCCCGGCCAGCTTCATGGTGCCGCCGCAGCTGACAATGCCCCGCATGCGGACATCCTGCTGCTGATCCGGTTCCAGACTCCGGAGGAACCGGACAATCCACAGGGCCCATTCCTCGCAGAGGGGTCCCAGTGCCTGGGCAATGTCATTTTCGGTGATGATTTCCCGCCGGACAGCCCGGTTTGCGGTGGAGATGCCGGAGATTTCCATCTGTTTCGGATGGGGTCTGGGCGTTACGCAGCCAAGCTGCCGGCAGATCTTTTCCAGCGTCAGTTCGGAGACAGTCAGCTGTCTGTTTTCCCGGAGCCAATGGCGGATGGCGCTTTTGACACGCAGCCCCGCGTCAGCAGATTTTGCCTGTTTCCGGATCCGGCTGCGGGAGAAGACCGCTATGTCGCAGCTGCGTTCCCCCATATTGAGGACACAGCTGGCCACCGGCAGGCTGACATCCAGCCGGGCGCCAATGGCGGACACCCAGATTTCCTGATCGGAATACACCTTCCAGGCACCCATTTTCAGCAGCTGCTCCTTGAGCTGCTCCACATCCTCCGGCTTCAGACCGGAGGGATAGGACAGAACGAATACCGTTTTCCGGAACATTCTGAAGAGTTTCAGCTGGTAAAACAGCTGGTCGAACAGCTTTCCCAGCAGTTCGAAATCCATTCTGCCATCATGCATTGGAGACAGCACACGAACCTGCGGATCCGTGACCCCCTTCATCTCCAGCGCTTCATTGCCATAAGCCAGGCAGTTCCCCTTTTCGTCAATTGCGATCATGCTGGCTTCGTCAAACACCACACCATCTTCTTCCGTGACGATGCGGATGCTGCCGGCGCCCAGATCGATCCCTGCTTTGATCATAGGAGTACCTCACGTGATAGAATTATACCATACGGCTGATTGCAAACGAGGTGAGGGATCATGGAGCTGGAAAACCCGATGACAGGGCTGGAACTGACTGCAGTCCTCCCTTCCCTGCGCACAGAGCGGGGCAGACGCTATCACGATCTTGTTCTGCAGTGGAAAAGTGTCTTCGGCCAGATCGATGTGCCGCTGTCCATCGTGACGGAGGATGCCGGGGGCATCCAGATGCAGGATCCGGATACGCTGTATGTGGAAGACAGCCAGATCATAGACAGGCTGCAGGCCAGGCAGGAAAAAGCCGTGTTCGGTCACCGCACGGAATCTGTCCGGGCTTCTCTGTTTCTGGTGCAGAATGATACCGTTGCAGGCCGGGCAGCCCGGATCAACAGCCAGAGTCTGCAGAAACTGTGGAAACAGGCATTCCTGATCCAGACAAAGGCTGTCATGGAACAGATGACGGGCTGTCTGCCAGAGGGATAAGCGCCTGCTGTCTGCACCAGTCCGGATGCAGAACGGACCGCAGGTGACCTGGCATCCATCCCTCTGAAGACGGCGAATCCGTCTTCCCGGAAACAGGCGAAAATGACCCGAAAAAATTTCGGATAAAAATTTTTGAAAAATGTTTGACGAACTCCGTATCCCGGTGTATTCTATAGAAGCGTCAAGCGAAACACGGAGGTTTAGCTCAGTTGGGAGAGCGTCTGCCTTACAAGCAGAGGGTCAGCGGTTCGAGCCCGTTAACCTCCACCATTTTTTTGGAGAGATAGCGAAGTGGCTAAACGCGGCTGACTGTAACTCAGTTCCTTCGGGTTCGGCAGTTCGAATCTGCCTCTCTCCACCATTTTTTTATTTTGGGGTATCGCCAAGCGGTAAGGCACAGGACTTTGACTCCTGCATTCCACTGGTTCGAATCCAGTTACCCCAGCCAATCGCTGATCGCGCAGGTGTAGTTCAATGGTAGAACTTCAGCCTTCCAAGCTGACTACGTGAGTTCGATTCTCATCACCTGCTCCATTGTACATTCAGGATCCGGTTCATGCCGGATCCTTTTTTTGTGCGGTACAGTGCGCGGGGTTTCCGGCTGTACAGGCAGAAAAAAACAGCAGCCGGTTTCAGAAGCTGCTGTTGGGCGTCAGGGTTTTTCGTCGCCAGAATATTACGATTCCCCGGATCCGGTGGTTTTCTGCCTGTCCGCTTCATCAATGACCTGATGCAGCTTCCGGCGGATCTGCGGCATCCGCGTTTCTTCAAACTCCGGATGCATTTTGAACCACCGGACATTCAGGGGACTGGGATGCGGCAGCACAAAGCACGGAACGCCATTGATCTGCTGATCCTCAAATATCAGCTCTGTGAAGTCCCGTTTGGGAAACAGCCGGTCTGCCGCTTCCCGTCCAATCACCAGGATCAGCCTGGTATCCGGCTTGCATTCGATTTCCCGTCTCGTCCACATTTCATAACAGCACTTCGGAGGCTTCCTGTCTCCGGTTTTTCCTTTTCCCGGATAACAGTGTCCCATGCTCGTGATATAGAACAGATCCGGATCGTAAAACTGTTCATCTGTGATCTGATACCATTCCCGCCGCAGCCGCCTGCCGGAGGCATCATTGAACGGAATGCCCGTTTCATGCACCTTCTTCCCCGGCGCCTGGGAAATCTGAAGGATGGGAGCTGCTGCGTTGCCATGAACCACCGGATTGGGCTCCAGCATTCCTTCACAGTGTCTGCAGGCCTTCAGCTGATTCTGCAATGTTTCCAGTTCCGTCATTTCACCCTCCGCTTTATCACATCCTCCGGCTTCAGATGTCCGGAGAGCAGGCTCGATTCAGGATCATGGTTTTTCACATTCTTCCCGATCCTGGCTTCATCAAAATTCGCATAGCAGTATTTGCAGAACCGCGGACAGGAATTGTAGTATCCGATATCCACCATGTTCACACAGCCGCAGTCGCGGGCTTTCCAGGTGCCGAATGCCTTGCCGGTGAGCTCGAAGGCTTTTTTCTGCGAAAAACACGCACTGTCCCGAAACCCCAGCGGAGCCAGGATATCCCGTTCATTGCATCCATAGACATCCAGCCCGTAACGTCTGCCGCTGGCAGCAAAACTCTGCGCCAGCTGACGGACTTCATCAGGACCCGGGCGTCTGAATCCCGTCTCCTGCTGATGCAGCCGGACATTTTTGCAGTCATCCAGAAAAGAGATCACCATATGCGCGGCGCACTCCTTCACCTGCGAAGCCAGCCGTTCGAACGCAGTTCTGTGATAGTCCACCGTGTACCGGTCATTGAGCAGAACCGGATCATAGCGCACATATACGTTGTCCCGGCCGATAACAGAAGCGATTTTCTTCAGACTGTCAATGACCTCCCGCTTGTCGGGCAGACCAGGTTCGATGTCACTGTGGTAGCCTGTGATGGTTACATGAACCACACAGGGTTTTCCCACTTCTTCCATACGGGCTGCCAGAGGACGCGGGTCCTTGGTGATGAACAGAAACGCATCCACATTCTCGAAATGAATTCTGGATACACTCTGTTCATGAAAGGGATTGCGCACATCCACAAACCCCGCTTCCAGTCGGTTGAAAAACCAGTCCAGATAGTACGCCGGTATATCTGTCCGGCTGCTGACATTCAGTATCATGACTTCATTGTACGCCTTGCTGTCATTTTTCAGCCCGCAACCGCTGTTTGTGCATCCATTCCCTCAGACAGCAGAAAGCCCGGTCTGTGCCGGGCGCTTTGCTGGTGCGATCTGTCTTCAGACTATTCCTGGGCTGTGCCTTCCACTTCTTCAATCGTGGCTGCATCCTGATCTGCCTCTTCCTGGCTGTCAGGTGCTTCGGTTTCAATGCCGGAATCTTCCTGCTCTGCTGCCGGGGTCTGCTCCTGAATCTTGTCTTCTTCTGCAGTTTCGTTTTTGTTGGCGGCGGAAATGCCCCATACAGCCAGGATCACAATGACGATTACAGCAATCCAGATCCAGATTTTTCTGTTGTCTTTCATATCTCTCTCCACGCCGGTCATGCCGGTGCTTCATCTGTTCCGGTTTCTGCCGGAGCGGATTTTCTGTTTTTCACTCAGCGGTTCAAACCACACCCGAAATGTGGTTGTGCCGCTGCGGCTGGAGGCCTGTATAGCAGCCCCATGCCCTTCTGTGATGTTTTTCGCGATGGCCAGACCAAGTCCATATCGTCCCTGGTGCCGGCTGCGGGAATCATCCGCCCGGTAAAACCGGTCAAAGATCCGTTTTTCCTCTCCTGCGGGAATCGCCTCGCCCACATCCGTGACCTCCAGCATGATCCGGTCTTTTGCCTGTTTCAGGGTGACCGTCACATCCGTGTCCGGATCCGCATGGCAGCTGGCGTTGTCCAGCAGTATGGCAGTCAGTCTGGCCAGATCCTCCCGAACGCCCATGATTTCCAGCCCCGGCTCCAGATCCAGGACCAGCCCAAGATGGCGTTCGTACAGCAGACTCTCGAAGGGCAGCGCCGCCTGCTCCACCGTTTCTGTCAGATTCACCAGTGCTTTGTCCTTCAGACGCTCGCTTCTGGACAAGTCCAGCAGGCTGGTGATCAGCCGGTTCATCTGCTCGGATTCCGTAACGATGGCCCGCAGCCACCGGGGCTGCGGATCCTGTTCCATGGCCTCCGCACTGGCCAGGATCACAGACAGCGGCGTCTTCAGCTCGTGAGACGCATCCGCTACAAACTGCTTCTGCTTTTCAATGCTCTCCGCGATGGGATCTGTCATGACTTGAATCAGCCGTTTTGTGCCAAACCAGAGCAGGACCAGCAGTCCGGTTCCCAGTGCAAGGGAACCCCGGAGAACAGTCCGCAGCTGGCAGGCAATCTCTCCGGTTTCCACGATGGTGATCGCATTTCCCTCACGCCGGGAGACATAGTTTGCGGTATACAGAAAATCAGACGCCGGATGCAGGGCACTGCTGACGGCCCTGACCAGGTCTTCTTCATCCATATCCGGATCCCGGGCAATCACGGCGGTGACTTCCCCGCTGTGGTCCAGCAGAACCGTGCATACAGGCAGTGACGAAAGGATGTCGAACTCTCTGTCGTATCCTCTTTCATCGAACAGGCGGCTGGCACCATTCAGGTTTTCCTGAACAGTCTGCGCGGCCTGCCAGTAGGCAAAGCCATTTGCCAGGGCAAGGATCAGTACCGCAAAGAGTGCGGCCAGTCCAAACACCAGTGTCTGCATGCGGGTTCTGAGTTCATGCATCCTTGATCTCCAGACGATACCCCAGTCCCCGGACAGCCTTGATGGCTGCCGCAGATCCGATGGAATGAAGCTTGCGTCTCAGAAACGAAAGATACGCCTCCAGATTGTTTGCCGTCACATCGCTGTCCAGTCCCCATACCCGGTCCAGGATCTGGTCTCTGGAAAGAATCTGCTGTGGATGAGAAAGCAGATATTCCATGACTCCCAGTTCCCTGGCGGACAGTTCGATGGACTTGCCGGTTGTGCGGCAGACAAGAAGATTGGACTGATCGGCAAGCTCCAGATCACCGGCAGTCCGTCCGTTTGCCCCCTGCTGACGCAGCTGCACATTCACCCGTGCAGCCAGTTCCTCCAGGTGAAACGGCTTGGTGACATAGTCGTCTGCGCCGGCTTTCAGACCATGCAGCTTGTCTTCCAGGGCGCCCCGCGCTGTAAGCATGATGACCCGCGACGGGATCCTTCGCTGCTTCAGTTCGGACAGAATGTCAAATCCCGATGTTCCCGGAAGCATCACATCCAGGATAATCAGGTCGTAAATACCGCGAAGAGCTTCCAGAAGCCCCGCATCGCCCTCCAAAGCGACCGCGACCTCATAGTTCTCCCGCTTCAGCCGCGACTCTATAAGCCGGGCAAGGGTTTCCTCATCTTCAATAACCAGCACTCGCATGGTTCCATCATACCTGTATGACCTCGAAGTTTGCCGGAAGAACCGGCAGTTTCTCTTCATCCGTCACAAATACTCTGGAAAACCTGCTCACTGGCTGCAGTTTGCAAAAGCCTCCGGACTGGATCCTGGATCCGCTTTGCAGCAGGTAGCTCGCGGCAGACGCGTTGATGACATGCTCCTTGATATCCCGGGACTCCAGATCTGACGTGTACGTCATTTCCCGTTCCAGATCCAGGCCCGCACACTCCAGAAAACTGCGGTCAAACTGAAACTGGCTGATATCATGCAGCGCCATGGCGCCGCCGCTCATGGCATAACGGGGTATGTAGTCCCCGCCTATGACAATGACCTGCGCTTTGGGATCGTTCAGTCTGGAAATAACCAGGTGATTGTTGGTGACGATACGGACTGGACGGTTGGCCAGAAATTCGATCATTCCCGCGGGAAGCACCCCGCTGTCCAGGAAGATGCATTCTCCGTCCTCCACCAGATCCGCTGCCGCTTTGCACAAAGCCCTGACCGCTGCCGGATCATCCCTGACGGGTTCCGGTGCGCTGCGTTCTCTGCGCCTTGAAACGATTTCACTGACGCTGCCCTTGATCGCTCCCCCGTGGACACGCTTCAGTTTTCCCTGGTTTTCCAGTTCGGTCAGATCCCTCCGGATCGTGGACTGGGATACATCCAGTTCTTCCGCGATCTCCTTGACATGAATGATATGATCCCTGTCCAGGCGGTCGAGAAGATATATAATTCGTTCTTTTGTCAGCATAACAATCCCTCGATTTCCAGTCGTTTCCGCACAGCGGAACACTTGCTTCTGAATGGCTGGACCCGTCCATGAAAATTGTGCACAAAAAATATCACCAATTCTGTTGACTCTGTGCCGGCAGACTGGTATTATTAGTGAGCACTGTGATGGAGGTTTAGCTCAGTTGGGAGAGCGTCTGCCTTACAAGCAGAGGGTCAGCGGTTCGAGCCCGTTAACCTCCACCATTCATGCTGACTTAGCTCAATTGGTAGAGCAACTGATTTGTAATCAGTAGGTTGTGGGTTCAAGTCCTATAGTCAGCACCATGTGACCCGTTAGCTCAGCTGGTAGAGCATTTGACTTTTAATCAAAGGGTCGGGCGTTCGAATCGCCCACGGGTCACCATTTTTATTTGCAGGTGTAGTTCAATGGTAGAACTTCAGCCTTCCAAGCTGACTACGTGAGTTCGATTCTCATCACCTGCTCCATTCAGAAACATTCGGCCGGATAACCGGTCTTTTTTTGTGAAGGAACTGCGCATTTCGGTTCCTTCTTCTATATTCTAATCGCGGGTGCCCGTTTCCCTAAATGTTATGCCCGCAAAAAAACTATTGGCGCTCAAATTTGCGCAGTATGCTAGTATATGTTCATGAAATTCAAGATTTGGAGCATATTCAGCACACTCCTCTACTTTGGGGCGGCGATTCTGTTCATCACCTTCGTGGCCGCAAACCAGGACTGGGCGCTGTATGCAGGACTGATCTGCATGGTGCTGGCGGTGATCACCGGCATCCCCCTGCGAAAGCAGCTCAAAAAGCAGGCTTCCGGCAGCAGCCAGGACGAAAACTGAGAGTATCCGCAATCTGGCGGATGCTCTCTTTTTCTGTCGCAGCATCCAGATGCCAGGCTGCATCCACCTGTCTGCGCTGCTGTGCAGCTTCTGCCAGCTGCATGCCCCCGCTCTTCGTCTGATCATCCGAAAAAAAAGCCCGGCGGGCAGCGGAATATGCCATTCCTCCTGCCCGCTGGGCCTGAATCTCTATATCGCGTATTTCTGCCGGTATTCCGTCAGATATTCCTTGTATTTGGAGCGCTTGTCTTTCTTGGTCCGGGATACGTACTCATGTACGTCCAGATCGTTGTTGGCTGTTTCAATGATGTAGACCGCGATGTTGGAACAGTGATCGGCGATCCGTTCCAGTTCATTGACCAGTTCATTGTAGTCAAACCCTTCTTCGATTCCCGAACGGGTGTCCTTCAGCCGGCTGATCCGGCGGTGCCGGACCTCGCTGCACAGCATGCTGATCCAGACCCGCAGCGGCTCGATGCGCTGAGCCACCAGTCTGTCCGAGGTATTGAAACTGTCCACTGTCAGATCCACAATCTCGGTCACAGCCTGCATCACCACCTGCAGATCCTGCCAGGCGCTGGAAGAAAACCTCTGCTTCTTCTCGTACAGGTCTCTGGCGACTTTGGCCATCTCATAGGAATAATCGCCAATCCGCTCAAAATCCGGAATGCAGTGCAGAAACTTGGAGACTTCGGTGCTCTGCGCGTTGCTCAGCTCCCGCTTGAGCATCTGCATCAGATAGGTATCCAGCTTGTCCTGGTACTTGTCGATGCGCTTTTCCTTTTCATGTACCTTGTTGAATTTCCTGTCATCAAAATTCTCCAGAAGATCCATGGAGCGGGAAAGGTTTTTCACCACGTTTTCCGCCATGGAATCCATCGCCCGCTGACACTGTGCCAGCGCCAGATCCGGATAATCCAGGAAGCGGTCTTCCAGCAGATCCAGAGTATCGCTGTCTTCTTCCTCGTCCTCGGTGTTGGGGATCAGCACCTTGGTCAGATGTTCGATCTGCTTCACAAAGGGCAGCAGCAGAATCATGGCCGCCATGCGGTAAATCGAGTTCAGCGCTGCAATCGAGAAGGGATTCATCACCGTATTCACAAAGGAATAGTGGAAAATCAGGTCCGATCCGTAGAACAGCACCGATCCCAGCAGCATAGCGAACAGGTCGTTGAGCAGATACACCAGGGCAGTGCGCTTTCCGTTTGTGCTCGTCCCAATGGCTGACAGCAGCACCGGGGTCGCCGCACCGATTCCCACACCCATAAGCATCGGATACGCCGAAGCAAAGGTGATGGCGCCGGTCACAGACAGCGCCTGGAGCACACCGCAGGCCGCACTGGCACTTTGCAGGACAGCCGTGATTAGGATGCCGAACAGGACGCCGAGAACCGGATTGGTGAAGGATGTCAGCAGGGAGGTGAACGCCGGCGACTGGGACAGCGGGGAAACAGCCCCGGACATCGTCTGCATGCCCACCATCAGAATGGCAAATCCCAGCATGATGTTTCCCGTTGCATGGAAAATGTCCTTCTTCATGAACATCCGGAAAATGATGCCCAGAATCGCCACCACAGCGGAAATCGTCGCGGTGGACAGCAGCGAGGCAAGCCCCTGCTGTCCGTCAATGTAGGACAGGCAGATCACCCAGCCCGTGATGGACGTGCCGATGTTGGCACCCATGATGATGCCGATGGCCTGCGACAGTTTCATCAGTCCGGAATTCACGAATCCCACCACCATGACTGTGGTGGCACCGGAACTCTGGATCACAGCCGTCACTGCAGTTCCCAGCAGAAACCCCTTGAGCGGGGTATTGGTCAGCTTGTAGAGAATCAGTTCCAGTTTGTTGCCGGCAACCTGTTTCAGGCCTTCGCCCATGAGCTGCATGCCATACAGAAACAAAGCCACGCCGGAAAGCAGTGTCAAAACCGTGACAACGGTGCTTATACTCATATTTCCTCCGTATTGTCAAAAAGATCCGCGCATAGCAGAACAGGACCATTATACATGACCGCAAGCAAAAAGCCTGAACAAGTGTTCAGGCTGTTCGGTCATTCATGTATCAGGCGTTCTGTGTAAGCTCTACCCGGCAGGTGTGATCTGCCTCATTGCGGTCAAAGGTGATCTTCGCCAGTTCATCCAGATGGTCAGTCACGATTCCGGTGACCGTGGCAAACACTTCATCCGCTGCGTCTTTTCTGCCGCAGTCATATTCAACAGATGTGATGATTTTCTTCTTCGCCGGGATCTCCCGGAGTTCTTCCGCCATCGTTTTCATATTCTTTACCTCGCATTCTGAATATATCACTGACACAGGCCTTTTTCCAACCGCAGCCGGCTGCCATCCGGTCAGGATAGCCAAATGCCGGCTTTCTGCCACCTGATGCCGGGAAATCCATCTGCCTGCGCGGCTGTCGTCATACCTCGTAGAAATCCAGCAGATCCGCCGGACGCAGCCGGTTTTTTTCTTCCCCGGAGAAATCCTGCGTGATCCTGCCGTCGTTGAAAATCAGCAGCCGGTCTCCGTTGGTCAGCGCATCGGTCATGTTGTGGGTGATCATCAGCGCGGTCATGTGCTCCCGGCGCACCAGATCATTGGTGATCTCCAGAATCTTCCGGGCGCTTTTCGGATCCAGCGCCGCGGTGTGTTCATCCAGAAGCAGCAGCTTGGGCGGATTGAGCACCGCCATCATCAGCGCCACCGCCTGCCGCTGTCCGCCGGAGAGCAGCCCGATGGGTGTCTTCAGCCGGTCTTCCAGACCCATGTCCAGACTCTTCAGCTTCTCCCGGAACAGCGCCTGCTCTTCTTTCCGGATGGCTCTGGAGAAGGGACCGCGGCTGCGGGAATAAGCCAGTGCCAGATTCTCTTCCACGGTCAGATGCGGAGCTGTGCCATGTTCCGGATTCTGGAACAGACGGCCGATGCTGCGGCTGCGCACATGCTCCTTCTGCGCGGTGATGTCCTGACCGTCCAGCAGAATCGTTCCCGCTGCTGCCGGGGCAGCCCCGGTGATCACATTGAAGAACGTGGATTTTCCCGCTCCATTGGATCCCAGAACCGTCACGAACTGCCCTTCGGGAATATGCACGGACACCCCGTCCAGAGCCCGTTTCTCCAGGGAAGTGCCCTGATTGAAGATCACGCTGACGTCCTTGAGTTCAAGCATGGCTGCCTCTTTTCTTTTTCAGTTTCTGCAAATGGGGGATCGAAATGGTGATGGCCACCAGCACGGCGCTGACCAGGTTCATGTCCGTGGCCGGGAACCCCAGCTGCAGCGCAAAGGTGTACAGCAGCCGGTAGAGGATCGCACCTGTCACCGAAGCCGCCAGACCGAAACCGATGCCGGAACGCCGGAATATGGCCTCGCCGATGATGATGCCCGCCAGGCCCAGCACCAGCATGCCCGTGCCGCCGGTGACATCGGCGAATTTCTGGAACTGCACCAGCAGCGCCCCGGAGAGCGCCACCAGGCCGTTGGACAGGGCAAATCCCAGAAACTTCATGGCATCCACATTCACGGAGGAAGACCGGATCATTTCCTCGTTGTCCCCCGCCGCCCGCAGCATCAGCCCCAGGTTGGTTTTGAAGAACACGTACATCAGCGCCACGATCACTGCCACAATGGCGATCAGCACATAGAGCACAGTGGCCGGATTGGCCAGTATCGTCGCTTTGGGGACCGCATGCAAAGAGACATTGGGCGCCCCCTGCATGATCCGCAGGTTGATGGAATACAGACCGGTCATGGTCAGGATTCCCGCCAGCAGGCCCTGGATTTTCATTTTTGTCTGAAGAAACGCCGTGACACAGCCGCAGAGAAGCCCCGCCGCAAACGCAGCCGCCAGGCCCAGATTGGGATAGCCGGCCAGGGTCAGCATTGCCGCTGTGCACCCGCCGGTGACAAAGGAACCGTCTACCGTCAGATCCGGAGAATCCATCACCTTGACTGTGATGTACTCACCCAAAGAAAGGACTGAAAAGATCAGTCCCAGTTCAACGGCGCGGATGATCACGCCTGTACTCATTCGGCTTTGTCCCCGTCCTGTGCGTCTTCCTGCACCAGGATCAGCTTGTCATTGTCTTTCACTGCCGCAGGCAGCTCGATTCCCAGCTGTTTCAGCGCCGCTTCGTTCACATAGACATTCAGGTCATCCTTGAACACCTTCACAGGAATCTCGCCGGCGTTTTTCCCGTTGAGCACATCCACAACCATCTTTGCGGTTTCCCGGCCCAGCTGTTCGTAGTCAATGCCCACAGTGGCGAAACCGCCGTCCTGCACCATGGAGTCCGCTCCGACAAAATACGGCACTTTGTGATCCAGCGCGATCTGCGCCAGGGCTGTCATGCCGGAGGCGACGGTGTTGTCGTTGGGAGAGAACATCACATCCACCTTGGAAGCCAGCACATCGGCCGCCTGCTGCAGGGTGGTCAGATCCGTTCCGGTGGCCTCTTCCACTTTGTAGCCCAGAGATTCCGCATACTTTCTGAAGTTTGTGGTGTTTGTCACGGAATTGGCTTCCCCGGCGTTGTACAGCATGCCGATGGTCTTCGCATCCGGGCAAATCTCTTTGATCAGGTCTGCAATCTGATCCACCTGCACCTCGTCGCTGGTTCCGGTGATGTTGCCGCCGGGAGCTTCCAGCGTTTCCACCAGACCTGCACCCACAGGGTCTGAGACAGCGGAGAAAATCACCGGTGTGTCGCTGGAATAGTTCTGTGCTGTCTGCGCAGTGGGTGTGGCAATGGCTACGATCGCATCCACGCCTTCGCTGGCATAGCCATTCATGATCGTATCCAGATTGGAAATCTGACCGGCAGCGTTCTGATAGTCAATGGTGAAGTTTTCATCGTCCTTGTATCCGAGTTTCTCGAATTCATCGAACATCGCATCCCGGATGGTGTTCAGGGACGTGTGGTCCACCAGCTGGGCCACGCCCACTGTATAGCTGTCTTCCTTTGCGGTGCTTTCCGCACCGGCTGTGCCCTGGCTGCAGCCTGCCAGCATGCTCATGGCCAGAGTTCCAGCCGCCAGTTTTCTGATCAGATTTGTTTTCATGGTTCTGTCCTCCTGTTTGCTTCGATGCTTCGCAGCCTGCGCCCTTCCCTTATTAACAAAAAAGTCCTGTGTCAAAATAACTTTGACACAGGACAGATCTTCAGTTCCGGATCTGCGGTACCACCTGTATTGACATGGAGTATGTCCGCTCTGCGAATGCCATCACATTCTTCTTTCTGTAACGGGAAAGCCCCGGCCTGGATACTGCGGCTGCTGCCGGTTCACCTCGCCCTTGGAAGTCCATTTGCGGGACTGCCGCCGCCCGGCTTCCACCGCTCCGGACTCGCTTTGTGCACATCTTCCCGTTTGATCTCTTCCGCTTAGGTTTGTCTGTATGGTACTCCGCCTGAAAAGAGATTTCAACCTTCATACAGAAATTTTCAGAATTTTTCATTCTTTCATGAACCACAGGCACACTGCATGGCAGAACTTTCCCTCAGATCTACAATACAGTCATGAACCATACCAGCGAAAATCAGTCACACACGACTCCTGCCGGCACAGACAGCTCTCTGGCAGCCGGCAGCTGCCCGGCCCTCCCCGCGGGCATTCACACCATCCGGTGCGTCGGAGATTCCATCACCGAAGGCTGGGGACTGGAGGATCCGGTAACTCTTTCCTGGCCGTCTCTGCTGGAAAAGCAGCTACCGGGCATCCGGTTCGAGAACTATGGCAGCGCCGGCGCCGCCGTTCAGTCCTTTCTGCCCAACGCCTGGGAAAACACCCTGGCAGCCCGCGTTGCCTTTTCCCGTCCGGCGGATCTGACCCTTCTCTTTCTGGGAACCAATGACGCCGAACAGCTGACACCCCGTTTTGGCACGGAATACCGGCAGCTGGTGAAGCGGTTGCAAACACTGGGGCCAGTGGTGGCGGTGATTCCGCCAAAGACCGCCCGTCCGGCCCTGAACCGGCGGCTGGAGCGGATCCGTCAGGACATTCTGACAGCGGACATTCCCGTGATCGATCTGTGGAATGTCTTTGTCCCGCTGGCTGCAGACGGCATGCATCCCACAGCGCTGGGACAGCAGGAAATCGCCCGTCACATTGCCTGCGGGCTGCCCCGGGCGTTGGGACATTGTACTCCCGATTGTCAGGACATGACCATACATTGATATGTTAAGCTGACTTCATGAATTGAGAGGAATTTGATAAAGAAAGGAGTATCTTCATGGAGCAGAAACAGTATGGAAAATCCTGGTATCCCAGCGGAGCGCTGGAATTCGCCGGGTTCTGGTCCGATGGCATGGCCAACGGCGAAGGCTGTCTGTATTATCAGGACGGCTGTACGATTCAGTATGACGGAACATTCCGCAACAATGCCTTTGACGGTTTTGGACGGATGTACCGCAGTGACGGAACGCTGCATTACGAAGGGGTCTGGGATCAGGACCGGCCTCACGGACGCGGCACCTATTATTATGCAGATGGCAGAACGGTCTGGTATGAAGGCAGCCTCTGCCACGAACAGCGGCAGGGCTACGGCTGTCTCTACCGGGAAGACGGAACACTGGAGTATGCCGGGGAGTGGAAAAACGACCGGCGTCACGGTCACGGCCGGCTCTATCACACGGACGGACAGACTGTCATTCACGAAGGCGAATTTGCCCATGGATTCCGCAACGGCTATGGCCGCAGCTACTGGATCGACGGAACCCAGATCAGCGAAGGCGAATGGTGCTGCGATGTGCTGAACGGATTCGGGATCCTGTATGACGAACAGGGAGAAAATGTGATCTACGACGGACAGCTCTTCAATGGTGTCCGGCGGGGATCCGGCATTTCCTTCCTGCCTGATGCCATTCCCGAGTACGAAGGCGAATGGGACTGGAACGCCAAAAACGGAGAAGGCACGCTGTTCTACGAAAACGGCGCGATCCGCTATGAAGGCAGTTTCGCAGATGACTGCTTCCACGGTTTCGGCCGGGAATACAGCCAATCCGGCCAGCTGCTGTATGCCGGTATGTGGCATCAGGGCAGCCGTGCAGCTTCCGGCATCTGAAAAAACAGTCAGGCTGACAATCTGTCAGTCTTATCCAAAAAAAGGCGGACTTCCGAATGTTCAGAAGTTCCGCCTCTTTCAGTTTCTGTCCGCTGACTGACCGCCTTCCGGAACCGGTCAGTCCTCAAAGAGCGAAGTGGACAAATACCGGTCGCCGGTATCCGGCAGAACCGTCACAATGGTCTTGCCTGCATTTTCCGGCAGTGCCGCCAGCTTTTTCGCTGCCACATAGTTGGCGCCGGAAGAAATGCCGGCCAGGATGCCTTTCTCTCTGGCCAGTTCCCTGCCGCCTTCAAAGGCTTCCTGGTCACTGATCTTCAGGACACCGTCATAGATGCCGGTATCCAGCGTTTCAGGCACAAAGCCAGCACCGATTCCCTGAATCTTGTGAGGACCTGCCTTTCCTTCCGACAGAACCGGGGATGTTTCCGGTTCCACTGCATAGATCCGGACAGCCGGATTCTGTTCCTTCAGATATTTGCCGGTACCCGACAGGGTGCCGCCGGTACCCACACCAGCCACAAACACATCCACATTGCCCTCGGTGTCCTTCCAGATCTCCGGGCCTGTGGTCAGATAGTGAATCTCCGGGTTGTGGGGATTCGAGAACTGGGAAGGAATGAAACTTCCCGGAATCTGTGCATGCAGTTCTTCCGCCTTCGCAATGGCGCCCTTCATTCCCTGGGCACCGGGGGTCAGCACCACCTGAGCCCCATAGGCTTTCAGCAGCTTGCGGCGTTCCACGCTCATGGTTTCCGGCATGGTCATGATGACTTTGTATCCCTTCGCGGCTCCGGCCATGGCCAGCCCAATGCCGGTATTGCCGGACGTGGGTTCAATGATTGTGGCGCCTGGCTTGAGAACCCCGGCCTTTTCCGCCTGTTCGATCATGTTTTTGGCGATCCGATCCTTGATGGATCCACCTGGATTGACGCCTTCCACCTTCACCAGAACCCGGGCCGGTTCCTGCTGCACTTCCACCAGCGGTGTGTGTCCGATTGCTTCCAGAATACTCTTGTGTACTGCCATGTTGATCCTCCTTGTTTCGTTTCCATATCCCGGATCACGGCCATGATAGCCTAGTAATCCTAGTTATTTTATAGGTTTATTGTATCCTTCCTTCCACCGGCTGTAAAGGCCAAAGCCGGAGAACGCCCTGCAGCCGCCGCCTGTCATCGTATCCATCGTAATGCAGACTGCCCGGCGGGTCTTCGGGAATGATCTGGCGGCAGGCATGAAAGCGTGAAACCGCCCTGTATCCGGCCGTGGTGCCTATAATGAAACAAAAGGAGCAAAGTATATGAAACGACTCACAGGTCTGATTCTGGGCTGCCTGATCCTGGCAGGCTGCCAGCCGGTGGACGAAGAAGCCGCCAAAGCCCCGGTCACCGGATTTCTCGATGCGATCCAGGAAGGAGACCTGGAAAAAGCCGCGCAGTTTGAAGCGGACGATATACAGGGTATGAGCAGTCTGGTGGAGGATACCAGTGAATTCAACGCTCTTCTTAAGGATGCCGGATTCGGAGAGGCTTTTGACACCCAGGCGCAGGAATTCCAGAAGAAAGAAACCGCCCTGGCTGTCCAGACCTATGAAATCGAAAGTGTGTCCGGCCACGGAAACAGCGCCACTGTCCGGGCGAGAATCACGGGGATTCCGGTCAATGAAATCAATCCGGAAACCATGATGGAGGACATTCAGGATACACTCTCGGAAGATATCCAGGCCTATGGCGAAGCCCATCCCGACCAGACAGACCAGGAAAAAATCCTGGGTGATATGGGAAAAATCATTTTTGACCGGATGTATGAACAGATTGCCGGACAGCAGCCGGCAGACAAGGTGCTGAACTTCAAAGTCATCTCTCAGGACGGCGCAGAGAACTGGAAGATCCAGTCCATCGAAGAAGTGAAGTGACACAGCAAAACAGCCGGAGCAGGCAGAGGAACATCCTCAATTGCCTTCTCCGGCTGTTTTCATGCCTTTCGGTTCTTTCTCAGAAAATCGGTGTATCTGAATTTTTCCGGGTGGTGTTTTGCCACCGTGTACTCCAGCTGTCTGGCATCCTCCAGACTCGTCCAGGAACGCACCACCGCCACCAGCTGTCCGGGTTTCAGCCTCAGCTGGGAGGCCTCCCTGCCGGTGGCCGGCCGCAGGGTGATCTCCTTGCGGGAATAGCCCACATCCAGCCCCAGCTGATCCTGCACCTGCTGCCAGGCCGGGATCCGTGCACTTTCCACATCCAGGTCCGGGATGATGGTCGGATCGATGTAATCCGTTTCCAGAACCGCCGGTTCTCCGTTGATAAACCGGGTTTTCTGGACTTTCCAGACTTTGTGCCGCGCCGTATACCCCAGACTCCGGGCAATCTCCCCCGTGGGCTGGATCAGCCGGACAGAATGCACCTTTGATTCGCATCCTTCCGCTTCCGGCAGATAGGGATAGGCGGCCAGGTCCTGCAGCTGCGGCTGATTCTCCACATGCAGCACCAGACTTCCTTTTCCATGTTCCTTCTGAATATAGCCCTCCTGCTGCAGCAGCGCCAGGGCTTTGCGGACTGTGTCCTTTCCCGCCTGATATTCTTCCATGAGCATGGGCTCCGAAGGAAGCCAGGTGTCTTCCTTGTAGACTCCCTTCCGGATTTTCGCAGCCAGATCATGGTACAGGTCCTGATATTTGGGCATCCAATCACTCCTGCTGACAGTATATCATTTTTCCCGAAACCCGCTTTGGAACCCGGAGAATCCGGACGCGTTGAGGCATTTGGCAGCAAATTGTCATCTTCTTTCAAAATGAAACCGCTATACTGTCTGTAAAGGAGACCAAACAACATGACTGATTACGAAACCTTCCGGCAGAAAGTCCGGACGCTCGCAGAAGAGAACATTCCGCCCATTGCCATGGATCTGGACCTGAACGACGAATTTCCCCATGCCTTTGTCCGGCAGATGGCTGACGCCGGGCTCATGGGCCTGCCCTATGACACAGAGTACGAAGGTGCCGGCGCGGATGTGAAATCCTATGCCATTGCCGTGGAAGAACTCTCCCGGGTGGATGGCGGCATCGGTGTCATTCTCTCCGCACATACCTCTCTGGGCACCTACCCCATCGCCCATTTCGGCAATGAGGAACAGAAACGGAAATACCTCCCGGATATCGCCTCCGGACGGAAGCTCGCTGCCTTCGGTCTGACAGAAGACAACGCAGGCAGCGACGCCGGAGGAACGGAAACCGTGGCTGTCAGAGACGGAGACGATTACATCATCACCGGAAAGAAGATTTTCATCACCAATGCCCCGGAAGCCGACACCTATGTGGTATTCGCCTCGACGGACAAATCCAAAGGCACCCGGGGGATTTCCGCCTTCATTCTGGAAAAAGGCATGCCGGGATTCACCTTCTCGATACCCTATGACAAAATGGGCATCCGCTCCTCCTGCACCGCCCAGCTGCATTTTGATCACGTCCGGGTACCGAAGGAAAATCTGCTGGGGCTGGAAGGCCAGGGATTCAAAATCGCCATGGCCACACTGGACGGCGGCCGAATCGGCATCGCAGCCCAGGCCCTGGGCATTGCCCAGGGCGCCTATGAAGAAGCACTGGAATACGCCAGAGAACGGGTGCAGTTCGGTGCACCCATCGGCATGAACCAGGGAATTTCCTTCAAGCTGGCGGACATGGCCACCAAACTGGAAGCCGCCCGGCTGCTGGTGTATCAGGCAGCCGAACTCAAACAGGCCGGGAAGCCCTATTCCAAGGAAGCCGCCATGGCCAAAATGTACGCTTCGGACATCGCCCTGGAAGTCTGCAACGACGCACTGCAGATCTTCGGCGGCAGCGGCTACCTCAAGGGAATGGGCGTGGAACGCCGGTATCGGGATGCGAAGATCACCACGATTTACGAAGGTACCAACGAAATCCAGCGCGTGGTCATTGCCAGCCACATTCTCGGCAAGATGAAGAAACCGGACAAAGCTGCGAAAAAAGCGCAGATCATAGACGAGCTCACACTGGAAGCCTCCGTGAAGAAGCTGGCATCCATTCTCAGGCAGAAAGGCCTGCAGGAACCGGAAGCAGTGGACGCACCCCTGTCCACCGCGAACAGAATCCTGGCCATCGGACAGGGCGCCGGCAACATCCGCAACGCCGAAGCCGCAAAAGAAGCCGCAAAAGCCCTGGGCTTTGTCTTCGCAGGATCCCGCCCCGCAGCCGAAGTGCATCACTTCATGGGCATGGACCGGTTCATTGGTCTGTCCGGGCAGAAAACGCACGGCGATCTGTACATCGCAGCAGGCATCTCCGGGGCCCCGCAGCACCTGAAAGGCATTGAAGATGTCAAAACCGTGGTGGCGATCAACACGGATCCCACTGCCCCCATCTTCCAGCGCGCGGACTACGGCATCGTGGGCGACATGAATGTCATTCTGCCGCTGCTGGTGAAAGAACTCACCGGCGAACCCCCCAGGACTCCGGCCAGGCTCATGGTCTGCAGCCTCTGTGGCTACATCTACGACCCGGCTGTGGGCGATCCTGAAAACGGCATTGAACCGGGTATGGCATTCGAAGACCTCCCCGCTGACTGGGTATGTCCGATCTGCGGCGCGGACAAAGATATGTTTGAACCCGCTGAAGAACCTGCGCAAGAAACCGAAGTGGCGGAAGAAGCACTTCCCGCTGCACCCGCCGGTCCCATCTGGACCTGCAGTCTGTGCGGTTACATCTACGACGGAGAGATCCCCTTTGAAGACCTGCCCGCCGACTGGGTATGTCCCATGTGCGGTGCTCCCAAAGAGCTGTTCACCGCGGAAGGCGCTGTCCTGGAAGAAGCCGCAGCGGTTGTCAGGGAAACCGGTGCCTCTGTCTGGACCTGCAGCCTGTGCGGCTACATCTACGACGGAGAGATCCCCTTCGAAGATCTGCCCGCCGACTGGGTCTGCCCGATTTGCGGCGCGGGAAAGGACCTGTTTGAAAAGAGCTGACAGCCTCTGATTCACCAGCACAACGGGAACTGCCCACGTGGCGGTTCCCGTTTTTTCGCTGCCGATGGCGGTCAAAGCCGCCTGCCGGAGCATGCTGTGCGGATCTGCGGCACATCCGGACAGGAAAAAGCCGGGGAACTCCATTCACCGCTGCCGGCTGATGCGGATAGAGTTCCCCGGCGATGATTGTCTGAATTCTACAGAGGGAAACCGGCTGCATAGAGCAGAGCGGCGCCTGAGAGAACCCAGATGTATTTGTTCAGCTTGTGCCTGATCATATTGATTCTCCTTCAGACAGCCAGCCTGGCTGTCTGTCTTTCTCTGTAGTTAGCATGCACTAACTACGGTGCTTCTGTCAAGCCTCGCCGTATTCTGTCCCCCGGTACACCTGGCACTGTATGCCCTGTCCAGGGCGCAGCCCGCATCGGCATGGCAAAAAGACCGGATTGCTCCGGCCTTTGGCTGTATGTCACGATTTGCCGGCTAGGCTACCTGGGACTTCAGGTAAGCGAAGATGAAATCATCCAGATCCCCGTCGAGGACGGACTGAGCCTGGCTGGTTTCGGTGCCTGTGCGAACATCCTTGACCATGGTGTAGGGATGCAGGACATAACTGCGGATCTGGCTGCCCCATTCATTGGCGGCCTGTTCGCCTTTGAGTTCGCGGATTTTCTTTTCCTGTTCCTCGATTTCCAGCTGATACAGACGGGATTTCAGGATCTGCAGGGCTTTTTCCCGGTTCTGGATCTGACTGCGTTCGGACTGGCAGGTGGCCACGATGCCGGTGGGTTTGTGGACCATGCGGATGGCGCTGTCAGTTTTGTTGATGTGCTGGCCGCCGGCGCCGGATGCCCGCTTGGTTTCCACCAGGAGGTCCTCGGGTTTGATCTCGATTTCGATTTCGTCATTGAACTGCGGCATGACGTCCAGGCTGGCGAAGGAGGTGTGCCGGCGTGCGCCGGCGTCAAAGGGAGAAATCCGGACGAGACGGTGCACGCCTTTTTCTCCTTTGAGATAGCCGTAGGCTTTGTCGCCTTCCACCAGCATGGTGACACTCTTGATGCCCGCTTCTTCACCGGGCTGATAATCCAGCACAGTGACTTTGTATCCTTTGCGTTCGGCGTAGCGGGTATACATGCGGTAGAGCATGCCGGCCCAGTCACAGGACTCGGTGCCGCCTGCGCCGGGGTGCAGTTCCAGAATGGCGTTGGAGTTGTCGTATTCATGGGAGAGCAGCACTTTGATTTCAAAGGTTTCCATGGCTTTGGACGCCTCGGTGTACTCTTCCACGGCCATCTCCATGAGCTCTTCGTCAAATTCGTCTTTCAGCGCCCCGGCGGTTTCCGCCAGACCATCGTACTGTTCCTTCAGGGTGGTGTAGGAGTCCACGATATCCTTGAGTCCGTTGCGTTTGCGGATCACCGACTGGGCTTTTTTCTGATCGCTCCAGAAATCCGGATCCATGGACTGTTCGTCCAGCTGCCGGATTTCTTCTTCTTTTGCCGGAAGATCCAGGGATTCTCCCAGAGCATTGAGTTTTTCCAGATCCGTTTCCAGGTTCTGCCTCAGTTCATATAGTTCCATTTTCATCCTCCCGGTTCAAAAGACCGTATTCTTTGCCATTGCCGGAGCGGCTGCTGCCGGTCCGGCGTATTCTGAGTATAGCAGGGATAAGACAAAAGGACCCGCTGTTTCCGTCAGCAGGTCCCGGGCAGCTGTGGCTGTCCTGTTGTCATGACCGCCGGCTGCGGGGGTCTCAGGCCTGAGGTGGTTCCTTGCGGATGCGCACTTTCATCAGGAAGAACGCGATTTCCCGGTCGATGCGCGTATTCATGTCCTCGAACATGTCGAAGCCTTCCTGCACGTACTGCTGCAGGGGGTTGTTCTGGGCATAGGAGCGCAGATAGATGCCGGAACGCAGTTTGTCCATGCGGTCAATGTGCTCGATCCAGTTCCGGTCAATGTTGCGCAGCACCACGGTTTTCTCGAAGGGCAGGAACTGGCTGCGGACGTCTTTGATTTCGTTTTCGTAGCCGTTCCATACTTTGTCGTAGAGATAGTCCCGGATTTCCGTGAAGGACTTGCCTTCCAGTTCGTCTGCGTGAATGGCCTTGTCGTCCTGCAGACCCATCATTTCCAGGGATTTGGTCAGGCCCGCAATGTCCACGGACTGTTTCTTCTCGTTGGAGAGATTTGCCTGCATGGCCTGGTCGATGGCTTTTTCCAGCACAACTTTCACCAGATCATGGACTTCTTCGCTTTCCAGGATCCGGTTTCTCTGGGCATAGATGATTTCCCGCTGGCGGCGGAGAACATCGTCATAGTCCAGCAGCGTTTTCCGGGTATCGAAGTTGAAGCCTTCCACCCGCTTCTGTGCCATGGTGATGGACTTCGTCACGGCTTTGGATTCAATCTGCTCGTCGCCCATTTTGTTGAACAGCGCCTGCAGCTTGTCACCGCCGAAGCGCACGATCAGGGAGTCTTCCAGGGAGACGTAGAACCGGGAGAATCCGGGATCGCCCTGCCGGCCGGAGCGGCCCCGCAGCTGGTTGTCGATCCGGCGGGATTCATGACGCTCGGATCCCAGCACTGCCAGTCCGCCCAGCTTCCGGCTTTCTTCCGTAAGCTTGATGTCGGTGCCACGGCCGGCCATGTTGGTGGCAATGGTCACGCTGCCGGGGCGCCCGGCTTTGGCGATGATTTCCGCTTCACGGGCGTGGTTTTTCGCGTTGAGCACTTCATGGGGAATCTTTTCCGCATTCAGCATATTGGAGATCAGCTCACTGGTTTCCACCGCAATGGTACCCACCAGCACCGGCTGTCCTTTTTCGTGGAGTTCCCTGACTTTGTTCACCAGGGCGCGGTACTTGGAGTCTTTCCGGGAATAGATTTCATCGGGCAGATCCTGTCTGGCTACGGGACGGTTCGTGGGAATCACGATGACTTTCATGTTGTAGGTGGACAGGAACTCTTCTTCCTCGGTTTTCGCAGTACCGGTCATGCCTGCCAGTTTCTCATACAGACGGAAGAAGTTCTGATAGGTGATCGTGGCCAGCGTGGAGGTTTCCTCCTTGATGGGCACACCTTCCTTGGCTTCAATGGCCTGGTGCAGGCCGTCGGAGTAAGCGCGTCCGGGCATCATGCGGCCGGTGAACTGGTCAACGATGACGATTTCCTGCTCGTCGTTCACCACGTACTCCACTTCCCGCATCATGATGTAGTTGGCCCGCAGAGCCTGGTTGATGTGGTGGACCAGCTGGGTGTGGTCCAGATCGTACAGGTTTTCCAGACCGAAATACTTCTCGGCTTTGGCCACGCCGTCATCCGTGAGCATGACCTGCCGGGTTTTTTCGTCGATGTCATAGTCACCGGAAAGCAGCTTGTTTTCCTTGGTGGACTTGTCGAATTCGTACTCCGGTTTGGTCAGGGTCTTCACGAACCGGTCCGAGGCAATGTACAGATTGGCTGTCTGTTTCTTTCCTCCGGAAATGATCAGCGGGGTTCTGGATTCATCGATCAGAACCGAATCGACTTCATCCACGAATGCCACGTGCAGGCCGCGCATGACGCGGTCCTTTACATCCGTGACCATGTTGTCCCGCAGATAGTCGAATCCCAGTTCCGAGTTGGTGGTGTAGGTGATGTCGCAGGCATAGGCCGCGCGCTTTTCCCGGGGAGACAGCTCCCGTTTGTTGACGCCTACGCTCAGGCCCAGAAAGCGGTAAATCTCCCCCATCCAGGCAGCGTCACGGCCTGCCAGATATTCGTTGACGGTGATCACATGCACACCCTGCCCGGAGAGTGCATTGAGGTAGACGGCCATGGTCGCGGTCAGGGTCTTGCCCTCACCGGTTTTCATTTCCGCAATGTCGCCTTTGTGCATGGCCACAGAACCCATGATCTGCACCTTGTAGGGCTTTTCGTTGATGACCCGGAACGCGGCTTCCCGGGCAGTCGCAAATGCCTCGGGCAGCAGGTCATCCACGGTTTCGCCTTTTTCCAGACGTTCGCGGTATTCACGTGTTTTATCTTTCAGCTCTTCGTCGCTCAGCGCCTGCATTTTGGGCTCCAGCGCCAGGACCTGGTCGGCTGTTTTCTCCAGTTTTTTCAGTTCCCTTTTCTCTTCGGAAAAGAGTCCGCCAAATACTGCCATATATACTCCTTCCATCTTCCGATAGTTTTGATTATATCATGTCGGCAGGGCGGAGAGTATCCTGTCAGGCGGGTTTATTGTACTAAATAATACAATACAACCGTCCATCCTGCCTGGCAGGGAAACCCTGACAGGTCAGGCCGGAGGTTGTGAGGGGTGGTGGACTGCTGAAATGACGAGCCGGAAATGCCGGACAGAGAAGGCCATCAGACAGGCCTTCTTTGTTTCAGGCAGTCAGTTTGTTTCCGGCGTTCTTTCCGGTACACCCCGCCAGGAAGACAGTTCCACATCCGGTCTGTCGAGAAACGCACCGAAAGTCTCTGATAACAGGTTGGCGGCATCGGCCTCCCTGCCTTTGCACAGGCTGGAGAGAGCTGCAAGGTCCGCATCGGCTCTGCCCGGATGCAGGGCCAGTTCCACCCACCCGGCGTCCCCGGCCTGTCCGGCCAGTTTCTGTACAAAGTCCTCCGGAGATTGCAGGCAGTCATCCGACGAGCCCGCCAGGCAGAGTCTGGGCAGCACAAAGGGGACGGGTCCGTTTTCTTCCGGCGCCATGAACATCCGCAGCGGGATGTGGTATTTTCCGGAGAGCCGTTCCATGATGGCTGCTGCCCCGGGGATCCGCTCGATGCCATGATGGGAATCCAGGTGTTCCGGCTTCTTCCCGGTGAGTTCCACGAACCGGTCAAACTGCGCCTGGATCTCGGTTTCCATCTCCTGCAGATCAATCGCCTGACCGCCAGTCCAGATGGATTTGTCAAAGGTCCCGTCTTCCTTCATCAACGAAGCCGGTCGTGTCAGCGGCCTGCCTGCGGTCAGGCAGACATGCAGGCCCACACTCAGCCCCGGGTTTTGCTTCCACAGTCCGGCTGCTTCTTCAGCAGCGGGCATGTTCGTCATCAGCGAGCAGGAAGTCAGCCTTCCCTTGCGGTAACAGTCGATGATGGTTTCATTGCAGGCGGGGGTGATTCCGAAGTCATCTCCGTTTACGATCAGCTTCATTCCGCGCGTCTACACCAGTCTGCGCTCGAAGGCATTCGATGAAATGCCCTTTTCCAGAATCTCGCCCGCCCAGGCTTTCGCGCCGGTCAGGGAGTGATCCTTGTAATTGCCGCACTCTTCGGCCCGGGTGCCCGGTACATCCTCCCATTCGGTTTCCAGCACCTGCTCCAGGGCATTCTTCAGGGCCTTTGCCGCCTGTTCCGGATCGCCATGGCCCCATGTCAGGAGATGGAACCCCGTGCGGCAGCCATAGGGGGAACAGTCAATGTAGCCCTCCAGCTGCGGACGCAGGTAGAGCGCCAGCAGGTGCTCCAGGGTGTGGATGGCACCCGTGGGGATCTCCTGCACATTGGGCTGTGTCAGCCGGACATCATAATTGGAAATCACGTCTCCGGCAGGACCGGTCTGTTCGCTGATGAGCCGCACGTACGGGGCCTTCACTTTTGAATGGTCCAGGGTAAAGCTCTCGATGGTTGTATCGTTCATATCACTGTTGCCTTTCCGACACCGTCCGCTCCCGGTGTCCTTCTTATATATAAAAGAATCGCTTCTAAAGGAATCGCTTCGCCTCGGCACAGCCGTCAGTCCTGTGTGTTTTCACTGACCCGCTCCCTGCCGATGATCCCCTCAGCCAGCAGCCTGCAGGCGGCTTTGTACAGAGGCTGGAAGGCGGTGGGAACCGCCATGCCGGCTTCGATTTCCTCCGGCGTATACATCTGGGCCATGGCCCCTTGTTCGACAGGAACCAGCCAGCCGGAGATATGCCAGATCTTGTGGGTAAAAACATGGTCGTATCGCGGCAGCGGATGGATCCCGGTTGTGTCTTTGGAAACTTCGCCTTCAGGAAAGCCATATAGTCCGGCCAAAAGGCCCTTTGCGGGGCGCTTTTCCAGGTGCATCCTGTACCCGTCTGTATAGATCAGGAAGGTTTTCTCCTCCTCTGTTTTCCGCTTCTTTTCCGGCAGGACCGGCAGTGATGCCGGATCCTTTGCCAGACACCACTGATTCACCGGACAGCCCGCACAGTCCGGGGTCCCGGGCGTGCATACCAGAGCCCCGAGTTCCATGATGGCCTGGTTGAACTCTCCATACGGTTCGATCATGGCATCCAGGACCCGTGCCTCGATTTCCCGCTTCACCGCCGGTTTCGTCACATCCTCCCGGATATCATACAGTCTTGCGAACACCCGCAGCACATTCCCGTCCACCGCAGCGGCTTTTTCGCCAAAGGAAATCGAGGCGATGGCCCCCGCGGTATAAGGACCGATTCCCGGCAGTGTCTGCAGTTCCTTCTTTGACCGGGGCATTCCTTCCCGTGCCACGATCTGCGCGGCCTTCTGCAGATTCCGCACCCGGGAATAATATCCAAGTCCCTGCCAGGCCCTGTGGAGCGTGTCTTCATCCGCAGCCGCAAGGTCCTGCACCGTGGGAAACAGCGTCATGAACCGGTCATAGTACTGCACCATGGCCTCAATGCGGGTCTGCTGGGCCATGATCTCCGACACCCAGATGTGGTACGGCTCTCGATCCCGTCGAAATGGCAGATCCCGGTGATGGGCCTGGTACCAGTCCATCAAAGGCCGGGTAAACCCCGGTGCCGGATTGACGGTTTCCGGATCTGCATTCATGCTTCGTTCTGTCTTCATGCAGTCCCTCCTTTGTTTTTGGTGTCTGCTGTCACCTTCGGGCTTGCCTCTGCAGCCACAGGCCCTGTGTGCCAGCACCGGCACA
The DNA here is from genome assembly GCF_910588395.1 of uncultured Faecalibaculum sp. Lineage (GTDB taxonomy): Bacteria > Bacillota_I > Bacilli_A > Erysipelotrichales > Erysipelotrichaceae > Faecalibaculum. The sequence goes on along the minus strand of NZ_CAJUPA010000020.1, from coordinate 8,476 downwards.
GCCCAGTATACACAGCTTCTCACAATCGGGTGAAAGAAAAAACGGGAACACCGGATTTCCGGCTTCCCGTTCTCTTCATGCGTCTGTGCCGGCCTGTCTTGCAGGCGGTCACGGGAATCAGAGGATCTGTTTCTGCTTATACCCGTGTATAGATATAGGTGCAGTTGCCCACGATATCGACCTTGCCGCTGCCTGCGTCGATGAAAATCGAGTCGCCTTTGTTGGCATGCAGCTCGGTGCCGTCATTGGAGATGATCGCATCGCCTTCGATCATGATGATCGAGCCGAAGCTTTCGTCATCCTGGTCAATGGTCACCTTGCCATGCACTTCCGTCACGAAGGTCGTGAAGTAGTTGCAGGTTGCCAGCATTTCGGTTGAAGCCTGGCCGTTGTCCACTTTCTCTCCGATGGGCTTGAAGTCGGAGTCGATGGGATCGAAAATCGACACATCCAGGGCCTTGTCAATGTGCAGTTCCCTGGGCTTGCCGTCCTTGCCCACACGTCCGAAGTCATAGACACGGTAGGTGGTGTTGGAGTTCTGCTGGATTTCGCAGATCTGGATGCCGGCGCCAATGGCATGGATCGTGCCGGACTTGATGAAGAACACATCGCCTTTGTGGACCGGAACCGCCCGAAGCAGGTCGAGAACCGTGCCGTCTTCGATGGCCTTCCGGAATTCCTCCCGGTCAGTGTGGCGCTTTACGCCGAAATACAGGAAAGCGCCGGGTTCGGCATCCAGGATGTACCACATTTCGGTTTTTCCAGGTTCACCCTCCACGCGCCAGGCATACTCGTCATCCGGGTGGACCTGAATGGACAGGGGTTCCTTCGCGTCAATGAGCTTGATCAGCACAGGGAACCGGTTCATGTCTTTGCAGTCTGTGCCCAGCACCTGCCAGCCTTTGTCTTCAATGTATTGTGAGAGTGTCTTTCCGGCGTCATCGCCTGTCACGACTTCGCTCTGTCCGTCCTTGTGTGTGGACAGTTCCCAGCTCTCGGCCAGGGGATCCATGTCGGTTTTTTTATTGTAGAGTTCTTTCAGCTTGGTCCCGCCCCAGATGTAATCCTTGAACGCGGGGTGCAGTTTCACAATCGCCATTTTTGAAGTACCTCGTTTCTGTCCTCATTATAGAACACAGGGCTCGGAAAGCGAGCCTGTGATGGTTGAATATACGTATTTTTTTATATGTATGCACATATATCAGACAAATGCAGCGGTCTTCCGTCCTGAAACCCGTGGATTTACAGGTCCCGGGACCATGTGGCCGGCATCGGCATCACTGATCAGGAGAAAAAAGCCTGCGTGCGACAGGCTGCATGCAGGCGGATTTGTCAGGGAAGATCATCTGCGGAGCGGCTGCTTTGCGTCAGCCGCTCATGTTCCAGGGCGTTGATCAGATCGTGGCGGAACCGGCGCAGTTCCTGCCGGCTCAGGTCGGGCTTGAGCAGTGCCTGCAGCTGCTTCCGGTATTCCTGCCGTATGATCTGTCCGGCTCTGATGTCTGTCTGTCTTTGCATATATCGATGGAGAGAAACGGCAAACCACACATCGAAAGCCGCCAGCATGACCGTCATGAGTACATACTGCTGCCAGGTCGCGGCATAACCACGGGGATAAGACAGACTGATGCAGTAGAAAGCCAGGATGGAAAGACTGGCCAGCAAAGACGTGAGGTACAGAAACAGGGTCTGACTGGGGCTCGAAGAGCGGACTTTTTTCAGGATCAGTCCGTAGATCAGCGCCATGATCCATGTGGCGAGCAGCTGTGCCAGTCCCAGAAGCCAGTGAGTCTGACCAAACAGCACATAAATGTCCTGGGAGAAAATGAACTGCATGTTCAGCAGATGGATCAGACTGTGAACCGGGATTTCACACAGCGGCAGCGGAAGCCAGTACAGGACAAAGCCGAGCAGCCGCTGCTTCAGGCTCAGTTCCGGGTTCATGACCCGAAACAGCAGCAGCAGGGCTATGCAGTTCAGGATATTTTTCAGCAGCGCCCAGTCCAGGGGACAGATCGCATCCAGGGGATACAGGACGAACAGAAAAAACCCGCCATATATCAGAAAGCCCCGTCGTCCTGTATCGAAATACCGGCTCAGAAACCAGGACTGCACCAGGCACTGCAGGACCAGAACCAGCAGATGAAGCCAGTTGATGGTCATGCTTCTTCCTCGAGCCAGAGAGTGGCAGTGAACCGGCACCGGCCGTTTTCCATGACACCCTTTAGCTGGCCTCCCTGCTGTGTGCAGAGATCTTCCAGGATCTGCAGTCCGTGTCCGTGACCAGGCCTGTTTTTGCTGGACAGACCAGGGGTAATGGCGGCGTTGTCAGAAACGGAGTTTTCGCAAATGCAGACCAGACAGTTGCGCCGCAGTCCGGCTTCCAGAGACACAAACCGGCGCTCCGGCGGACACTGCAAGGCAGCCAGGATGGCATTGTCCAGCAGGTTTGTGAGCAGGCTCAAAAGAATGGCCGAATCCAGCGGCAGGTCTGCCGGAAGTGAGACCTGAAAATGACTGCGGATGTTCTGTTCTTTCATTTCTCTGGACTTCCTGAACAGGATGGCATCCGCCACCGGGTTGTCACAGCGGCTGACATACAGATCCGGAAGGTCCTCCTCCAGGTCCTGGATGACTGACGGGTGTTGCCGGATACGGGACCGTATGGCTTCGATTTCCTGACCGGTCTGCACCATCGCCGCGAGCTGCTCGAGCTCCATGTCCTTCAGTGTTTCCAGTGCCTGGGCCGATGCATCCCGGCGGATCATGGCCATGAGAGACTTCATGAGCAGAAGACAGAGAAAGGCGCTGATTGCAAACAGGCCCAGGATGGCCACCTGTGCCTGTTCATAGCTCCAGCTGCGAAACAGAAATGGCGAAGCGCCGACCATGAGCGCTTCAGACACGAAAAACAGAATCATGTAAATCAGCGGCCTGCCCTTCAGCACAATGATTCCTCCCGGAGCAGGAACCGGCTGTAGGACTGGCGGATTTCAGCCTGATGAGCTCTGGAGACCGGAATGCGCAGTCCGTTGGCAAGTTCGAATTCTGTGCCGTAGAAGGCAGCGGTCATGGAGTAATTCACCACATAGCTGCGGTGACACTGCACAAAGCTGTCCGGCAGCTGTTCGAGCAGAGTGCGCAGATCTTCTCTGGCTTTCAGCACCCGGTTCCGGCAGGTGATGAACGTCCAGCGCCGGACCCGTTCCATGCACAGGATGGACGAAGGCTCCACCCGGTAGATGGCCGTTCCATCGTGGATCACCAGTGGTTTGGGCTGGTCCTGCAGCTGGCGCAGCGCCCTGGACAACGCGGCTTTCAGCCGCTGTTCCTTCTGCGGCTTGTATATGAAGTAGCAGTGTTCCACATCATAGACCTCACAGGATTTTTCCAGGTAGGCGCTCATGAATATCACCGGCGACCCGGGGTCCAGGCGGTGAATGTATCTGGCCAGATCAATGCCGTCTTCCCCGTTGTCCAGGACAATGTCCATGAGAAATATCCGCTTCGTGCCGGCTGTCTGCGGCCCCTGCAGGAGCCGCTGCAGTTCCAGGGATCCTGTGACAGGACGAATGACCAGCTCCGGTGCCAGCTGCGAAAGGATCCGGATCATGTCTTCCCTCTGCAGCGGATCGTTTTCGCAGAGGACCAGCTCATATTGCTTCTTGTCTTCCATGCTTCCCTTTCCTGCAGAACCTTCCGGCAGCCGCATGCCTGGACAGCATGCAGAGAGTTGGATAGAGCCATTGGTCCTGCCAATGGGACCATTATACTGACTGCCTGCCGGATAAAACAGTCTGTTTTAATTCATTCATGGTGATGCTGCTGGTTTTGGGCAGATGATCCGCCGGCTCCGGCCAGGACGAAAACCTCTGACTGGCCTACAGGCAGGCACCGCTTTTTACCTCACGCCAGTTTGCCGGAAGCTGCAGACCGTTCTGCGGTTTTTTCGTACTCTCTGGCACCACTTGACACATGCCGGCATCGGCGGAATCCTGCCATAACTTTATGATTCCAAAGAATCATACGTTTATTTTCAACATATCCCCCGATTCGTCGAATTTCTTTGCAAAATCGTTCTGATAATCAGAAAATGACAGAGGAAGAAAGCGGTGAATTGGACTATGAAGAATCTGAAGGGAAACCTGCGGTTCTGGCTGGTCATGATGGCGGTCTTTGCCCTGGGATCTCTGGTGTTCACAGCGGGAATCATCCGACGGGAACATCTTGTGTTCGGGGCGACGTACATGACCATGAACAACCCGTTTTATCAGGTCATCAACACGGAACTGCGCAAGGCTGTCACAGAACACGGTGACAGTCTGGTGGTTCGCGATCCCCTCATGAATGCCGACCGGCAGATTGAACAGGTGGAGCAGTTTATAGCCGATGACGTGGACGGGATTTTTGTGAATCCGGTGGATTCCGTATCCCTGGGTCCGGTCCTGCGCCGGGCACAGAAGGCGGGGATCCCGGTGATTGCCGTGGATTCCACGCTCAAGGATGACTCCATGCTGCTGTCGACGGTGATTTCGGACAACTACGATGCAGGCAGGCAGTGCGGCCAGGACCTGCTGGAGAAAACCGATTCCGCCAGGATCTGGCTCCTGCGACATTCTGAAGCGGTCTCCGCGAGTGACAGGATCCGCGGATTTCTCTCGGTGGTGGAATCCGTCCCGGGGTATACAGTGATCGGGGAAGCCGAATGCGAGGGACAGCTCGAACAGGCCATGCCGGCCATGGAAGAACTCATTCGTCTGCACCCGGATGGATCGGTCGTGATGGCCCTCAACGACCCCTCGGCTCTTGGAGCCATCGCAGCCCTCGAGGAAGCGGGACTGAATTCCGTTCTGGTGTATGGCATTGACGGCACGCCGGACATGAAGAGCCGGATCGCAGTCCATCCCGCTCAGTTCGCGACAGTGGCGCAATCCCCGATCTCCATCGGTTCCATTGCGGCAAGCACGATGTATGAGCATCTGTCCGGAAAACGCGTGCCTCATTACATCCCTGTGGAAGTGTCCCTGATTGACGGGAAAACCATCGGCGGGTATTCCCTGACGGAGTGGCAGTGACATGAATAATATGCTGGCCATGAAGCGGATCCGTCAGGCCATGACGGCACTGAGTTTCCTGCTGGTCCTGTACACCGCCGGCGTCATGCTGGCAGGATCGCTGCACATTGTGGAATCCGGAGAATCCTCTTCCTTTCTGCAGTCCATCCCGCACGCTCCTTCCAGTCCCTGGATGGTGTTCTGGCTGAGTTTCATTCTCTGCAGTCTCCTGAGCTGGCTCATTCTCAATACCGTCCAGGGAAGCAAGTCCGGGATCCTGCTCTGTGCCGGCTTCAAGACACTGCTGGCTTGCATCATCATCTGGAACGTGAACCTGAGCTGCCGTCCGCTGCTTCTGCTGGTGTTCTCCGATGTCCTGTACACCATGCGGGGATTCCAGGCACGGTACATGGTGGGCATCGGCAGTATCCTGACCGGACTGTACCTGCTGTTTTCCTACGAAGTAATCACCCCCATGATCCCCATGGTGAGCACCGGTGCCTACTTTTCGGTATTTGAACACAGCACCGCGAGCCTGCTGGCTTTCGGGCAGTCGCTGCTGGAATCCGCCACGCTGGTGCTGTTCATCGCCTTCATGTGCGAGTTTCTGATTGACCTGCATCAGGAGAAGGAGAACATCGCGCAGGAACTGAACATGATGAACCGCGTCAACGAAGATCTGCGGCATTATGCACAGATGACGGAACAGATTGCGGAAAGCCGGGAGCGCAAACGGCTGGCCAGGGAAATCCACGACACCCTGGGACATGCCCTCACAGGGATTGCGGCGGGCATTGACGCCACCCTGGTGATCATGGACAAAAACCCGGAAATGGCGAAATCCCAGCTGCATCTGGTGCGGCAGGTGGTCTCCGAGGGCATCGGCGATGTCCGCGCGAGTCTTCAGAAACTGCGGCCCGGAGCCCTGGAACAGCGTGGCCTGAAGGGGGCCCTGGAGAAAATGATCCGGGAGTTCGAGTCTGTCACGGCCATGACCATCGATCTGGACTATCAGGCGGATTCTCTGGACGTGGACAAGGCCAAGGAAGATGTGTGTTTCCGCCTGGTGCAGGAGTCCATCACCAATGCCCGGCGCCACGGGGCCGCCACCCATGCAGCTGTCCGTTTCGCGGTCGACGGTGACTGGCTGGTAATCACGGTCCGGGACAACGGCCGCGGACTTCCTCAGAAGACCATCACCTATGGGTATGGCCTGACGCAGATGGAAGAGAATGTCTCTTCTCTGCATGGAACGCTGCTCTTTGACGGATCTGACGGCTTTCTGACAGAAGCGCGGATCCCATTGACGAAAGGAGAATACCGAGAATGAATGTGATCCTTGCAGACGACCAGGCCATGATCCGGGAGTCTCTGAAAATCGTGCTGGAATGCGAACCGGACATCCATGTCTGTGCCACAGCCCAGGATGGAGCCCAGGCTCTGTCTCTCATTGGTCAGATGCCGGTGGATGTGGCGGTTCTGGATATCCGCATGCCCCGGATCGACGGGGTTCTGTGCACCCGGGAAATCAAAAAACGCTTTCCTCATGTGAAGGTGATCATTCTGACCACCTTTGACGATGATGACTTCGTGTATTCCGCCCTGCGGTACGGCGCCTCGGGCTATCTTCTCAAGGGCCTCCCCAGTCAGGATCTGGTCAAGGCGATCAGAACCGTCCATCATGGCGGGGCCATGATCAACCCGGATGTGGCTCACAAAGTGGTGGATATGTTTTCCCGGGTTCCGGAATCCACCGGCATTGAAGTGGAACCCGAAAAAGAAGCGTCCCTGTCAGAGACGGAGCGGGCGATCATCCGCGAGGTGGGAAAGGGCAAGTCCAATAAGGAGATTTCCGGTACGTTGTACCTCTCGGAGGGCACCATCCGGAACTACCTTTCGCAGATTCTTGCCAAGCTGGATCTTCGGGACCGGACCCAGCTGGCCATCTGGGCGGTGCAGTCGGCGATGTTCCGGCTATGAGAACCGGTCAGGTCAGAAGAAGTGTCCTGGGGCTGGCTGTAGCCGGATTGTGTCTGTCCATGGTGATGAACCTCTGCGGCTGCACTCTGACAGGACGCCGTACCCTGCGGCTGGGAATCTATGCGGGCAGTCCCTGGCAGGTGCATGAGTCTTCCGGCTATGAGTATATTGACGAAGCCATCGCGCGGTTTAAAGCGAACCATCCGATGGTGGATGTGGTGTATGAATCCGGGATCCGGATAAACGACTACACCCAATGGCTCGATGATGCCGTGGTGATGGGAGAGGTTCCCGATGTCTTTGTCATGCCCGATGAAAAGTTCGGCGAATACGCCAGTCTGGGGGTATTGAAAAACCTGGATCCCTACCTCCGGCAGGATGACAGCTGTTCGGAATCGGATTTCTTTCCCGCCGCTGTCCAGTCCGGAAAATATCAGTATTCGCAATATGCCCTTCCTTATATGATGAATCCCCGTCTCATGTTCGTGAATGTCTCTTTGCTGAAGGAGGAAGGACTGAATGTCCCGGAGGAATCCTGGACGCCGGAACAGTTCCTGGCTCTGTGCAGGCAGCTGACCAGGGACCTGAATCACGACGGCACCCCGGATCAGTACGGTGTGGTGGATTACGACTGGCTGGATCTGGCAGAAGCCAGCGGTCTGGACCTCTTCTCCGATGACGGCCACAACGTGGATCTCAGGGGCGATCAGGTGCGGAAAGTGACAGAAACCTATCGGGAGCTGACGGAGTTCATGGGCAGTCAGACAGAGCGGGAGGTGCTCATGGAGGCCGGGCGGGTGGCCTTTGCTCCAATGTCTTATGCGGAGTTCATCACCTACAATCCCTGGCCCTGGAAAGTGAAGAAATATACCGGGTTTGACTGGATCTGCATCAGTCTTCCCCAGGCATCGGACCGGACCATCCGGTATGCCGGGGACAGTCTGGTCATGGGCATGAGCGCCGGGACCCGGGAAGGAGAACTGGCCTGGGATCTCATCAAGGAATTCTGTGTGAATCAGACAACTCAGACAGGCATCCTGGAGCATTCTCAGGGAATGTGTGTGCTGCAGACTGACAAGTCTTTGCTGGATGCATTTCTGGATGATTCCGGGCTGTCCGGCGATACTGTGCGGGCGATCATGAACCAGGAAGGGACCAGAGTGCGGTTTGCGAAATACGAATCCGCCCGGGAACAGCTGGCGGACCGGATGGAAAAAGCCGCGGCTGATCCGGAAGATCTGGATCTGCAGCTGGTGGAAATCGAGGAGACAATTCGCTCCTATCTGCGCAGCTGAATCCCTTTCCGGCCACAGGCTGATCAGAACACCGAAAGAACAGACAAAGACCGCTTTCCTCTGCCTGCCGGCAGAGGAAAGCGGTCTTTTTGGAATACGCAAAATTGGACAGGGTCCACCCCCTACAATAACGCGACCTTAGGGTCG
>NZ_CAJUPA010000019.1 GCF_910588395.1 uncultured Faecalibaculum sp. | reverse complement strand
TCATCCAAGTGTACAGGATGTGAGAGTCGGAACCTCACCAAAGTTTAGAGCGCCATAAAAAAAAGGACCGTGGGTCCCTTCCATATGGCAATCAGGCAGCGTTCTGTTTCTTCAGAGTTCTCAGAGCGCGTGCGCTGATGCGAACCTGCTGCGGCTTGCCGTCAACCATGATGGTAGCCTTCTGAAGGTTCACGTTCCATTTCCGGCGGCTCGCACGCATAGAGTGAGACCGTTTGTTTCCGGATAAAGGACCCTTGCCTGATACTTGGCATTTTCTCGACATCTGCTGTCCCTCCCTTGCCTGAGTCTTTACGCAATCGCTCATTTATCTTATCACCCTGAGTTCCGAATATCAAGCCGATTGTGATTTGAAACATGGTATAATAGGCGCGAAATGGAGTGATAACATGGTTTATTCCGCCTGGATGACTGCCATCCTTGCCGGTGTGATCTGTCTGGTGATCATGCTCATGATCATGCCCGGACTGATCCGGTACCTGCATAAAATCAAATTCGGCCAGACAGAACGGGAAGAAGGGCTGGAGTCTCATAAAAAGAAGAACGGAACCCCCACCATGGGCGGACTTGCCTTCATACTGGTTCCCACCATTATTTATATAGCCGGTTCGTTCATTCTGCCGGATATGAGATTCAGTCAGAACATTCTGATTATCCTGCTGGCTTACGTCGGTTATGGCCTGATCGGTTTCCTGGATGATTATATCATTGTGGTCAAAAAGGACAACGAGGGCCTGAAACCCGGCGCCAAGTTTCTGCTGCAGGCAGTGCTGGCCATCATTTTCTTCATGATCTACCGTTCAGGTTCAAGCACGGAGATATGGATCCCGCTGGCTGATATCTATATCGATCTGGGCTGGGCATATTTCCTTCTGGTGGTCCTGATGTTCACTGCTGAAACCAACGCGGTCAATCTCACCGATGGAATCGACGGTTTGTGTGCCGGACTGATGGTCATCGCCCTGGTGCCCTTTGCGGTGTTTGCCTCCGTGCAGCATCAGTATCCTGTGCTGGTTCTGATCATCATGGTCATCGCTTCGCTGATCGGCTATCTGCGCTTCAATCTGCATCCGGCAAAAATCTTCATGGGGGACACCGGTTCCCTGGCCCTGGGGGGATTCATTGCTGCAGTGGCCATGGTCCTGAAACAGGAACTCCTTCTGGTCATCATCGGGTTTGTGTTTGTCGCGGAGGTTCTCTCGGTCATCATCCAGGTCACACACTTCAAACGCACCGGAAAGCGGATCTTCCGCATGGCACCGCTGCATCATCATTTTGAAAAAGGCGGCATGACAGAAACCGCTGTTGTCCACCGGTTCTGGGCTGCTGGAATCCTTCTGGCAGCGCTGGGGCTGCTGCTGTATTTCCTGTAGGAGGAGGTCAATCATGGAAACTGTACTTGTGATCGGGGCTGCCCGCAGCGGCACCGCAGCTGCCAGACTGCTGAAACAGCAGGGATATGATGTGATCCTGACCGACTCGGGGCCTGTTCAGGACCGGACAGGTCTGGAGGGAATTCAGGTTGTGGACAATGGACATCCGGACTGGCTTTTTGAGAAAACCTATGCCTTTGCCGTCAAGAATCCGGGGATTCCATACCGGGTGCCTGTCATCCGCCGGCTGCAGGAAATGGGCGTGCCGGTCTACACGGAAATCGAAACCGCCTACCGGGCAGCTGACGGACTGCGGTACGCGGCCATTACAGGCACCGATGGCAAAACAACAGTCACCACACTGCTGTATGAAATGCTGCGGCGCAAAAATCCCGCTGCCAGATACGCCGGCAACATCGGTGTTCCATTGTCGGAAGTGGTGCTGGAAACAGCGGGAGAGGAAGCGGACATCGCTCTGGAACTCTCCAATTTCCAGCTTCTGGGAACGGAAACCTTTCGGCCGGAAGTGAGCGTGGTCACCAATCTTGCCCCGGACCATCTGGACTACATGGATTCCCTGGACAGTTACTATGCATCAAAAATGAAGATTTATGCGAACTGCCGGGAAGGGGACTGGTTCATCCGGAATACAGATGATCCGGAAATCATGAAATATGCCGTCAGCATTCCCTGCCGCATCGTGGATTTCTCCCTGACACATCCGGCAGATCTCTGCCGCCATGACGGAAGTGCCTGGCTGTTCGGCGAGGAACTGTTCCGGGAAGAGGATCTGAAAATTGTGGGAGATTTCAATCTGGGCAATGCGATGATGGCGGCAGCCATGGCGTTCAAGCTGGGTGTGAGTCTTGAGGACATCCGGGATGTGATCTGTACATTCCCGGGCGTGGAACACCGCATCGAGTTTGTGGCTGAACACAACGGCATCCGGATCTACAATGATACAAAAGCCACCAACACCCACGCTGCCTGTGCGGCACTGTCCGCTTTTGATGACAATGTCATCCTTCTGGCCGGCGGCAAAGACAAGCACATATCCTTTGAGGATCTGAGGCAGTACGATCCGATTGTCCGGCATTGTTTCTCCTTCGGACAGACCCGGGACAAATTCAAAGACATCTTCAGCCATCAGACTTCGGTGGAGACCATGGAGCAGGCTCTGGAAGAGGCCCTGCGCATTGCCAGGCCCGGTGATACAATTCTGCTTTCACCTGCCTGTTCCAGTTTTGATCAGTTTTCCAATTACGAGGAGCGGGGAAGAATCTTCAAGGAACTCGTCCGCCAGTGCCTGCAGTGACGCTGCAGCTGGCAGCTGCCCTGCTGCTTTCCATGCTGACCTTCTGGATGCCGGTGGGCGCCAGGATTCACATTGAACTGATTCAGGCCATGATCCGCAGTCCCTGGTATCTTCCGCTGACAGGCGCGGCACAGCTGGGCATGGCTCTGTCCTGCCTGCTTCTGTTCCGGAAACACCTGATGGCCAACCGGGTCCGGATCGTTCCGGCTGTGCTGCTGATCCTGCTGACAGGGCTGATCCTGCCGCAGGGGGAAGTGCCTCCTTTCATCAGCGGACTGCTCACCATCACCATCGGGATTCTGTTTCTCATCCAGTCCCTCATGAAACCGGAAGCCCTTGCCGGTCATGGTCTTGCTTCCGTGATCCTGTGGCTGGCGGTAACCTGCTGCGGTGTGATTCCCGGGACCGGGGTGTTGTCCATGGCCATTCTGGCAGGACTTGTCACAGGTCTGGAGTATGAACCGGCTTTTGGTCTGGCCTGCATGACATCCATGTGGACGCTGGGAGCCGGCGGACTGGCACACCTGGTCTCTCTGCCTGCTGTTACCTGGCAAAGCATCCTGCTGTGTCTGGTGACAGCGGCTGTGGCCTTTGTTCTGGGACCGGTCGTGATCCGGGGTATGAAAACATGGTTTTCCAGGCATACACTGCTGGTATTCGGGATATGGCGGATCTGTTTCGGTGCTGTTTTCCTTCTGGTGTTCTGTGTAATGTAGCCGGCTGCATCCGGAAACAGGACAGATACAGTCCATACCTGGACCGGGGACTCTGCTGTCTCCGGTCCTTTTCGTCGTCCGGCGATGAGTCAGCGGCTATACTGGAACTGAAACGGAGGCAGCATGACGTATCTGTATCAGAACACACCTGACAACCGGGCCCGTTTCGTCCTGGGAACAGAAGGAACGAAACCGCTGATTGTCATGAGCATCAATCCCTCGGTGGGATCTCCCACTGTCAAAAGCCCCACTGTGACCACAGTCCGGCACATTGCAGAGGATTACGGGTATGATTCCTGGATCATACTCTGTCTGTATCCTCAACGGGCAACCCATCTGGATGAACTGGACCAGGTTCCGGATCCGGAACTGGTTGCCGAAAACATGAAAGTCATAGACTCTGTCCTCAGCCGGTACCCGGAGACAAGAATCTGGGCAGCCTGGGGCACGCACTACAAAGACCGGTTCTACTTTCCGCAGATGCTGCAGCAGGTTCTGACCATTGCCGGCAGATACCACGACAGCTGGATGCATTACGGCCCGCTGGATGAAGGTGGCATTCCGCAGTACTGTCTGTATCTGGACAAGGGAGAAGGATGGTATCCCTTCAACGCTGAACAGTTTCTGGAAAACACTCCTGTCTGATGGCGCGCAAAAAATCCCGGGAACAGTTTCTGCTGTTTCCGGGTTTTCTGCTGTCTAAATGGTGAAACCGACTTTTCTGTAGACTTTGCTGATCTTTTTGTCGGCAATCCGTCTGGCTTTTTCTGCACCGTCTGCCAGAACTTTGTCTACGATTTTTTCATCCAGGATTTTCCGGTACCGGGCCTGCAGCTCTGTCAGGAAACTGTACACCGTATCTCCCACTTCCTGTTTCAGATCGCCGTAGCCTTTTCCTTCGTACCTGGTCACGATGTCCTCTACCGGTTCTCCGGAAAGAACGGACTGAATCGTCAGCAGATTGGAGACACCCGGCTGATTTTCCGGATCATACCGGACAACGCCCAGGGAATCGGTCACCGCACTGCGGATCTTGTTTCGGGCCTGCGCCGGATCATCCAGCAGATCAATGGTGCCTTTTGGATTGGACTCGGATTTCGACATCTTCTTTGTGGGATCCGTCAGCGAGAATACCTTCTGTCCCACTGTCTGAGAAAGAGGTTCCGGAATTTTGAAGGTATCGCTGTACCGGTGGTTGAAACGCTCTGCCAGGTTTCTGGTCAGTTCCACATGCTGCTTCTGGTCGACGCCCACAGGTACATAATCCGGATCATAGAGAAGGATATCCCCCGCCATCAGGGCCGGGTAGGTGAACAGGCCGGCTGTCACGCCTTTTTCTCCCTTGGCGGTTTTGTCCTTGTACTGTGTCATTCTCTGCATCTCGCCCATATAGGCCATGCAGGTCATGACCCAGCCGAGTTTTGCATGGGCATCCACATCACTCTGCAGAAACAGCGTGACCTTTTCCGGATCCAGTCCGCAGGCAAGATACAGTGCGATCAGATCCTTTGTGTTCTTCCGCAGGTCCTTTGCCTCGATGGGGATCGTGATGGCATGTTCGTTGGCGATGAAAATGAACAGTTCATATTCATCCTGATATTTTGTAAACTGAGAAATCGCACCGATGTAGTTGCCCAGATGCAGGCGGCCGGTCGGTTTGATTCCGCTGAGCATTCGTTTCATAAAAAACCTCCGTCTGGACTATTCTATCACAGAGAAAGGCCCGGAATTTCCCGGGCACATCAGTTGACATTTCAAATTCGTTATAACTGTAGTTGAAATTTCAACTTATTCGAAATTTCTGTTTCCATTTCCGACAAGGATGGTATAATTTGGGTGACAGGAGGTACGTATATGGTCATCATCTACACATCTCCTGGGTGCGCGAGCTGCCGTAAGGCGAAACAGTGGCTCAAAGATAACCACATTGAATTTGTCGAGAAGAATATTTTTTCAAGTGTTTTAAAAGAAAGTGAAATCAAGTATTTGTTATCGAGATGTGAGAACGGCACCGAAGATATCATTTCTGTTCGGTCGAAAGCTTTTCATTCTTTAAAGAAAGGGATTGATGATTATTCGACGAAGGAACTGGTTACTTTGATTCAGAAGAATCCGTCCATTTTGAAACGGCCCATCCTTCTGAGTGAAAACAGTCTTGTTGTCGGCTATGACGATGACGAGATCACCACTATGACGCCTGTGGCCATGCGGAAATCTGCCGAAGAGACCGCATACCCGGGAACGATCACGGACATTCCGTCCAGCAGAGAAGACAGCAGCCAGCCTTCTCTTCAATTCCATTCTTTCTGAACGCTGCGGGGCTTTGAGCTCCGCCGTTTTTTTCTGTCTTCATTGTACTATCATTGCCGCCAGGTCCATTCTGTCAGGCACCTGGGAACCTCCTGATTGTGACAGTTTTGTCATTGGGAACAAAGGTAGGCATAGTGCTTGCAATGTGCTATAATCTCAGAGATGTAACCGATTACATGGTTGCGAAGAAAGTTCAGGAGGAAACTTGATGGACAAGAAATATGTGTATCTGTTCAATGAAGGCAACGCCGACATGCGGGAGCTGCTTGGCGGGAAAGGTGCGAACCTGGCTGAAATGAGCAGTCTGGGCATGCCTGTGCCCAATGGCTTTACCATTACCACGGAAGCCTGCAACAAATACTACGAAGACGGGGAAACAATCAGCGACGATATCCGGTCGCAGATCTACGAGTACCTGGAAATGCTGGAAAAGGAAACCGGCAAGAAATTCGGGGACAGGGAAAACCCGCTGCTGGTATCCGTGCGCTCCGGCGCCCGTGCCTCCATGCCCGGCATGATGGACACCATTCTGAATCTGGGCATCAACGATGTGGTGGCTGCGACCATCGCAGAGAAAACCGGCAACGAGCGGTTTGCCTATGACAGCTACCGCCGCTTCATTCAGATGTTCGCGGATGTGGTTAAGGGACTGTCCAAAAAACGCTTTGAAGAAATCATCGATGAAGTGAAAGCCGAAAAAGGCAAGAAGGACGACCTGGAGCTGGATGCCGAAGACATGAAGGAGCTGGTTGCCCGGTTCAAGGACTTCTACCGTTCCGAACTTGGGGAAGATTTCCCGACAGATCCGCGTACACAGATGATGGAAGCCATCGAAGCGGTATTCCGTTCCTGGAACAACGAGCGGGCCATCTACTACCGCCGCCAGAATGACATTCCTTCCGACTGGGGTACAGCGGTCAACGTTCAGATGATGGTCTTCGGCAACATGGGAGAAGACTGCGGAACCGGCGTGGCCTTTACCCGCAACCCGGCCACCGGTGAAAACAAACTGTATGGCGAATTCCTGATGAATGCTCAGGGAGAAGACGTTGTGGCAGGCGTGCGCACACCACAGAAAATCGATCAGCTGAAGGAAGTGTCTCCCACAGCCTACGACCAGTTTGTGGACATCTGCTCCAGACTGGAAAACCATTATAAAAACATGCAGGACATGGAGTTCACCATTGAAAACGGCAAACTCTTCATGCTCCAGACCCGAAACGGAAAGCGTACCGCACAGGCTGCCCTGAAGGTTGCCTGCGACATGGTGGATGAAGGCCTGATCAACACAGATGAAGCCATCATGATGGTGGAACCCCAGCAGCTGGATTCTCTGCTGCACCCCATGTTTGATGCAGCCCAGCTGAAAGCCGCCACTCCCATCACCACGGCTCTGCCGGCCTCTCCTGGTGCAGCTACCGGTACCGTGGTCTTCTCTGCAGAAGAAGCCATCGAAGAAGCCGCCAAAGGCAAACAGGTGATTCTTGTCCGTCTGGAAACATCTCCGGAAGATATCCAGGGCATGGCAGCCGCACAGGGCATTCTGACAGTCCGGGGCGGCATGACCAGCCACGCAGCTGTTGTAGCCCGTGGCATGGGTGCCTGCTGTGTATCCGGTGCCGGAGACATCACCATCGATGAGGAAGCCGGCACCTTCACCGTGAACGGCAAAACCTTCGGCAGGGAAGACTGGATTTCCCTGGACGGCTCCACCGGCAACGTGTATGGAGAACGAATCAAAACCGTACCGGCAGAAATCACCGGTGACTTTGAACGGTTCATGGAATGGGCAGATGCCAGACGCCGCCTGAAAATCAGGACCAATGCGGATACCCCCCGGGATGCAGCACAGGCTGTTGACTTCGGTGCAGAGGGCATCGGTCTGGTCCGTACAGAACACATGTTCTTTGACGGAGACAAGATCAAAGCCATCCGTGAGATGATTGTGGCCAAAACAGACGAGCAGATGGAAGCGGCGCTGGCCAAGCTGGAACCCCTGCAGCAGGAAGACTTCGAGGGCATCTATGAAGCCATGGAAGGCCGTCCTGTGACCATCCGTTATCTGGATCCCCCTCTGCACGAATTCGTACCTCACACACCGGAGGAAATCGCTGAACTGGCAGCCGAAATGAACATTCCCGCAGAGGAACTGCAGGCTGTTGTAGATTCCCTGCACGAAGTGAACCCGATGATGGGTCACCGCGGATCCCGTCTGGATGTCTCCAACCCCGGCATCGCCAGAATGCAGACAGAAGCCGTGATCCGGGCAGCCATCAACGTGAACAGAAAGCACCCCGACTGGAATGTGGTTCCCGAAATCATGCTGCCGCTGATCGGCGACCTGAAGGAACTGAAATATGTCAAGAAACTGGTAACAGATACTGCTGACCGGATTCTGGAAGAGGAAGGTGTGGACATGGACTACCGCGTAGGAACCATGGTGGAAGTGCCCAGAGCCGCTCTGAAAGCCGGTGAACTGGCCGAGGAAGCCGAGTTCTTCTCCTTCGGTACCAATGACCTGACACAGCTGACCTTCGGCTTCTCCCGTGATGATGCCGGCAAGTTCCTGCCGCAGTACTACAGCGCCAAAATCTACGAAAACGATCCCTTCGCACGCCTTGACCAGACAGGTGTAGGCGAACTGGTTTCCATCGCAGCCGAACGCGGCAGAAAGACCCGTCCGGAAATCAAACTGGGCATCTGCGGCGAGCACGGCGGTGATCCTGCTTCCATCGAATTTGTGGATGGCCTTGGACTCAACTATGTATCCTGCTCTCCCTATCGTGTGCCCATTGCACGACTGGCTGCAGCCCAGGCAACCATCAAAAACGAAAAGAAATAAGAAACAGGCCGGTTTTCCGGCCTTTTCATGCTTTACACCCTTACAAATCATACTTTCTATGCTTTAATACCCCTATGGAACTGAGAATTTTACGCTATTTCCTGGCTGTAGCCAGCGAGGAAAACATATCCCGGGCTGCCCGTATGCTGCACATCACGCAGCCGACACTCTCCAGGCAGCTGCATGATCTGGAAACCGAGCTTGGTGTACAGCTGTTTGAACGGGGCTCCCGCCACATCACTCTGACCCCCCAGGGGCTGCTGTTCCGGCGTCGGGCCAGAGAAATCATCGAGCTGTCAGACAAAGCCAGACAGGAACTGATCTGCGGCTGCGATGAAATCAAGGGGACAGTGGTGATCGGTGCGGGAGAGCTGCAGAGTGTCCGGAAGCTGGGTCTCTACATCAAAGAATTCAGGGACATGCATCCGCAGGTGTCCTTTGAACTCATCACCTCCACAGCGGATCAGATCCGCTCTCAGCTGGATCAGGGACTGCTGGATCTGGAGCTGATGGTGGAACCACTGCCGGGTCAGAATTATGAAATGATTCGTTTTCTTGAAACGGAATCCTATGCAGCCGTCATGCCGGCAGATCATCCCCTGACCAGACAAATCTGCATCCGGCCTGAAGACCTGGCTGGTGTGCCGCTTATTCTGCCTGGCAGGGAAGAGGTCCGCAAAACCATCATTTCCTGGATGCAGGGCTACTATGAAGATTCTCAGACTGTCCTGATTTCCAATCTGGCTTTCAATGGCATTCAGATGGTCACAGCAGGGCTTGGCGTGTTTGTGGGCATTCCGGGTGTGGGACTGGATCTGCTGTCCGGAGAACTGGAAACCCGCAGTCTGCAGCCGGCTCTGTCCAGCTTTTCGGATATCGTCTGGAAGCCGGATGTCCCCCTGAGCACAGCGGCTGAGGCTTTCATCCGCTTCCTGAAGGAGAAGGGAGACTTATGACCGGTCTTGTCATCACCAGCATTCTGCTGGGAACCGGGCTAGCCATGGATGCCTTTTCCGTTTCCCTGGCGGATGGCCTGAATGAACCACGGATGAAGTCAGCCAGGATGTGCTTCATTTCCGGTCTTTTCGGCTTTTTCCAGTTTGCCATGCCCCTGGCTGGCTGGTTCTGTGTGCATTCCATCGCCCAGCTGTTTGCGGGATTCAAGCCGTTCATTCCCTGGATTTCCCTGATCCTGCTTCTGTGGATCGGCATTGACATGATCCGGGAAGCCGGCAACAGACAGAAACCCGCTGTATCCTTTGCGGCACTGGTGCTGCAGGGAATTGCCACCAGCATTGACGCCCTGTCTGTGGGCTTCACAATTTCCCGTTACCAGTGGCACGAAGCGCTGATCTCCTGCCTGATCATTGGCATTGTTACCTGGATCATATGTCTGGCAGGGCTCTGGATTGGCAAGCGCTTCGGTATGCGGTTTGCCAGACAGGCAGGACTTGCCGGGGGAACGATCCTGATCCTGATCGGCCTGGAAATCTTCATCAAAAGCTTTTTCTGAATCCTGCCGGAATCTGCACGCACCCGGTATCGGACAATACCAGATACGCAAAAAAAAAACAGCCGTTTCCTTTTCCAGGTCACGGCTGTTTTCGCATGCTGACACCAGCCCGGGCTGAATCGGCGGTTCTCTGTCAGCATTCAAATCATTCTATATTGGTGTAGCCCATGAGATATTCGTCAATCTGTCTGGCAGCCCTGGTGCCTTCCCGGATAGCCCACACCACCAGAGACTGTCCCCGGCGGCAGTCGCCTGCGGCGAAAACCTGCGGATCCTGTGTCTGATAGTTCTTCGTCACGATCACGTTCCGGCTGGTGGTTTCCAGGTCGAAGCTGTCTTTCAGACTGGGTTCAATGCCTGTAAAACCGGCAGCAATCAGCAGCAGGTCACAGGGAATCACCTGTTCAGACCCTTCCAGAATCTGCATTTTTCCATCCTGAAATGCCACTTTGGCAATCCGGACAGCCTGCAGCTGGCCGTCCTGTCCAATGGCTTCCGTCACCGTTGTTTCAAACAGCCGGGGATCCCGCCCGAACTGGGCAATGGCTTCCTGCTGGCCGTAATCGGTTTTGGAGACATTGGGCCACTGAGGCCAGGGATTGTCCGCCTGGCGTTCTTCCGGCAGGCGGGGCATCATCTCGATGGCTGTGACAGAACGGACTCCCTGCCGCACGGCTGTGCCGATACAGTCATTCCCAGTATCCCCGCCGCCAACTACAACCACATCCCGGTTCCAGGCATCGATCCAGGGGGTGCCATCCAGCACCTGTCTGGTGGCCCGTTCCAGATAGTCCACCGCGAAGTGGATTCCAGACAGCTCCCTGCCGGGAATCTGCAGGTCTCGTGCCTGCCGGGAGCCGCAGCTGAGCAGAATGGCATCATATTCCTGTTTCAGTTCTTCCCGGGAGACATCCACCCCGGCTTCCACATTGAACACAAACCGGATACCCTCGGCTTCCATCTTCCGGATCCGCCGCTCAACGACGGATTTGTCCAGCTTCATGTTCGGAATGCCGTACATCAGCAGACCGCCAGCCCGGTCCTTGCGTTCAAACACCGTCACGGAATGC
Source organism: uncultured Faecalibaculum sp. (assembly GCF_910588395.1). Classification (GTDB taxonomy): domain Bacteria; phylum Bacillota_I; class Bacilli_A; order Erysipelotrichales; family Erysipelotrichaceae; genus Faecalibaculum. The sequence continues at coordinate 36,601 of NZ_CAJUPA010000019.1, read as the reverse complement.
CCCCGCTGATTCAGAATCTGCGCGGCTGCCAGGCCAGCGGGACCGGCGCCGATCACTGCCACAGACTTGCCGGAGCGTACAGGCGGGATCTGCGGCTGCATCCAGCCGTTCTCCCAGGCTGTCTCGATGATGAACAGCTCATTATCATGAATCGTCACCGGCTGACCATCCACTCCGTTCAGACAGGCTTTCTCACACAGGGCAGGGCAGACCCGGCCGGTGAATTCCGGAAAGGGGTTGGTTTTCAGAAGCCGGCTCAGGGCATGGTGATCATGGCGGCTGCAGATCTCATCATTCCATTCGGGAATGAGATTGTGCAGCGGACAGCCTGTCACCCGGCCTTTCAGTTCAATGGCAGACTGACAGAAGGGCACGCCGCAGTTCATGCATCTGGCAGCCTGCTCGCGGCGGGTCTGTTCATCCAGCGCCATTTTGAATTCCTGGAAGTCCAGGATGCGCTCCTGGCTGGGACGCCAGGGATTGTCCTTGCGCTGGTATTCGAGAAATCCGTTTGGTTTGCCCATCAGTGTTTCTCCTTTCCGTTTCCGGCATGGATCGCGTCAAAGGCCATCAGCTCCGCTTCTTCCGGTGAATAGCCCTTGTCTTCGTATTCCTTCATGACCGTTTTGATTTTCTTGTAGTCATTGGGGATGATCTTCTTGAAATTCTTCAGATTTCCTTCGAAATCTGCCAGGATCCCGGCAGCCAGTTCACTGCCAGTGGCCTGGACATGCTGTGTCAGCAGCCGCTGCAGCAGTTCCCGGTCCGTCTTGGATTCCACTTCTTCCATGGAAACAAGCTCCTGGTTCAGCCGTCTGTAGAGTGTGTGTGACCGGTCGAGAACAAAGGCGATGCCACCGGACATACCTGCTGCAAAATTTTTGCCGGTTTTGCCCAGAATCACCACAGTGCCGCCGGTCATGTACTCCAGACCATGATCGCCGCAGCCTTCTGCCACAGCCTCTGCACCGGAGTTGCGGACACAGAACCGTTCGCCGGCCTTGCCCCGGATAAACGCCTGTCCCGATGTGGCACCATACAGAGCCACATTGCCAATGATGACATTGTCTTCCGGCACCAGTGTGCTTTCCGCCTCCGGTGCCACGATCAGCCGTCCGCCGGAGAGTCCCTTGCCGAAATAGTCGTTGGCATCTCCGGACAGCCGGAGTGTCAGCCCTCTGGGAATGAAAGCGCCGAAGGACTGTCCGGCACCGCCCAGGCAGTTCACCACGAAGGTATCATCCTTCAGTGACTGCCGGTACTTTCTGGTGATTTCCGAGCCCAGGATCGTTCCCACCGTCCGGTCGGTGCTGGTCACCTGTACCGTGGCTTCGTGGAAGACCGGTTTTTTCTTCATATACGGTTTGAATTCCGGCAGCAGCACATCCACATCCACCGTGGAATCCAGTTCGAAATCAAACGCATCCGACTCCAGCGCATGCTGCCAGCAGGGCTGACCGATGATCTTGTCCAGCTGCAGCCCGTGGTCATCTCCGGCACGCACCTGCAGGCACTCGCTGTGACCGACCATTTCCTCCACTGTCCGGAAACCAAGCTGCGCCATGATCTCCCGGAGATTCTCTGCCATGAACAGCATGAAGTTCATGACGTATTCCGGCTTGCCACGGAACCGTTTGCGCAGTTCCTGGTTCTGGGTGGCGATGCCAAAGGGACATGTATCCAGATTGCACACCCGCATCATCCGGCAGCCCATCGTTACCAGCGGTGCGGTGGCAAACCCGAATTCTTCAGCACCCAGCAGTGCGGCAATTGCGATATCCCGTCCGCTCATGAGTTTTCCATCGGTTTCCAGAATCACCCGCGACCGCAGGCCATTTTCCGCCAGGGTGTGGTGTGTTTCCGCCAGTCCCAGTTCCCAGGGCAGTCCGGCGTTGTGAATGGAACTCTGGGGAGCCGCACCGGTTCCGCCATCATGTCCGGAAATCAGAATGACTTTGGCACCGGCTTTGGCCACACCGCTGGCAATGGTGCCCACACCGTTTTCGGAAACAAGCTTCACGGAAATCCGTGCCTGCCGGTTGGCGTTCTTCAGATCATAGATCAGCTGTGCCAGATCTTCAATGGAGTAGATATCGTGGTGGGGCGGGGGAGAGATCAGGGTCACTCCCGGTGTGGAATATCTCGTTTTTGCGATCCAGGGATACACCTTTTTCCCCGGCAGGTGACCACCTTCACCGGGCTTGGCGCCCTGGGCCATCTTGATCTGGATCTCTCTGGCGGACACCAGATATTCACTGGTGACACCGAAGCGGCCGGAAGCCACCTGCTTGATGGCGGAATTGCGCTCGGTTCCATAGCGCTCGGGCATTTCACCGCCTTCACCGGAGTTGGATTTGCCGCCCAGCCGGTTCATGGCAATGGCCATGCATTCATGGGCTTCCTGAGAGATTGAGCCATAGGACATGGCGCCGGTCTTGAACCGCTTCACGATTTCGGAAGCCGGTTCCACCTCGGCCAGATCCACAGGTTCCCGGTCGGAAACAAACTCCAAACGGGAACGGAGGTTGTGGGGTCTTGCAGGATCGTTGACCCGCTTCGTGTATTCCTGGAAGAGATCATAATCTCCCTTCTGCGTGGCTTCCTGCAGCAGGACGATGGTTTTCGGATCGTAGAGATGATCTTCCTTGCCCTCGCCGTTGCGCAGTTTGTGAATGCCCACAGAATCCAGAGATGTATCCAGCCCAAGCCCCAGGGGATCAAAGGCATGATCATGATGGCAGGTGAGATCCTCTTCGATTTCCTCCAGACCGATGCCGCCGATCCGGCTGACAGTGTTGGTGAAATACTGGTCGATCACATCCTGCCGGATGCCCGCCGCTTCAAAGATCTGCGCCCCCTGGTAGGACTGCAGCGTGCTGATGCCCATCTTGGCGGCGATCTTCACGATTCCGTGCAGGATGGCATCGTTGTAATCCGCAATGGCCTTGGAAGGTTCCTTGTCCAGGATATCCAGATCAATGAGCTCTTCGATGCATTCATGTGCCAGATAGGGATAGACCGCCGTGGCACCAAAGCCCAGCAGGCAGGCAAATTCGTGCACTGTTCTGGGTTCTCCCGACTCCACAATGATGGAAACATCCGTCTTCTTCTTTGTCCGCACCAGATGCTGTTCCAGAGCGGAAACCGCCAGCAGGGAAGGGATTGCCATGCGGGACTCGTCAATGCCTCTGTCAGACAGGATCAGCACATTGGCTCCGTTGCGGTAAGCCCGGTCGCACTGCAGATACAGCTGATCAATGGCATCCTTCAGGGGCATCCCCCGGTAGAACAGCAGAGAAATGGTTTCCGCATGGAATCCGGGGCGCTCCAGACATCGGATCTTGTCCATGTCCCGGCCATCCAGAATCGGATTGCTTACCTCCAGCACCGTGCAGTTGGAGCCGGTTTCCTGCAGCAGATTGCCATCGGAGCCGATGTAGACCGTGGTATCCGTCACCACGCTCTCCCGCAGAGAGTCAATGGGCGGATTGGTGACCTGGGCAAAGAGCTGCTTGAAGTAGCGAAACAGGGAAGGGTGAAGCCGGGAGAGCACCGCCAGGGGCACATCCGTTCCCATGGAGGCTGTGGGCTCCGCTCCGGTCCTGGCCATGGGCAGAATCTGATCCTGCATGTCTTCCTGGGTATATCCGAACACTTTGTACAGCTTGTCCCGCTGCTCCTGGGTATGCATCCGGGGCTTGCGGTCCGGTGCCGGCAGATCCTGCAGATGCACCAGATTCAGGTTCAGCCACTCGCCATAAGGATTGCGCCCGGCATATTCCGACTTGAGTTCCTCATCCGGCACAATGCGCTGCTGCTTTGTGTCAATGACCAGCATCTTTCCAGGCTCCAGCCGGGACTTCTTGACGATTTTCGCCGGATCCAGGTCCAGCACACCCACCTCGGAGGAGAGAATGAACGTACCGTCCTCCATGATGTAGTAGCGGGCCGGACGCAGTCCGTTGCGGTCCAGCACCGCGCCGGCAATGTCTCCATCGGAAAACAGGATTGCTGCGGGACCATCCCAGGGTTCCATCATCGTGGCGTAGTAATGATAGAAATCCTTCCGGGATTCTTCCATCTGCACCTGTTTCCAGGGCTCCGGAATGGTGATCATCACGGCTTTGGCCAGATCCATGCCGTTCATCATCAGAAATTCCAGGGTGTTGTCCAGCATGGCGGAATCCGATCCGTCAATGGAGATCACCGGCAGGATCTTGGAATACTCTTCTTCCATCAGCGGGGAGTTCATGCTCTCTTCCCGGGCCAGCATGCGGTTGGCGTTGCCCCGGATCGTGTTGATCTCGCCATTGTGGCAGATGATCCGGTTGGGATGAGCCCGCTGCCAGGAAGGGGTGGTGTTGGTGGAAAACCGGCTGTGCACCAGTGCAATGGCCGAGGCATAGTCTTCATCCTGCAGATCCGGATAGAACCGCCGCAGCTGATCCACCAGGAACATTCCCTTGTAGACAATGGTCCGGCTGGACAGAGACACCACGTAAGTGCCCGGGCAGCTCTTCTCGAACTCCCGCCGGATCACGTACAGCTTTCTGTCGAATTCCGATCCAGCAGCCAGGCCGTCGGGCTTTGCCACAAATCCCTGCCAGATCGCCGGCATGCAGGTTCTGGCAGCCTGTCCCAGGATTTCCGGCTGCATGGGCACCTGCCGCCAGCCAAGGAACCGGCAGCCTTCCTTGGCGCAGATCGTTTCAAACAGCTTCATCGCCTGATTGCGCTGCAGTTCATCCTGCGGGAAAAAGAACTGGCCGATGCCATATTCTTTTTCTCCGCCCAGTTCAATGCCCTGCCGGCGGCAGGCTTTTTCGAAGAAAGGGTGGCTGATCTGCACCAGGATCCCGACACCGTCTCCCACCTCGCCGGTGGCATCCTTGCCCGCCCGGTGTTCCAGCTTTTCCACGATGTGCAGTGCCTGATCCACCACCTGGTGGGTTGCCTGACCGTCTATGCGCACCACAGCACCGATTCCGCAGGCGTCTTTTTCCATATTGCTGAAATTCAGTCTGTTGTCATTTGTCATGCCTGTTGCTCTCCTGTCTAGTCTTCTGTATTCCTGAAAGCTCTGCGAGCTTCTGTGTCTGTTCTGCTGTCCGCTACTGACCGCTTGCTCCGTAGTTGGACAGGTACCGGGCGCTGGGGTCGTTGACCTGGCAGCCTTCCCAGTCCCGGTTGGGCATCCAGAAATCCGTCACCATCTGCGACTGTCCGGGATAGTATTTCTCGAAGATCTCCCGGTACAGCAGCGATTCCTTCGTGAAGGGACGGGCGTGGGTGTATTTCTGCCGCCGCTGTTCGAATTCTTCATCCGTGTAGGTTTCCTCTGCCAGCTGGTGGAGATCATCCGCCATGGAATGACCCACCGCATCGGAGAAAGCGGCTTTTTCCCGCATGAGCAGATCCTGCGGCAGATACTCCGTACCCATGAAAGCCCTGCGCAGCAGATACTTGCCCTTTCCGTAGACATTCATCTTGATTGCCGGATCCAGGTGCATCACATAGTCTGCAAAATCCAGATCTCCGAAGGGAACCCGGGCCTCCATGGAGTGAACCGAGATGCACCGGTCCGCCCGGAGCACATCGTACATGTGCAGTTCACGCACCCGCTTGCAGGCTTCCTGCTGGAAGGCTTCTGCATCCGGAGCAAAGTCCGTGTATTTGTAGCCGAAGAGTTCGTCACTGATCTCACCGGTGAGCAGCACCCGCACATCCGTGGTTTCCCGGATCGCCCTGCAGATCAGATACATGCCAATAGACGCGCGGATGGTGGTGATGTCATAGGTGGCCAGCGTGCGGATCACCGGGTCCAGGGCCTCCAGAACATCCTGTTTTGTCATGATGATTTCCCGGTGATCGCTGCCAATCCAGTCAGCCGCCTGTCTGGCGTATTTCAGGTCGATGGCATCCGTATCCATGCCGATCGCAAAAGTCCGGATCGGTTTGTCCGACAGCTTCTGTCCAATGGCGCAGACCAGAGACGAATCCAGGCCCCCGGACAGCAGATAGCCTAGGGGTGCATCCGCATCCAGCCGTTTTCTCACGCCTTCCACCAGTCTGTCCCGGATTCCCGCCGCGGCGGCATCCACATCATCCGGGAGGTAGTCGCTGACTGCTGTCAGATCCCGGTAACAGTGGAATTCGCCATCTGCATAATAATGACCCGGAGGGAAGGGCATGATCCGGTCCGTCAGCCCGGTGAGGTTTTTGGGCTCGCTGGCAAACACCGGCTGACCATCTGCTGCATAGCCGTAATACAGCGGGCGGATGCCGAAGGGATCCCGGGCAGCGAGGATGTCCCCGCCGGCTGTCAGAAGAATGCAGGCATACTCCGCATCCAGCATTCCGAACATATCCGTTCCGTACTCTTCAAACAGCGGCAGCAGAATCTCGCAGTCGGAATCCGACTGGAAGACATAGCCTTTTTCCTGCAGCTGATTCTTCAAGGAGCGGAACCCGTAGATCTCTCCGTTGCACACCGCCAGCGCGCCATTCAGGGCGAAGGGCTGCATCCCCTCGGGGGTAAGCCCCATGATGGCCAGCCGCTGGAAACCCAGGATGCCGGCATTGTGCTTCATGATCCGCATGTCATCCGGTCCGCGGGATGTGGTGGCTTCCAGGGCCTTTGTCAGGTCCTGTTCCGAGATGAAAGAACTCCGGGTTCCGATTACTGTACACATATGATTTGATTCCTCCTTGAAAAATCAGCCGACAGCCGGAAAGCTGTCGGTCGATTCATGATCATCAGATGATGCCGAAAAGCAGTTTGCCGTAGGTCGGGAACGGCCATGCGGTATCCGATACAATGGTCTCCAGCTTGTCGCAGGGTGCCCGCAGGGCATCCATGGCCGGAATCAGTGCGTCACGCACATAGAAAGCCTTGTCTTCGAATCCCTCCAGGGCGTGCATCTCGGCAATGGACGCATCCAGAGCCTGCAGTGCATGGGTGGCTTCCGTCAGGAGCAGGCTGGCTGTTTCCAGAGTGGACAGCTCGTAGTCCACGGGAATGCTCTGGGAAACGGCTGTTTTTGCCAGGATCGTATCCGAGAGCTCGCCGGTAAAGGCGGATACAGCCGGCAGGATTTCCTTTTTGGCCATGTCCGACATGGTCTGGGCTTCGATGTTCAGCGTTTTGACGTATTCGTCCATCATGATTTCGTATCTGGACAGCGTTTCGTCCCGGCTCAGCACATGCTGACGTTCCAGGAGTTCCACGTTCTTGTCCAGAATGGAATAGGGAAGAGCATCCGGGGTGGTCTTCAGGTTCAGCAGACCCCGGGATTCGGCTTCCTCGATCCAGGCGTCATCATAGCCGTTGCCGTTGAAGATGATCCGCTTGTGGTCGTGGATCGTGTTTTTCACCAGATCGTGCACCGCTTCGTACAGATCCTCTTCACCTTCCAGCGCATCCGCAAATTCCTGCAGCACATCCGCCACAGCGGCATTGAGCATGATGTTGGGGCTGGAAACCGACAGGTTGGAGCCGGGCATCCGGAATTCGAACTTGTTGCCGGTGAAGGCGAAGGGACTTGTCCGGTTGCGGTCTGTGGAGTCCTTGGGGAACTTCGGGAGAACACTGGCACCGATCTTCATGAATTCCTTGTCATGACCGCCGTAGGGGGACTCGGATTCCAGTGCATCGATGACTTCCGCCAGTTCCTCGCCCAGGAAAATGGAGATGATGGCTGGAGGTGCCTCGTTGGCTCCCAGCCGGTGATCGTTGCCTGCGGTCGCCACAGAGAGCCGGAGCAGATCCTGGTGCTCGTCCACGGCTTTGATCACAGCCGCCAGGAACAGCAGGAACTGGGCGTTTTCAAAAGGTGTGTCACCGGGTTCCAGCAGGTTCACGCCGGTGTCTGTGGACAGTGACCAGTTGTTGTGCTTGCCGGAGCCATTGATGCCTTCAAAGGGCTTTTCGTGCAGCAGTGCCACCAGACCGTGTTTCTTGGCCACACGCTGAATGATTTCCATGGTCAGCTGGTTGTGGTCCACAGCCATGTTCGTGGTGGTGAACACCGGTGCCAGTTCAAACTGTGCCGGTGCCACTTCGTTGTGCTCGGTCTTGGCCAGGATGCCCAGCTTCCAGAGCTCCCGGTTCAGATCGTTCATGAACGCCTGCACCCGGCTTTTGATCGTGCCGAAGTAGTGGTCTTCCATTTCCTGACCCTTGGGTGTGGGAGCACCGAAGAGCGTTCGTCCTGTATACTGCAGGTCCTTGCGCTGGCTGTAGTATTCCTTGTCGATCAGGAAGTATTCCTGCTCCGGTCCCACCGTGGTGTTGACTGTTTTGACATCTTCATTGCCAAACAGCTTCAGGATCCGCATCGCCTGCTTGTTGATGGCCTCCATGGAGCGCAGCAGCGGGGTTTTCTTGTCCAGCGCATGGCCGGAGTAGGAGCAGAATGCGGTGGGAATGCACAGCACGCCGTTTTTGATGAAGGCCGGGCTGGTGGGGTCCCAGGCTGTATAGCCCCGGGCTTCAAATGTCGCCCGCAGACCGCCGGAGGGGAAGCTGGAGGCATCCGGTTCGCCTTTGATCAGTTCCTTTCCGGAGAAAGACATGATGATCTTTCCGTTTCCGTCGGGGTTGATGAATCCGTCATGCTTTTCCGCCGTAACGCCGGTCATGGGCTGGAACCAGTGGGTGTAGTGCGTGGCACCCTTTTCCAGCGCCCAGCTCTTCATGGCATGTGCTACCGCGTTGGCGATCTTGATGTTCAGGGGTTTGCCTTCCTGCGTTGTTTTCTGGAGTTCACGGAATGTGTCCTTGGGCAGACGTTCCCGCATGGTTTCTTCGTCAAAGACGTTCTGGCCAAAGAGTTCGGTTACCTGATCCATACTATTTCTCCTTCTTGTCTGTAAAAAAAACGGCAATGGGACACTCCTCCCTTGAGGGGAGAAACGACGCCTTTGCCGCTTTCACAACTCTGATTATACCGGGGATGAAAATGATGTCAACAGGAATGTAAGAAAATTTCAGGCTCCGGTTTCGTGCTTTCATCCGGAATCCGGTTTCGTTCCCGACGCCGGTCAGATTCACAGCCGCATGCATTCCTTTTCAATGGCAGCCCCGGCATTCATCGGCAGAAAAACATGCAGCAGCCAGAGAGGCGTGAAATCTGTGCCGGCGGGCTGTGGTACTATTACATAGTCGAAAATAAGAAAGAGAGATTTGCCTATGTATACTGTGGACGATGTGATGAAATTCGCGGAGCAGGAGGATGTGCGGTTTATCCGCCTGACTTTCTTCGATATATACGGTCACCAGAAAAACATTTCCATTCTGCCGGATCAGCTGGAACGGGCGTTTGCCCGGGGAATCGCCATCGATGCATTCGCGGTGGGAGGCTTTGAAAACGAGCGGCACGGTGATCTGTACCTGAAACCGGATCCTTCCACTTTCACAATTCTGCCCTGGCGCAGTGTGGACGGATCGGTGGTGCTGATGATCTGTTCTCTGGTGTATCCGGATGGCACGCCTTTTGAGAAGGATATGCGGGCCAGACTGAAGCAGGCGGTGCAGGATGCCGCCGGGATGGGGATCAGTCTGCGGATGTCCACGGAATTCGAATTCTATCTCTTCCGGGATGATGAAAAGGGAAGGCCCACCTGTGAGCCGCTGGACACCGGCGGTTATCTGGATGTGTCTCCGCTGGATCACGGGGAGAACATACGGCGGGAGATCTGCTTCACCCTGGCTGAAATGGGAATGCAGCCGCAGGCCAGTTATCATCAGTGCGGTCCGGGGCAGAATGAAGTGGATTTCCACGCGTCATCTCCGGTGCGGGCGGCGGATGAGGCCAGTCTGTTCAAATGGGTGGTGCGTACGGTGGCCAGCACCAATGGTCTCCGGGCGGATTTCTCTCCGCGGCCGCTGCCGGAGGAACCGGGGAACGGTCTGCATGTGAACATACAGGTGGAATCCGAGGACTTTCTGAATCCCATTGATGAAAACGCCGTGTTCTGTTCCTTCATGGCCGGTGTTCTGGCTCATATCCGGGAACTGTGTCTGTTCACCAATCCGACCCCGGCTTCCTACCTGCGGCTGGGCCGGCGCAAAGCTCCGGCGTGCATCAGCTGGAGCAATGTGAACCGGAGTCTGCTGGTGCGGGTGCCCAGCGATCATGTCAATCGCATGGAACTCCGGAATCCCGACTGCACCACCAGCCCCTATCTGGTGTTCATGCTGCTGATCCAGGCGGGACTGGATGGCGTCCGCAACAGCATGACGCTGCCCGATCCCTGCGATATGGATCTGTCAGGGCTGCAGGACAGATGTCTGGCCAGTCTTCCGGCGTCCATGGAGGAAAGCATTGAAGTGGCACTGGGCAGCGGTCTGGTAAAGCTCCATGTGCCGGCTTCTGTGACGGCTGCCTACGCCGCCCGGGAGCAGGAATGAAACCGCTGGTTCTGGCGGCGTCTGCGGGAAAAGACCAGGATAGTCTTCTCCGGGAACTGTTTCCTGTGTCCCGCTATGAGCCCTGTGTCCTGGTGTCCTCCGCTGCCTCTGCCAGACAGCTGCTGGCCAGCCGGAACTTTTCCCTGGTGGTGATCTTCACTCCGCTGGCGGATGAATACGGAATCCGGACAGCGGCACAGATCGCATCTTCCTTCGACATGGATGTCCTGCTGTTTGTCCCGGCGGACAAGTTCGATCAGGCGGCGTACACTGTCAGAGAGACTTCTGTATTTGTGCTGAGTCTGCCGGTGAACCGTCAGACTGCCTGGCAGGCTGTGTCGGTGGTGGAGAAAGCCAGAACGCAGATCCGGCAGATCCAGCGGCAGCTGATCCGCAGCTGGGACAAATACAAAGAGCTTCAGGTGGTCTCCCGGTGCAAGCTGCTGCTGATGGAGAATTACCGCTGGTCAGAGGAGAAGGCGCACCGCTATATCGAGAAAACCGCCATGGATCATTCCACATCCAAGGTGATGGTCGCCAGGATCCTGCTGGACAAGATGCAGGCAAGGGCCTGAGAACCGGAAGGACCGGACTGGTCCCGACCGCTGCAAAGGAGGTAACATGCACAAATCCAAAACCAATGCCATGCGGATGCTGGATGCAGCCGGCATTCCCTATGAAGCCATAGAATACGAACATTCGCCTCACGATCCGGTGGACGGCGTTTCCGTTGCCCGAAGCCTGCAGGAAGATCCGGCAGCGGTGTTCAAGACACTGGTCACCAGATCCGGCAGCAGCCACTTTGTGTTTCTGGTGCCTGTGGACCGGGAGCTGGATCTGAAACAGTGCGCCCGGGCTGCGGGAGTGAAAAGTCTGGAGATGCTCCCGCTGAAGGATCTGACCAAGGTCACCGGCTATGTCCGGGGCGGCTGTTCGCCGGTGGGCATGAAAAAGAGATTCGCCACCTTTGCGGATGCCTCCCTGACCGGTCACGACCAGGTGCATGTATCCGGGGGACAGATCGGTCTCCAGCTTAAAATCAGACCTGCCGACCTGATTCAGGCGGCAGATATCAAACTGGCAGAGATTGCCAGACAGGGGGAATGACAATGTGGTTTGATGAATCCGTCGTATATCAGATTTACCCGCTGGGCGCCTTCGGGGCTCCCTTTGAAAACGATCATGTGCCGGCGCACAGGATTCTGAAAGCCGAAAGCTGGCTGCCGCACCTGGAGAAAATCGGCGTCAATGCAGTTCTGTTCAACCCGCTGTTTGAGTCCGTATCCCATGGGTACAACACAACAGACATGCGGAAAGTGGATGACCGCCTGGGTACCGAAGAAGATCTGGCCCGTGTCTGTCAGGCATATCAGACAGCCGGGATCCGGGTGCTCTTTGATGCGGTGTTCAATCATGTGGGCCGGGAATTCTTCGCGTTCCAGGATGTCCTGAAAAACCGGGAAAACAGCCGGTACAAAGACTGGTTCACCATTGATTTCGGCGGTGACACCTCCTTCCATGACGGATTCTGGTACAAGAACTGGGAAGGCTACGACGAACTGGTGAGTCTCAACCTGAAAAACCCGGAAGTCGTGCAGTATCTGCTGGATACAGTGGACTGGTGGCGGCATGCCTTCGGCATCTCGGGGCTGCGGCTGGATGTGGCTTACTGCCTGGATCAGGACTTTCTGCGACAGCTGCACGATCACGTAAAGCAGTATGACGGGGAGCCTTTCTTTCTGCTGGGAGAAACGCTGCACGGGGATTACAACACCTGGGTCAATGATGTCATGCTGGATTCCTGCACGAACTACGAATGCTACAAGGGAATCCACTCCAGCTTCAATTCCCGGAACTTTTTCGAGATCCTGTATTCCTTCAACCGGCAGTTCGGCAAGGAGCCCTGGTGTCTGTATACCGGGAAAAATCTGCTGTCTTTCGTGGACAACCACGATGTCACCCGTATTGCCAGCATTCTGGAGAAAAAGGAACAGCTGCCCCTGGTCTATGGCATGCTGTTTACCATGCCCGGCATTCCTGCCATCTACTACGGCAGCGAAAGCGGTGTGGAAGGGGTGAAATCCGGCAATGACACCGGTATCCGCCCGGAAATTGAACAGCCGGACTGGAATGAGCTGACGGATCTGATTGCCCGTCTGACAGAGATCCGCCGCAGCGAACCGGCACTGGCTTATGGAGACTACACTCAGATCGCCCTGACCAATACAGCCTGTGTCTACCAGCGCAGTCATGAGGGCGACACCATCTGGTATGCGGTGAACATTGATGACAATCCCATGACGATGCAGGTGAACCGGGATGTACAGGCAGAAGATCTGCTGTCTGGGGAAAAGCTGGAGATTCACGGTTCACTGGACCTGCAGCCGGGTCAGATGCGCATTCTGAAACTGCAGGCTGCGTGACAGATCCTGTGCGGACTGCAGGCAGCAGAAACAGAGCAGAAGACATGACAAAAGCCGGAACTGTCCGGCTTTTTGCGTATTCGGTTTTACATGCAGTTTCTCTCCGGTGCCATCCGATCTTCAGAGCAGCCGGGTCACGGTCACACTGGTCCAGGCCGGGATGTCACAGGGAATCATGCAGGTTTTCTCCAGACTGGTCATTTCCCGGTCCCCGCTGTCGTAGACATCTGTCATGGCAAAAACACAGCGGTCTCCATCCATGAACTGGATCAGAACACTTCCGTACATGGAATCTCCGCTGCGGCTGTCCGGAAGGACGGTGTAAGTGACCTGCTCCTGATCATACCCGTCGAGCCGGACGCATTCGCGGCTGTAGATTTTCTTCTGCCACGCTGTCAGCAGATCCTGACTGTCCGGATCATCCGGATCTGTCAGCCAGTCATATTCCTCCAGAGAATCCTCCCACTGATACTCTGTATCCAGGAGCACCTCCAGGGATTCTGCCTCTTCCGGGGTCATATCCCGCAGAATTGCGGATACCGACCAGGTTTCGGTTCCGTAGGGCATCACCGGAATATCGGTCCATTCTTCCATGTCCATGTCATCTTCCGTCCAGCGGCAGCACAGCTGGGCGCCATAGACAGCTGTGTCCGGATCCCGGGTCCGGACGATGGCGGTGACCACAAGCGTTGTATGATCCCGGAACGTCTCCGTATTTACGATTTCCAGTGGTCCGTCGGCAGAGACAGTCTGTTCCGGTGCATAGTCCGTGGCTGCCCTGTGAATACCGGTCACGGTCTGTACAGTCTTGCCGATGCAGAGAATGACAGCCACAGCCAGACCCGCCACAAAAACCTGTTTGGGATGTGTGTATCGTTTCATGATTCCACTATACCAGAAGGCTGTGCCGGCAACTGCGTATTTACAGAAAGTTCAGGTATGCGCCCGGCAATCTGTCTATAATGAAACCGTCAGACAGAGAAGACAACCTGTCTCGGAAAAACGAGGTGCATTGATATATGAAACACAATCCCTGGCGCCAGCGCCTGATGCTGCTGGGCGCTTTCCTGATCTTCTTCGGATTCATCACACTGCCCATCGGCCTGCTGGGACTGGCGTTCGGTGTGTACTGTCTCTGGTATGGTCTGCAGATGCGGCCAGAACAGCAGCCGGGACCCATTCCGTCAGCCCGGCCAAGGCCGCCCTTCCGGCAGCGACCGCAGGCAAAGCCGCCGCTGCCGGAAGACCGGATCGCGGAATACAGGTCCCGGATCAGGGAGCTGGAATCTCTGGAACAGCAGGCAGACAGACGGCTTGCGGGCATGAGCGAGTATCTGAATCAGCTGTTTACCGACAGTCAGATCACCAAGGACCGGTATCTGTCCATCGTCCGCAAGGCGGAAGACATCACGGATGTGAATCTGAAAAAAGCAAGAACCGCCCTGGCCATGTTTGCGGATGGCCCTGTCACACCCCAGCGGCTGGAGATTCTGGACGGCTATGTTGACAGTTCCAGGGAGATGCTTGCCCGGATCGAAGGCGTTGTCACGGAACTGATGCGGGCGGAACAGTCCGATCAGATGCGCACCACCCAGAACATCGAAGAAGCCATGAACGAGCTGAAGGAAACAGTCCGCTATTACGGACAGTCCTGAGTCCCGGGAGCAAAACGAAGCGGACAATTCCGGGTCAGGGAAGTGAATTGTCCTAATTATTACAGTATATTTAAAGGGAAGAAGGGAGATTTCCATGACAGAGATCCGCAGGGAAATCATATTCACTGAGCTTCCCGCTGATGTGCAGACAGCCATTCTGGTCTGGATCAGAGAGAAACTGCGGCCTGTGCCCTGGACAAACCGGCATGTCAGCACCTATGGGCTGCTGGATGCCATTGACCGGGAGACAGGGCTGTCCATTTCCGCCAGACAGCTGAACCAGGCACTGGCTCATGCCGGATACCGGCCGCTGAAATCGGATCCGGGAAGAGACAGAGCACAGCTTTCCTGGAACTGGAACATCGGGATCCGTTCCCCTTATTTCCTGAACCGCCAGAGCCAGGGATGACTGCCGGCGGACTTAGATGGCACCTTTCTGCAAAGGTGTCTTTTTTCTGCATGCAGAATCCGGCAGCCGGCCAGACAGAGGAGGATGGACAAAATCCCATGGAAAAAGGACCCTTCCGGGTCCTTCCTTCCATGACATGGAGATGAATCAGTCGTCTTTTTCGTTTGCCAGGGCGTTCTGAACCGCCTGCAGCATCGGCTGAACGTTGATGTCAACGTTTTTCAGCATTTCCTCATCCGTGACACGGCCGTCTCCATCCGTCTTGATGTTTTCCACGCCGTTTTCCTTGATGTAGTTTTCCAGATAGTCCACCTGCTCCTGATACTCAGTGCCAATGGCGCTGTCCTGGGCTTTGGGATCAGCCATGTCCTTGAGCTGGGTGATGGCATTGCCGTCCTGGTCGATGGTTTCGATGATCACATCGGCAATTTTGTCTCCCTGCTTGATGACAGTGGCTTTTGCGGTCTGTCCGGTATCTCCGTAAGCGGCTTCGCCTTCCAGTTTCGTTTCGGCAGCAGCATCGCCTTCGTCTACAGCTTCGTCAATCTTGTCCACATCCTCCTGGGGTGCAGAAGAACAGCCAGCCAGCAGCAGAAGTGCGGCTGCGGCTGCGGTCAATGTTTTTTTCATGGGAATCAGTGCCTCCTTTACCTTCATTGTAGGCTGCTGCCTGCAAATCACAATTGAAGTGCCTGAACCTGAAGAGCGCAGAAAATGCAGCCGGAAAATAACAAAAAAGCCCGGAAATATCCGGGCAGAATCAGAAATGGCTTACTTCGCTTCTGCTTCCTTGACTGCATCCACCATGTTCTTGATGGAGATTGTGCAGCCGGACTTCAGATCTTCGTTTTCGGCTTTTCCTTCGTCGTTCAGCTTGATGGAGTCAACACCGTTTTCCAGAATGTAGTTTTCCAGGAATTCCACCTGCTCATACCATTCCTTCTCCACTGTGCTGGCTTTCTTCATGCCGTAGTCATCACCGAGATCTTTCTTGGACAGACCTTCTTCGTCGACTTCGTCAATGGATACAGCGGTAACTTTGTCGCCTTCCTTTGTGACTTCGGCTTTGGTCGTTGCACCATCGTGCTCGATTTCAGCTGTGGTTGTCTTTGCGTCTTCTGTTGTGGCTGCATCGGATGCAGCTGCTCCTTCTTCATCAACACCTGTGTTGGCGTTGCCGCAGCCGGCCAGCATAACCAGAGCCAGAGCGCCCAGGAAAAATTTCTTGTTCATGATACGTCGCCTCCCAATATGTAAAGCATTCTTTTGATGCACATCCATTATACGGAAGTTTGAATTGTATCACAGTTACTATGACCAATGGTTTGTCATTTTTCAGTTGAATTTTCTTTTTTCCGGTCCAGGGAAGCCCTGATCAGCCCCTTGAACAGCGGATGTGCCCGGTTGGGCCGGGACAGGAACTCCGGATGATACTGCACGCCAATGTAGAACGGATGATCCTTCAGTTCAATGGCTTCCACCAGCGTCTTGTCGGGACTCGTGCCGCTGATCAGCATGCCGGCGTTTTCAAACTCCGAGCGGTACATGTTGTTGAATTCATACCGGTGCCGGTGGCGTTCATCCACCAGTTCCCGCCCATAGCAGCTGTGCAGGTTCGTGCCGGGGCGGATGGAGCAGGGATAGGCACCCAGCCGCATCGTGCCCCCTTTGCGGATCTCGTTTTTCTGGTCCTCCATGAAATCGATCACGGTGTTTCTGCTGGCAGGATCGAATTCGTAACTGTTGGCATCCTCGTATCCCAGTGCATGACGGGCAAAGCTGATGGCAGCAATCTGCATGCCCAGGCAGATCCCCAGATAGGGAATGCGGTTGGTGCGGGCATAGTCCGCCACCTGAATCATGCCTTCCACGCCACGGCCGCCGAAACCGCCCGGCAGAATGATGCCGTCCACATCCCGGAAGACTTCATCCAGACTGGCATCCTCCAGCTGCTCGCTGTCCACCCAGTCGATCTCCACTTTGGCGCCATTGGCAAAACCTGCATGACTGAGGGCTTCTGCCACAGACAGATAGGCATCATGCAGCTGCACATACTTGCCCACCAGCGCGATCCGCACCGTCTGCGTCGGGTGATGGATGGTATCCACCAGCTGCCGCCACTCCTCCAGATCCGGCTGACGGGGTTCCAGACCCAGCTTGCTGCAGACCAGATCCGCCAGATGCTGATCTTCCAGCATCAGCGGTACCTCATAGAGGGAATCCAGAGTCCTGTTCTGAATCACACAGTCTTTCTGCACATTGCAGAACAGGGAAATCTTGTTCAGGACCGACTGGGGAATTTCCTCGTCGCAGCGGGCAATGATGATGTCCGGGTTGATGCCGTGGGACTGCAGATCCTTCACCGAGTGCTGTGTGGGCTTGGATTTGAATTCGTTGGAGCCTGACAGATAGGGGATATAGGTCACATGCATGAAGACGCAGTTTTCCCGTCCCACTTCCAGCGGGACCTGACGGATGCTTTCCAGGAAAGGAAGACTTTCGATGTCTCCGGTGGTGCCGCCGATTTCCGTGATCACGAAATCCGCCTGTGCATGTCTGCCGGCCTGGATCACGAAGTTCTTGATTTCATCGGTCACATGGGGAATCACCTGCACGGTTTCACCCAGATACTTGCCGTCCCGTTCCTTGTTGATGACATTCCAGTACACCCGGCCGGTGGTCAGATTCGAATACGTATGGAGGTTCTCGTCGATAAAGCGTTCATAGTGTCCCAGATCCAGATCGGCTTCCAGCCCGTCGTCGGTCACAAAGACTTCCCCGTGCTGGTAGGGAGACATGGTACCCGGATCAACGTTGATGTAGGGATCCAGTTTCTGGCTGGTGACTTTATAGCCGCGGCTTTTCAGCAGCCGGCCCAGACTGGCCGCGCTGATGCCTTTGCCCAGACCGGACACTACACCGCCGGTCACAAATATGTATTTTGTCGTCATGCTGTCCTCCTGACAGAACAATTCTAAAGGCCGCAGGCAGTCAAGTCAAAACCGCTGCGGCAAAATGAAAGGCCGCTTTCACGAAAATCCGGTGAAAGGTCTGACAGCTTCTGAAACAGCTGGTGGTGTCAATGACGACAATGGTGCAAACCGGACTGTACAGGACAGATAACCGGTCAAACCATGCATTCATGTTGTACAATATCTCTGTTGCGAGGCGACAGGTTCTGCACCGGTTTCAGGAGCGCATTCGGTGCAGTGACACAGGGAGGGAAAATATGTTCCATTTGGATAAACAGTACAGAAACAGGGAAATCCTGATCCAGCGGCTGATCCTGTTTGCGCTGGGACTGGGCATGGTGATTCTGTATTTCCGGCAGATCCTGGATTTCTTCGGTCACATCATCAGCATCTGCATGCCCTTCATTGTCGGTGGGTTTCTGGGCTACGTTCTCAACGTGCTGGCCACAAACCTGCTCACCTGGGGACAGCGGCTGTTTGGCATGAAGGTGAACCGTTTCACCCGTTTTCTGTGCAACTGTCTGGCGATTCTGACATTGCTTCTGCTGGTTGTCGTCTTCCTCTTTGTGCTGTTTCCAAGAATCGCTGAAAGCTTGCGGTCTTTTATGATCGATCTGCCGGCCAGCCTCAATGCCTTCTGGCTCTGGCTGCTGAAAATCACGGAAAACATGCCCTCGATCCACGACTGGATCAGCCAGCTGGATTTCTCCGTGGACAGTCTCTCCCGCAGCACGGAAGAATTTCTCGTCTGGATCAATGCAGATGCACAGGCGGATCTGATGAGCTCCGTATACAACGCCCTGACCTCTGCCTTTTCCTGGGCCTTCAACTGCATGATGTCGGTGATGTTCGCCATCATTCTCCTGTTCAACAAGCAGCGGGTGGTGCATGAAGGCCGGTCGTTCCTGGAAGCCTATATCCCCGAGCGCTTCCTGTCCAGGTGCATTCACATCCTGAAGCTCATTGACAATACCTTCACCGGCTACATCGGGGGCTCCTGTCTGGAATGTCTCATCCTGGGCACCCTGGTGGGTGTCTTCAGCGCCATCATCGGTCTGCCCTATGCGCTGCTTTCCGGTCTGGTGGTGGGAATCGGAGCCCTGGTTCCCATGTTCGGTGCCCTGACCGCCGCCCTGCTGGTGGCGCTGTTCATGGCTCTTGAGTCCCCCGCAAACGGACTGTACTTCATGATCCTGTTCATCTGCATCCAGCAGGTGGAAGGGAACTTCATTTATCCGCACGTCATGGGAAAAACCGTGGGACTGCCTCCTTTCTACGTCATGATCGCCATTACCATCGGCGCCAATGTGGCAGGGATCCTGGGCATGATCGTTTTCATTCCCATCACCTCGTGCATCTATCAGATCATCCGGGAAGATGCCGCCTGGCGGCTGGCCCGGAAACGGAAACAGGCCGAAGGACAGCAGCCGGAAGCCGGGGAGAATCATCATGTATAAAACCGCCAACACCCTGCGGATGCTGCAGATTCTGTACAGCGGGGGGATCGTCAAGAAAAAGGATCTGGCCAGAGATCTGGAAACCAACGAGCGCAACATCCGGGAATACAAAAAGGAACTGCTCATGGCAGGCTATGACATCGTGGAGCACAAAGGCCGTCATGGCGGATTGGAGCTGTGTGCACAGTCCATCATTCCCGCCGCCAGACTGACACCGGAACAGACAGATGCGTTTCTGGAAGCCCGGGATCTGGTTCATTCCCACGAATCCTTTCCTTCCAGGAAAGCGTTCGATCAGGCAGTGGAAAAGCTGTTTTCCGGCACAGTCCATTTCCAGGAAGCAGATGAAGACGATGCGATTCTGTATCTGACCCGCCGCCGGCAGGATCCGGAGACCAGCTGCACCCTCTATATGGAGCTGTGCCGCCGGGCGATCCGGGAAAAGAAACGGCTGGCCATGCGCTACCGCAGACGGGACGGGGTGCTGCATGATTACCTTCTGGAGCCCTACCGGGTGTTCTACAGCAAAAATGCCTACTATCTCTTTGCGGACAAAGTGGAACCGGGAAAAACCGGCACCGGCAACTGGCGCTGTTTCCGCTTTTCATCCACGAGAATGCAGGATGTCACCATGACGGATACTTCTTTCGCCCCATTCACGGACATCAGTCTCGAGCAGAATCTGGCTTCCTACGGCTTTGTGAAAACGCCCAACACGAAGTACCAGGTCCGGGTGAAAAAAGAAGCCGATCACCTGTTCCGGGAATCGGACTGGGGAGATGACCTGCGGCAGACAGGACAGGAAGGGGACTGGCTGCGGTTCACCTTCCACCGGGATGAGCAGGAAGGCCTGTTCAGTCAGCTGCTGCAGTTCGGCCCCAGTGTGGTGCTGGAAGCCCCGCAGGCTCAGCGGGAGGCCTTTGAACAGAAACTGCGGGATCTCAGTGAGGCATACAGCCTATGATGCTGCACGGAAGCGACCTGGTCCGCATGCAAAAATGTCCCCGCCTGGCCTGGCTGGAATATCATCACCGGCAGGAATCCAGTCTGCCGTTCTACAACATGGAGGACTCCTTTTCCTCCCTGTGGACCAGGGCTTACGGTCTGCAGGACACTCCCCGGGGGCAGCGGGGGGATTCCATGGAGGATTCCTTCCGGATCCTGGACTCTCTTGCCCCCGGAGAGTCTGCCCGCTTCATCCGCATCGTATACCGGGACCTTCGCATCACCATCCCCTGGATCAGAAAACTGGAGGATGGGTGGGAAGCCATCTGGCCGATGTTCACCGCCCGGGAATCGGAAGCCTGGGTCATGAAACTGGCCAGACTGGCAGCAGCAGCCAATGGCATCGACATCCGCCGGCAGGAAGCAGTCTTCCTCAACCGGTCCTATATCCGGCAGGGGTCTCTGGATACCGGCAAACTGTTCCTCAAAAGCGATTGTCTGGAAAACCGGAAGCATCACCTGACTTCATCCATCGAAGACCTGCAGGCCGATCTGGATGTGGATCCGGACCGGCTCATCGATGAAGCCTGCAGCCTGTTTTCCGGTCCCTGTCCCAAAGCTGTCAACAGCCGGCACTGTGCCTTGGGCAAACGCTTCCGGCACTATGAATCCTGCTTCCGCACCGATCTGCGTCCCGGAGATGATACGATTTTTCTGCGGACACTGCCCGGACGCTTCAGCCTGCCCGAGGGTTCCATGGCCGACCTGGATCCTGCCGGACTGGAGAACTATCCCACTGCGTTTGGACAGTATCAGGCAGCCAGACACAATCCCTGGATCGACAGGGAAGGACTGCGGCAGTGGATGCAGGATGCCGTGCATCCCTATTCCTATCTGGATTTTGAATGGGATACCTTCGCTGTCCCTCCCTACAGGGGAATGAAACCCGCGGATGTCCTCTGTTTTCAGTTTTCCCTGCATACCGAAACGGAGGAAGGACTGGACCATGCTTCGTTTTTCGGCTGGGGCGACTGCCGCAGGGCCTTTATTCAGCGGCTTCTGGAAACTGTGCCGAAGGAAGGAACGATTTTTGTCTACAATATGGAAGGAGCCGAAGCCCTGCGTCTCCGGCAGCTGGCCAGACAGTTTCCGGAATATGCCGAACCGCTGCAGCAGATCTGGGAGCGGATGAAGGATCTGTCAAAGCCCTTTGAAAACGGACTGTATTACAATCTCCGGATGAAGGGCCGCTTTTCCCTGAAGCAGGTCGTGACGCTGTTCACGGATGATCCTGTCTACAGCTCCCTGGCCATCCACGATGGACTGCAGGCTGTCAGAGCCTACCGTGAATATGAAACCGCTGATCCCGGGACCAGAGAGCGGATCATGGAGGAACTGGACCGGTACTGTCAAATGGATACATATGCAGAATATCTAGTCCTGAAGGGACTGGAGAAAGTCATGGAGGAATGAATCATGCCCAATCTGATCACACACCAGCTGCTGGCTCAGGAAGCAGCTGACAAAATGCCTGCGGAAATCCGCAGCCTGCTGAAATCCCGTTCGCATCTGATGGGAATCGGGTCCAGCGGACCGGACTTCCTGTTTTTCCAGGGACTGAATCCGGCTTCTTTCTGGAAACCCGCCAGGATCCGTCAGTACGGCGGAAAGCTGCACCACAGTCACGTCAATGATTTCTATCGCTCTGCCATTGACTCCATCCGCATGCAGAAGGATCCGGATATCCGCAGGGACATGGAAGCCTATGTCTGCGGTCATCTCTGCCACTGGGCACTGGACTCCACGGCTCATCCTTATATTTTCGGCCGGACCGGACAGGGAAGCCCGGAAAGCTCCATCAGACATCACACGATGGAGAGTCTGATCGACGCGATCATGCTGAAAATCAAAAAAGGACAGACCATTCAGGATTTTTACTTTCCGGCGATTGCGGACTGCAGCCGTGAAGAAAAACGGGCAGTGGCCAGAGTGTATGTGCCTGCCATCTCCCGGATTTTCCAGGATGATATCCGGCCTCACCTCATTGCAGATTCCCTGGATGACTGGCACAATATGCAGAAACGCTTCTATGATGCCGCCGGCCGGAAAAAGCGCGGACTGCAGATGGCGGAAAAAGCCGTCGGTCAGGAAAATCTGATTTCGGGACTGGTGGTGCCTCCGGAGATTGAAGACAACTGGGATGTCCTGAACCTGCAGCACAAACGGTGGGTGCATCCCTGTGACGGGACAGTCGTCAGCACGGACTCTTTTCTGGACCTGTACGATCAGGCTGTGGAGAAAGCCGTGGAAGCCATGACACTGTTTCTGGAAGCGCTGGCCAATCCTGACAGGGAGGCGGCATTCTTCGGTTTTCTGGATGACCGGGGATATGATACGGGACTGAACAACGATGCCCCTATGGTGAATTTTGATATCATCGATTTTAAATACTGATTTTTGATACCGGTTTCGAAAGAAGCCGGTTTTTTGTTATGATTTATCGGTGAGGTGAGCCAAATGTATAAAATTCTGAAAAAGGAAGCACTCAATCCCACAGTCACCCGGATGGTGATCGATGCCCCGCATGTGGCGAAACGCGCCAAAGCGGGACAGTTTATCATCCTGCGGGTGGACGAGCAGGGTGAACGCATTCCCCTGACCATAGCCGGCGCCGATCCGGAAACCGGGGAAGTCACGATCATTTTCCAGATCGTGGGCAAAACCACCATGCTGCTGAACGCCATGGAAGAAGGCCAGTCCCTTCAGGATTTCGCCGGTCCTCTGGGCCGTCCCAGCGAGATCGAAGGAGAATCCGTCTGCATCATCGGCGGTGGTGTGGGCTGTGCCATCGCGCTGCCTACAGCACAGGCTTTCCATGACGCAGGAAAACAGGTCACTGCCATCACCGGATTCCGGAATCAGGATCTCGTGATCCTGGAGGATGAGTTCCGTCAGGCAAGTGACGATTTCCATCTGATGAGCGATGACGGCACCGCCGGAGAGAAAGGGCTCGTGACGGACAAGCTGGAAGCGCTCATTCAGGCAGGACGGCACTTTGACAAGGTGATCGCCATCGGTCCGATCGTGATGATGAAGTTCGTGACCCGGACCGCCCAGAAACACGGCATTCCGGTGGTTGTCAGCATGAACCCGATCATGATCGACGGCACGGGCATGTGCGGTGGATGCCGGCTGAAAGTCGGTGACGAAATCAAGTTTGCCTGTGTGGACGGACCGGATTTCGATGGAGCACTGGTGGACTTTGACGAAGCCGCCAGCCGCAACCGGGCGTACCTGGATTTCGAGCAGCGTGAGCGGGAAGAAGCCTGCCGGCTTCTGAATCAGGAGGTTTGACCATGCCGAATATGAAACCGGAAAAAACAGCAATGCCTGTGCAGGATCCGGAAATCCGGATCACCAATTTTGACGAAGTGGCACTGGGCTATACGGAAGCCATGGCCCGGGACGAAGCCGAACGGTGTCTGCACTGCCGGCATCAGCCCTGTGTGCAGGGATGTCCGGTGAATGTCAACATCCCTGACTTCATCGAAAAAGTCAAAGCAGGCGACTATGAAGGCGCTTATGAAATCATCTCCCTGACCTCTTCTCTGCCGGCTGTCTGTGGCCGCGTATGTCCCCAGGAATCCCAGTGTGAAAAATACTGCGTCCGGGGCATCAAAATGCAGCCGGTTGGCATCGGCCGGCTGGAACGGTTTGTGGCTGACTGGCACCGGGAAAACAGCGAATCCCATGTTCAGGCTCCGGTTTCCAACGGTCACAAAGTGGCTGTGATTGGTGCTGGTCCTGCCGGTCTGACAGCAGCCGGGGATCTGGCCAGACGGGGATACCAGGTGACGGTATTCGAAGCCCTGCATGTGGCCGGTGGTGTGCTGATGTACGGCATTCCCGAATTCCGTCTGCCCAAGGCCATCGTGCAGAAGGAAATCGAAACCCTGAAGGATCTGGGCGTGGAAATCATCACAAACTTCGTTGTGGGACGCTCGGATACCATTGACGCGCTGATGGATGCCGGCTATGAAGCGGTATTCGTGGGCTCCGGCGCCGGCCTTCCCAACTTCATGGGGCTGCCGGGGGAAAACCTGAAAGGGGTGTATTCCGCCAATGAATTCCTGACGCGGATCAACCTTATGAAGGCATTCCGCGAGGGAAGCCCCACCACGGTTCAGCATCCGAAAAAGACCGTGGTTGTGGGCGGCGGCAACGTGGCCATGGATGCAGCCCGCTGTGCCCGCCGTCTGGGTTCGGAAGTGCACATCGTATACAGACGGAGTCTGGAAGAGCTGCCGGCCCGGAAGGAAGAAGTGGAGCATGCCATGGAAGAGGGAATCATCTTCGATCTGCTCTGCAACCCGGTGGAGGTTCTGGGCAACGACGAAGGCTGGATCACCGCAGTGAAGTGCGTGCGCATGGAACTGGGCGAGCCGGATGCTTCAGGCCGCCGCCGGCCGGTGGTGATTCCGGGTTCGGAATTTGTGATTGATGTGGACTGCATGATCATGGCCATCGGCACGAGCCCAAACCCGCTGATCCGTTCCACCACAGAGGGACTGGAAGTCAACCGGCGGGGATGTCTGATCGTGGATGAGAACGAGCAGACCAGCCGGGAAGGCGTGTATGCCGGCGGCGATGCCGTGACTGGAGCCGCCACTGTGATTTCCGCCATGGGAGCCGGCAAGAAAGCGGCTGCAGCCATGGATGCCTGGATTCAGGGAAGAACAGACTGACAGACAGAAAAACGCCCGGCCGGGCGTTTTTCCATTGCCAGGTTTCCTGCTGGCTGCGCCGCGATGGGGAGTTGCCGAAAAACAATCCTGTTTTTTCCAATGTGTAAGGGTTTACATGCGTCCCGGACTGGTCTACGATGTCTGTGGGTAAAACAATCGGGACATGGCTCAGTTCCGAAACGCTGACCGGCAACATCCTTCCTTACACGGTCAGGCTGATTTATCTGTTATCGATTCCTTTCGATATGAGAAAAAGCGCAGGGCGCTTTTTCTTTTGCGTTCTCCGCCGGACCGGCTTCCATGGTTTGACAAATCCCGGCAGGGTCTTTACATTTATATTGGAAAAAAACGAGGAGTGTAATCAGTTATGATCAGTTCGAACGATTTGAAACCCGGTCAGACCATCAACGTTGACGGTGACATTTATGTGGTTCTGGACATTTCCCAGAACAAAACAGCAAGAAGCGCCATGGTGGTCAAGGCCAAGGTCCGCAACCTGCGCACAGGATCCAATGTGGAACTGTCCTGGGGCGGCGGCGAAAAAGTGGAGCCGGCCATGATCGAGAAAAAGGAAATGCAGTATCTGTATGACACAGATGATGCCATGGTATTCATGGACAACGAAACCTATGAACAGGTGGAAATCCCCATGAGCCGTCTGGAGTGGGAACGCAAGTTTGTCAAAGCCAACGACAATGTGAACATTTCCAGCTACGAAGGTGAAATCATCGGTATCGCACTGCCTGACAAAGCCACTCTGCAGATCGTGGAATGCGAACCTGCTGTCAAGGGTGATACAGCCACCTCCGCTTCCAAGACCGCCAAAATGGAAACCGGTCTGGAAGTCAAGGTGCCTCTGTTCATCGAGGAAGGCGAAATGATCGTCGTCAACACCAGCGACGGCAAGTATTCCGGCCGGGCGAAATAACCCGCCGTCACACATCAGCCCTGTCCAGGGAGCCGGCGCAGGACATTCCAGTCCTGGAGCCTGCAGCCGCCCGGACAGGGCTTTTTTCGCGCACCGGTATCAGGACACAGGTTTTGATTGTATAATGTACTGGTGAATTTAGGAGGAACTATGGCGAAACTTTCAAGAACGCAAAGATATCAGGAACTGAGGGACCATCTGGACGAGGAAACCACACAGGCCCAGGCGGCACCGGTCAAAAGCCCCAGGCTGTCCAGAGTGCAGTCAAGTTCCAACTCGCTGCCGCATGCTGCGAAAGCATATTTTCCCCACGAGGAAACCGAACCCAGGCCCGCTGAACCGGATCTGCCCACCAGTCCGGTGATTGACGAGCTGCTTGGGGAAGTGAAACAATACAACATCGACAATGGCAACCGGTTTACGGATGACACGCAAATCAACATACTGAAACAGCTGGACCGGCCTGAGAGCGAGGATCAGCGCCGCAAGGCCCACGTCCTGCCCATGGAAGAGCCTCAGGAAGATTTCGGCTCCACCATGAAAATGCCAAGAACCTCCACCAGGGAGTCCGTACTGGAGCTGAGCTCTGTGGATGAACAGCCTGCATCCGCCCCGGTTCCTGTTCAGGAGAAACTCACCGAACGCCGCATTGTGCTGACTGCCGGAGACATCCGGGCTGATGAGTTCGAAGAAAACGATCAGCTGGATGTGCTCACCACCGGCCGCCAGGAGACACTGGAAAACACTGTCCGGCAGGAAAAGCTGGATGCGCCGAAAAAGAAGAAGAAAAAGAAAAAAAGCCGTCCGGCACCCGCTGCTTCTTCCGCAAATGCAGCTGCATCCTCTGCACCGAAACCCAAAAAGAACCGGAAAGACACCGGTGACATGCCCAGCGCCAAGATGCGCATCAAAGTGGATGACTATGATGAGGAACTCCCGGCCAGAAAACAGAAGAATTCCAGCCGGACACTGAACATCGTTCTTGGACTGCTGATTGTGGCACTGATTGTCGCCATTGCATTCATGGTGTACTTCGTCCGCAGTCTGGGTGCCCTTTGATGCGGACATTCAACATCGCCATTGATGGGACAAGCGGCGTCGGAAAGAGTTCCGCTGCTGATCTGCTGGCGCAGGCCAACGGCATGATCCATCTGGATACAGGCGCCATGTACCGCTGTGTGGCGCTGGCGATGAAACAGGCCGGGGTGAATCCGGATTGCCCGGAAGAAGTCAGCCGGGTTCTTGACACGGTCCGGATCCGGTTTCTGGGAAAGAGAGTCTATCTCAATGACCAGGAGGTGACGGACGCCATCCGGACCAGCGAAATTTCCAATCTGACTTCCCGGGTGGCAGCTCTGCCTGCAGTCCGGAAAGCCATGACGTCGCTGCAGCAGCAGACAACCGCAGCCGGCGGCTATATTGTGGACGGACGGGACATCGGATCCGTGGTTCTGCCCCAGGCACCGGTGAAAATCTTCCTGAGCGCCCGGCCCGAAGCACGCGCCCGCAGACGATATGATGAATACAGGCAGAAGGGAATCGAAGCCGATTACAGTCAGATTCTGGAAGACATCCAGAAGCGCGACTGGCAGGATTCCCATCGGAGCACGGCACCGCTGGTCAAAGCAGGGGATGCCGTGGAAATCGACACGTCCGATATGACTCTGGATCAGGTGACAGCTGCGATTCAGCGGCTGATCGACGCTGCCGGGAAATGAGGTAATAACATGATACGTGGAGTTGCAGCCATTGTTGGCCGCCCGAATGTAGGAAAGAGCACGCTGTTCAACAGGCTCCTGGGAGAGCGTAAAAGCATTGTGGATGATACGCCGGGTGTGACCCGGGACCGCATCTACGGTGATGTGGAATGGCTGACACAGACTTTCCGCCTGATCGACACCGGCGGCATTCAGCTGGAGGATCAGGATTTCGGCGAAGAAATCAACATGCAGGTGGACATTGCCATTGAAGAGGCAGATGTCATTGTCTTCCTGACCTCGGCCAGGGAAGGTGTCACAGCCGACGACATCGCCATTGCCCGCAAACTGCGAAAATCCGGGAAGCCGGTGATTCTCGCGGTCAACAAGGCGGACAATGAAAAACTGCAGATGGAAGTCTATGATTTCTATCAGCTGGGGCTGGATGATCCCATCACGCTTTCCGCTTCACACGGGATCGGCATCGGCGATCTCCTGGACCGGGTCATGGACAGGATGCCGGTCCGTGAGATCAAGCCCTATGAAGGCGTGACCTCCTTCTGTGTCATTGGCCGGCCGAATGTGGGAAAGAGTTCTCTGGTCAACGCCATTCTGAAGGAAGACCGTTCCATCGTTTCCAATGTGGAAGGCACCACACGTGATGCCATTGATACGCCGTTCTTCTACGATGGACGGGAATATATGATCATCGATACGGCCGGTATCCGAAAGCGGGGAAAAATCTGGGAAAACATTGAAAAGTATTCCATTCTCCGGGCTGTCAGTGCCATTGAACGGGCAGATGTCGCTCTGTTTCTCATTGACGGGGAAAAAGGCATCCGGGCACAGGACAAGCATGTGGCAGGCCTGGCTCATGAAGCCGGAAAAGGGGTCATCATTGTCTACAACAAGTGGGATGCGGTGGAAAAAGATGAAAAGACCATGTCACGGATCACAAAAAAAATCCGGGAAGAGTTCAAGTATCTGGACTATGCGCCAGTGGCCTTTGTATCTGCTCTGACCGGTGCCAAGGTTCAGAACCTCATTCCCCTGATTGACGAAGTACATGAGATGTGCACACTGCGGGTACCCACCAACGTGCTGAACGATGTGATCCTGGATGCGCAGATGATGAATCCGCCCAAACCGCACAACGGCCGGCAGCTGAAGATCTACTATGCTTCGCAGGTATCCGTGGAGCCGCCCACAATCATTCTGTTTGTGAACGATCCGGAACTTCTGCATTTCAGCTATATCCGATATCTGGAAAACAGACTCCGGGAAGCATTCGGTTTTACTGGCACTCCGATCCGCCTCAATGCGCGCAAACGCTCCTGAGCGGATGTTCAGAAAGGAGACTTCAATCATGAAGACTGCAGTCATAGGCAGCGGCAGCTGGGGCACGGCTCTGGCGCAGACCCTGCAGGACAATGGCCAGGATGTCATTGTCTACGGTGTGGATGAAAACGAAATCCGCGACATCAACGAAAACCACAAAAACTCAAAATACTTCGGGGACACGCAGCTGAATCCGCTGCTGAAAGCCACCACCGACATCAGCGCCGTAAAGGATGCAGATGTGGTTGTTCTGGCTGTTCCCTCCATTGCCATTGAGCCGATTGTCCGCCAGGTGGATGCGGTTCTGGAGAAGCCGGCTGTCTTTGTCAATGTGGCCAAGGGCTTTCATCCGGTGACCAATGAACGGCTGTCCGATGTCATCCGGCACAGTGTATCTCCGGACCACCTGTCCAGCGTGGTGAGCCTGATCGGCCCCAGTCACGCTGAAGAAGTGGTGATCCGGCAGCTGACCACCATTGATGCGGTCTCTCAGAACGAAGAGGACGCCAGACTTGTCCAGGAGCTATTCTCCAATGGATATCTGCGGATTTATACCGGCACGGATGAAGTAGGCTCCGAACTCGGAGCTGCAATCAAGAATGTCATGGCAATCGCAAGCGGAATCCTCTCCGGTCTCGGCTATCAGGACAACACCCGTGCGGCCCTGATCACCCGCGGGCTTCAGGAGATGATCCGTTATGGAACGCATTTTGGCGGGAAAGAACAGACATTCATGGGCCTCACCGGTGTGGGCGATCTGATTGTCACCTGTACCAGCCCGCATTCCCGGAACTTCCAGGCCGGATACCAGATCGGCCGGGAAAACGATGTGAAGAATTTCCTGGAGAACAACACAAAAACCGTGGAAGGTGTGCGGACAGCCAAAATCGTGCACCGCGTTGCCAGCCAGGAAGGCATTGACATGCCCATCTGCGAGGAGATTTATCAGATTCTCTACGAAGGAAAGGAACCCAGTCTCTGTGCCAGCGATCTGATGGTGCGCAGACTGAAAAAAGAATTCCCGGATGCCTAAGTACGTCAACCGGGATTCTTTGTCTCAGGCACTCAGTCACGGTCTGGGGCTGTCGTCCAAAGATGCCCAGGATGCGGTGACTCTCGTGTTTGAGGAACTTTCAGACTGTCTGGCCGACAATGGAACAGTGGATATAGCCGGCTTCGGCAAGTTCACGCTGTTTCACCGGAAGGAACGAATGGGAATCAACCCGGCGACTGGGGAACGGATCCCCATTGAAGCCAGCGAACTGCCAAAGTTCCGTCCATCGGCTACTTTGAAAAAGCGCTGCAATCTGCAGCGTCAGGAACGTCAGAGATGAAACAGACCGAATCCATCGTTCTGGCTGGCGGCTGTTTCTGGGGACTGCAGGCGTTTCTGCGACGTCTGCCAGGAGTCGTGGACACAGAATCCGGCTATGCCAACAGCCGTCTGCCAGATCCTTGCTATGAACAGGTCTGTACCGGAACGACCGGAGCGGCAGAAGCTGTGCTGGTGCGGTTTGATCCGTCACAGATCTCGCTGCGACAGCTGCTGGATGCTTTTTTCACGGTCATTGATCCGACCACACTGAACCGGCAGGGAAATGATGTAGGTACCAGTTACCGAAGCGGCATTTTCTATTCAGATCCTGCCATGCTGCCGGTCATTGAACGGACAGTAGCTTCTGTACAGAAACACTGCAGCCGTCCTGTGGTGACGGAAATCCTGCCGCTGCAGAATTTCCGGGCTGCCGAAGACTGGCATCAGGATTATCTGGAACGCAATCCCGGGGGGTATTGTCATATCCCTCTGCAAGTTATGCAGTCATTCCACCTGAAGACACAGGAAGAACTGGAAAGAGAGGACAGAACGTGAAGAAAACCGTTGTCTGGCTGATCATCCTGCTTATGGCTCTGGGGCTTGGAGCCGGCGCCTTTCAGGCCTTTCGGCAGACATCACAGCCTGTTTCCCCGACACTGTCATCATCCACAGACCAGACGGCCAAAGACACAGACAAACCGGCGTACAGCACCCGGGAACAGGTCTATGCCAACAGCCATCCGGACTACTCTGAATCCGAAGTCCGCAGAGATGTCCGGCTGGGACTGGATCAGGCTCTGTATGAAGAAGCGCAGACCGTGACTGATCCTGCTGCAGTGGATGTATTCGTGAACAAACACTGGCGTCTGCCCGAAGGGTATGTCCCTTCAGATCTGGTGGATGTTCAGGGAATCCAGCTGCGCCAGCCGGCAGCGGATGCCTGGAATCGCCTGCAGTCCGATCTGAAAAGTCAGGGAATCCCTGTCACAATTCAGACCGGCTGGATTTCCGGGGAAGACACAGACCGCCTGTACCAGGAGGCAGTGGCAGAATATGGCCAGGAACGGACAGACCTGGTCTTTGCAAAGCCCGGTTTCTTCGATGCCAATACAGGACTGAGTCTTGATTTCGGGCTGGAAGGATCGGAGGACCCCGCTTCAGATCCCCGATACAGTCAGATCATCCAGGAAGCCGTCAGACACGGCTTCATCCTCCGGTATACCGCGGACAACGAGCAGCTGTCCCAGACAGCCGCCCAGCCCCTGCACCTGCGGTATGTGGGAGACCAACTGGCTGCCAGCCTTTCAAAGGATGCTGTTTCCTTTGATGAATATTTTGGTTCCAGATAGCGCTGTTCACAGACAGCGCTATTATTATGCCGCTTCATTGGGTATAATAAACAGGAAAGTACTGGGTTGATTCATGAAGTTTTGGGAGGGAACGACTTGAATGGAGAACAGAAACTGAAAGACTTTGCCACTTCATATCTGGCAAAAAAAGTCTTTGTCATAGACGACGATATCATTCACTTCGCCAATTTCGGCAATTCGAGCTGCACGGCCATCATCGGTGACCACTCCGTGATTCTGATTGATGCAGTCCGCTCATCCCTGTATGCAAAGCAGGTCCGGGAGATCCTTGCCGAATATACAGACAAACCGGTCAGAACCATCATCTACACCACCATTCTCCCTGAAACACAGGGCGGGTCCGCTGTATTTGCGGATACAGTGGAACAGGTGATTGGCTGTACCGAAAATGTGCGGCCGCGCATCGCCCGCACCCGTCTGAACGATGTGAAGGACATGCGCAAGATTTTCACCAAAGGCTACGGTCTGGCGGACAAGCTGATCATACCGGATGGAAACACCCGGCAGGAACTGATTACATCCTTCGAGACTTCCCGGGATGAATGGCTCAAGCCGACGCTGTGGATAGAAAACAACTGCAGCATGGAAATAGATGGGGTGCAGCTTTCACTTCTGCGCACACCCGGAGAAACACCGGAAACAATCACTGTATGGCTCCCGGAGAAAAAAGCCGCAGCTGTGGGGTCGCTGTTTTACGGAACCTTTCCGAATTTCAACATCGTAACCGGTTCCGACTACATGGAGACAGAGATCTGGTGTGACTCTCTGCGGCTTGTCAGAGATCTGGAACCCGAAGTGCTGCTGCCTGCCATGACGGTGCCTGTCACCGGCAGGGAAGAAGTCAGAGAAACTCTGGAGACCTTTGCGGATGCTCTGGAATACATTCTGATCCACACGCTGGATGGCATCAATGATGGTCTGACTCTGGATGAAATCATTGCCTCGGTCACGCTGCCGGATTCTTTTCAGAAATGGTATCTGCAGGAACGGTACGGTCGGGTGGAATGGATGATCCGGGCGATCTGGACCCGCAATATGGGCTGGTTCTCGGGTCTTGCCCCGGAGCTGACGCCGCTTCCGGATGCCTCATTCCACGATGAGCTTATCCAGCTGATCGGGTATGAGAAGCTGACACAGCGGATTGAACAGGCACTGTCTGACGGGGAATACCAGCTGGCGCTGCAACTGTGCGAACTGGATCCCAGACGGTACAGGAACCAGAAAAAACGCTCTCTGTCCAGGCTTGGCAAAGAATCCGACTGCCTGGGAGAACGCTATTTCATGCTGGCACGGGCGGAAGAACTGTAACAGAGACAATCCGTGGATACCCTTTTGGGGTATCCGCTTTTTTTGACTGCCCCTTTCTGCCCGACCGTCTGGCAGCATGGTGAGCAGAGCATGACATCGTACAGATGCTTTTTCATGGGTTTGTGCTGATATTCCGGTTGATTTTCAGTAACTCCATAAATAATAGAGCCTTTATTTTCCGTATTTTTCAAAGACCAGAGTATACTTGTGGTATAGAGTTATTTTGATATGGTTGATGAAAGGTTCCCATGAAGACAAACAGCAAGGACATTTCCACATTTCTCCATCTGGCAAACGCTGCATACTGGCTGGATCATCCGGAAGACCTGATTGAAACACCGGTCCGCAAGAAAAAGACGACTCACCTGACAACGCAGGAAGCCGTCTGTACTGCAGCCAATCCGGAAGCCGTGACGGATTTTTTCCACTACATTCAGCTGGTGGAAGAACTTGGTCAGCTGCTGCGTTTACGCTATTCTGAACACACAGATCAGTAACATCAATGTCTGAGGCGCTCCGGTTCCTGAGAAGAAACGGAGCGTTTTCTGCGTTCCAGACACCGGAGTTTGCGCTCCAGTCTATCTTCGGAGAACCGGATGTGTCTGATCTCATCATCGATTCTGTCACTGAGCCCTTCCAGGGTCAGAACCGGCAGCTTGTGATTTCTGTATCGGACGGGATGTGCAGCAGCCGGCACCATGGTTGTATACGGAGGAACATCCCGGATGATCACTGAACCCGCTCCTATCCGGGCATCGTGGCCAATCGTGATGCGGCCAATGATTTTTGCCCCGGCACCAATCACCACGTTGTTCTGCAGAACCGGATGACGGTTGCCTGTCGTCTTACCCGTAGCACCCAGTGTAACACCCTGATACAGCGTGACATGATCACCGATGATGCATGTTTCACCAATCACAACCCCGCTGCCATGGTCTATGAAAAAGTCGCTGCCGATCTGTGCACCGGGATGAATATCAATACCGGTTTTCTGCTGTGCACGCAGGGAAAGAAATCTGGCCAGTGCATAATGACCTTTCAGATACAGTTTGTGGCTGGTATACCATGTATTCAAGGCTCTGAACCCGGGAAAAAACAGGATCTCCACCGTGCTTTTCAGGGAAGGATCCCGCTGTTTTATGGCTCTGATCTGAGCCAGGGCGAATTGCAGTTTATTCATGATTCCATTATAAATTCCGGGTTTCTCCGGGAACAGACAGTTGCCTCTTTCACCAGACGCCGGAAAAATGAAAGCGGTACAGGGCATGCAGGGCAGAGTTGATGTGCTATCATATGCAGGCAGAGTCTGCCGGATTTTGCATGCTGCTGCAGGGAAAGGATAGCGTACCAATGATTGATCAGTTTACAGCAGCCGGGCTGCTTCACAGAGACCCGGAGTTCAGAACCATGAAAAACGGCAGCCGTTTCCTGTCTGCCGTACTTGTCTGCAGCCGCCAGCTGTCTGCTGACAGACAGAGAAAGACAGGGAATGGCAGCCAGGCAGAACTGGTGGAAATCACTTTTTTTGACCAGCCAAGCATGGATCTGCTTCAGCAGTGCCGAAAAGGCGATTTCATCTCTGCCACCGGGTATATGCGTTCCGTTTACCATCAGCGCCCGGATGGATCCGGTTACTATTTCACTTCGCTCATTGGAACGGGACTGCTTCGGCTGGAGGAAAAACGGCATGGCTGAGGATATTCTGCTGCCGTCCCGGAACAATCCGGACAGCGAACTCTCCGTGGCAGATCACAGTCTGTTCGAACCGCAGATTATAGCCGGCTTGTGCCGCAAATGGCTGATCTACAACGACATTTCCCCGCGTTCCAGAGAAAAGTATACCCAATGGCTGAAAGCCTTTGCCCAGTGGTCCAGAGGGCAGGGAATCACGGAACCTGTCCGGGAGGATATCATCCGCTACCGGGATGAGCTGTCCAGGAACAAGCAGCCTTCCACAGTCAACAATTACATCCGGGCAGTCAAGTCGTTCTACCGTTATCTGGAAGCCGCGGGAATCCGCCCGGATATCACCCGTGGCATCCGCTGTCTGAAACTGGAGGCGGGCTTCCGAAAAGGATACCTGAATGAACAGCAGTGTGCAGATGTCATTGAAACGCAGAAGCTTGAACCCGCACAGGAAGAAAGCGATGCAGCCAGAGAACGGCGTATCCTGACCTCCGCCCGCAATCAGGCGCTGCTCATTCTGATCATGACAACCGGCATGCGGACCATCGAAGTCCGGCGGGCGGATTATGGTGATATTCAGATTCAGGGTGATTCCCGCATTCTGTATGTACAGGGAAAAGGGAAGAACGAGAAGGGGCAGTATGTGAAGATTCCCGATGAAACCTGGAAAGCACTGAGATCCTATCTGGCATTGCGGGGTCCACTGAGTCCCAGAGATCCATTGTTTGCCTCCATATCCAACCGGGACGCCGGCCAGCGGCTGACCACCCGCAGTATCAGCAGAATTTGTAAAAACGCTTTAATAGAAGCAGACTTAAACAGCTCGCGGCTCACGGCTCACAGTCTGCGTCATACAAATGCGACACTGGCTCTGAAAAACGGAGCTTCTGTGGAACAGGTGCAGCAGGTTCTTCGCCATGCAGATATCAATACAACCATGATTTATGTCCATGACATTGACCGGGAGCGAAACGCTGCCGAGGATCTGGTCGCCAGAGCGATTTTCGATGAACTGCCTGAACCAACTGAGAAACAGGCTTGATGATCCGTCCGTCCACCAACAACGGGCGGTTTTTGTCATTGCAGAAAGATGAGCAGATCATATATCCAGATGAGATCGAGGGACTGAACACGACACGGAAGAGCAGAAGTTTGTCTGAATGCAGCAATTCCCCGGAAATACCCGATCCCCTTATTTCAATGTCCGATTCCATGTATTTCCGGACATTGAAACAGGGAAAGAAATACCGTATTTTCCGGTATATTTCGCTGAATTTCCACAGGCCTCCGCCTGTTTCTGTCATCCGTGGACAACCGGACGCTTCTGGATGCAGATGAAAGCCACAGCATTCATCAGATACAGTGCGCAGGTTCCAAACATGGTTGCTGTCATCAGCAGCGCTCCTGTGGATAAGCCTGTGTGTTTCAGATACGTCAGGATGGATGCACCTGGAGCTGTTCCGATATAGCTGAGTGACAGACAGATCAGAACCGGCATCGAGACCAGATCAAGAATGCACCAGACTGCAGCCGCGGGTCTGCGGGCCTGAAACCACGGAACAATAATGCCCAGAATCCAGAGGCTGAAACTGATGATCCCTGTCCAGCTGGCGGGACTGAATCCTGTACTGATCAGCCAGGCATACACTTCAATCACAATGGCCAGGACCATCCACGGCCAGGATATCCATTTCCTTCTGCGGCAGAGAAAAACGAGAATGCAGAAAGCGGCAGCTGCCATGCAGACTGCGTAAAAGGTCATTGGCTGGATCCGATATTTAATCATAGGCCATTCGGTGCCAGAGCGTTGAACCTGTCCGGCTTCCCTTTCAAAGCTATTATATAATTTTATATTTATTTATCCAAGCAGCATTTCCTCTGTTATTCCAATCGAGTAGAGACTAGGTCCCTCTCACACCACCCAGCGTGCCGTTCGGCACTG
>NZ_CAJUPA010000018.1 GCF_910588395.1 uncultured Faecalibaculum sp. | reverse complement strand
TCCCATAGTGGACTTTCACCACCCAGATATGTGCCATGCCGGGCACACAAAAAAAGGGCATCCGCCAGGATCATTTGATCAGATGGCGGATGCCCTTTTGCGTCTTGTGTGTGGCAGGCATGGCTGCGGGCAGCGGCTGCCTCAGGAAGCAGTGTCCCAGGAACCGGATCCGGTCATATCCAGACAGGCAGTCTCCACCCAGCCCAGGACGCTGTGTTTCTTGATCAGAGCCTGGTCCTGACAGATCAGAACCACAGAGACCTGCTCCCCCTGTTCCACCGGCATCCGGTAATTGGTGTATTCACTGACATTGCCGGATTCCAGAAACGCATCCGGGACCCAGAAAGACCGGCGCAGCCACAGGGAATGCACCAGCGTCTGTGAACCGGCATGGTCTTCGATGGTGATCTCCCGGTGATTCCAGCTCATCGCAAACGGAATCTGAACACCGGGTCTGCAGCTTTGGATGACAGTGGTCCGGGGCAGCGCATCCACAGAGGCTGTGGTCACAGTTCCTTCCTGAAACAGGAGGGCATTCAGCTGTCCGGAACGCTTGACCACATTGCCGCCGTCTATGGACCAGATATTCCGGGCGGGATCGAACACCGGCTGGAAATCAATGGTCCGGCTGCGGTATTCCGAGACCGGCATATGACCCACGATGACCGGTCTGGAAAAAGATTGATCCGTGTGCAGGAAGAAGGGGGTGGTCATGACCTCCCGGAAATCCGATCCGAAATCCGTTTCGTTCATGATTGCCGCATGGGCGTAAATCCGTTCTGGAGATACCAGCACATGGGGCAGATCCGCGAGAAACGAGAGTTCCGGCAGATACGCCTGCCGCAGCTGCTGACAGAAAGCATCCATGTCCATGGTTTCCGGACTGATTCCCAGTGAATCCGCCATTTCCATGATCAGAGACTGTCTGGAGGTGATCACGGATTTCAGAAAGGACAGCCGGTAGGAAAACAGGACGTTTTTTGCTGTGAAATCGCAGTTGCCCATCAGACACCATACATCTCCGGTTTTCACCTGTTCCATCACATACCGCAGCAGAGCGAGATTTTCCGGTCCTTTTTCCACCAGATCACCCGCCAGAATCAGCCGGTCAGTCCCATGGCGGTAACCGCATTCTGCCAGCAGCCGGCGGTACAGAGACAGCGTACCGTGAATATCGGAAATGACGATTTCCCGCGCACCCGGACGGTCCAGAACCGGCAGCCGGCGAACGACCACCGAGCGGTTCATTGCAGCAGGAACCGGAGGAAGTCTCCGGCTTCCGACTGCCATGATTCCTCTGTATGTTCCCCCTGGGGTTTTACATGGAAACGGACGGTCATTCCTTTGTTCATGAGTATATTGGCCAGTGTGGTGCAGGCGGCAGTTTCCTCGATGAATGCATGCATGCCTGATCCCTCATGGGCGCCCCATGACATGTACATACGCGAAGGGAGCTGGACTTTCGCAGCGGAAACATCCGCCAGCAGCGTGCTGAGCACAGGCAGAATATAGGGTGAAATCACCAGAGACCGGGAATAGACATCCGAATGACAATAGGCTGCATACAGGGCCATAAGACCCCCGCAGCTGCTTCCGCCGATCCAGGTCCAGCGGCGGCTGGGTCTGGTGGGGAAGTGGGCATCGATATAGGGCTTCAGGTCATTGATGAAGAAATCCATGGTTTCCTGTCCTTTGCCGCTGAAATAGCCGAACTGGGCATCATAAAAGGGAAAGGGGCCATATTCATCGAGCCTGGCATTGCCTTCATGGGAGCATTCCTGTCCCACCACAATAAGGTCTGCGCCGGCATTGCGGATTTCGTCCTCCAGCCGCCAGGAGCGGCCGAAGGTGGCGTCTTCATCAAAAAACAGATTGTGGCCGTCAAACATGTACAGGACCGGATAGGTCTGCCCGGAGGTCAGATAATCATCCGGCAGGTACATGTGGATCATGCGGTCACACTGAAGCTTTTCCATGAAGACTTCGAATTTCAGGATCATTGCCGTTCAAAAGCCTTCAGGAAAAACTCCTGCCGCCGCTCCATGGAGGTGAAGCGGGCTTTGATTGTCACATCTCCCATGGCTGCGGCAAAGGCAGGTGGCAGATATTCGGTGTTCAGCAGTTCCGGACGGAACATATCTTCGATTTCATTCACGGAATAGCGGTAGGGGACCCCGTTGCGCCGCCCGGCGAATCCGGCGGAAAACTTCAGTTTCGAGGAGACTGCCGTATCCTTGCCGGTGATCACCTGAGCCCAGAGATCATAGATGTCCATGTCATTGGAGTAGTTCAGCAGATCAGGCGCGAATCCTCCTGGCGGCCGGAAATTCACTTCCAGGCCCATGAGCATGCCCTTGTGACCGAGTCCCGGCTTGTCCTGCCGCAGGCGGAAGTATTCTCCGTGGAAGAACCGGCTCCGGATGCCGAA
Source organism: uncultured Faecalibaculum sp. (assembly GCF_910588395.1). Lineage (GTDB taxonomy): Bacteria > Bacillota_I > Bacilli_A > Erysipelotrichales > Erysipelotrichaceae > Faecalibaculum. The sequence continues at coordinate 45,816 of NZ_CAJUPA010000018.1, read as the reverse complement.
TGCATCCGCCACCCGCTGAGCTGTCTCGCGGTATTCCGGCGATACATCAAAGGTATAGTAGGTGCCGATGGAATCGTGCTGCTGCACGGAATCCATGCAGTTGCCCACATACTCCATGCTGCCCAGGAACCGGATCTGTCCGTTCTGATCCGTGATGCCATCCAGTGTGATCACATCCGCATCAATGTACTCTTCAAGAATCATGTGCAGATCCCTGGTCTGACTGAAGCAGTCGGCAAGCTGGGCTTCGTCCAGAATCTTGTAGGTGAAGGATGCGCCCACTCCGTGATCGGGTTTGAGCACAACCGGATACCCCACTTCGGCGGCGAAGGCCTTCGCTTCTTCCAGCGTGGCAGGCAGACACCAGCGGGAGACAGGAACGCCGGCTTTTTCATAGTATTTTTTCATGGCGGATTTCGACTGGAATTCCGTGATCTGTTCCAGGCTGAAGCCGGTTTTCACATTGAAATCATCCCGGAGCCGGGCATCCAGTGTGAGCCAGGCTTCGTTGTTGGATTCGATCCAGTCGATTTTGCCGTATTTCCAGGTGAAGTAGCCCACGGCTTTCAGCACTTCTCCGTAGTCGTGGAAGCTTTTGACGACGAAGCACTCGTCGATATGCGCCTTGAGTTCCGGCTTCAGTGAATCATAGGGCTGATCCACCACAGCCAGCACTCTGGCATTCTGCCGTTTGAGTCCCCGGCAGAACATCCAGAAGCTTTCCGGATAGTTGGGACTGATGAACAGAAAATTCATGTATTCTCTTTCTCGCTTTTCTTTCTTTCTTTTCGGATTTGCTTACTCTCCGGCAGCACCGGTATCCGAAAACCGGCAGCCGCCTGTGTGTTCCAGAACAGCCAGATACACAGCAATCAGCGTCTTTCCGTCGCAGATCTCGTTTCGCTGTGCCATGGCCAGGGCCTCCGGCAGATCCAGCCAGACAAGCTCCAGATCTTCATCCGGATCCGGATCCAGCCGGTGAAGAGCCGGTTCGGGATCATGAGCCTGATAGATGTAGAGCATTTCGTCGCAGAACCCGGGCGTGGACCAGAATTTCTGGATCAGGGTCATGGAACTGCACGTCAGTCCGGTTTCTTCGTTGAGTTCCCGCAGACCGCAGGTCAGAGGATCTTCACCGTATTCCAGCTTGCCGGCGGGTATTTCCAGTGTGCAGGCATTGACTGCAGGACGGTACTGCCGGACGAAGAGCATTTTTCCGTCCCGGACAACCTGCACCCCGACACCGCCGGGATGGCGGATGATTTCCCAGTCGTGGTCATGGAGCCGTTCGCGGTTCAGCGTGAAGATGTTTCCTTTGTACAGTGTTTCTTTTTTCATTTCCTTTTCCCTTTGGAAACGATTTTACCATACCGGAAAAGATAAATAAAAAAGTCCCTGCGGACTTAGTTGACAACTTTCAGAAAGGCTTCTGCAACCGCTTCCCCGATCCGGTCCTGATAGCTGGTGTCGGTGAGCTTGGCATAGTCATCCGGATTGGTGATATAGCCCAGCTCCAGCAGAATGCTGGGGAGTTCCCGGTCCATGAGAATGGGAAAGTTCGAGTAGTGATCGGAATCAACGCCCTCAAAGCTGGACAGGTTGATGGAAGACACTGCCTGACCGGCGGCTTTTCCCAGCGCCTCCAGCTGATCGGAAGGCTGCGTGAATACCGCAAACCCCCGGTCCAGGGGATCGGGACTGCTGGAGAGCTGCACGGAGACCAGGTACTGGGCCCCCTGCTGTTTCATGCGGCTGATCCGGTCCTGACTGGCGGCGGCTTCGGTGTCGAAGTCCGGCACATCGTCCGACTCTCTGGTGTAAATCACCTGATAGCCCGCAGCAGCCAGCTTCCGGCCAACAGCCTGGGCCAGATCCAGATTGATGTCCTTTTCCGGTATGGTGGTATCCGAGGCATAGCCGTAATCGGTGCCGCCATGGCCGGCGTCTATGGCGATCACAGCGTGGGACTGGCTGGTGGTCAGCGTGGCGTCTTCGTTGGTGGTGGACCCGTTCTCGCTGACAGCGGGGACACGGACGTCCGGTCTGGAGAAGGAACTGTCCAGTCCGGGATGGAGCACCAGCAGGGCAAACAGACCCAGCAGCAGATAGATTGCGGCTTTTTTCATCCCGGCAGACCCCCTTTCCCGAAATTCCGGAAGTCCTATCAGTATATCACAGTCTCATGGGTACATGTTCTCTTCTATGGTATAATTCCCGAAGGTGAATGCATGGAATTTTTGGTTACACTGAATGAATTTGAAGGACCGCTGGATCTGATGCTGCATCTGGTGAGACAGCACAAGCTGGATCTTCACAACCTGAACATGGCGGAACTGGCGGATCAGTATATTCTGTATCTCAAAAGCATGGCGGATCTGCATCTGGAAATCGCCAGCGAGTACCTGGAGGAGCTGGCGGTGCTGGTGGAGTACAAAAGCCGGATGCTGCTGCCCCGCCAGACAGAAGAACAGGAAGACAATTATGAAGAAGACCACCGGGAAGAGCTTGTCAGACGGCTGCTGGAATACCAGGCGTACAAGGAAGCAGGGCAGATGCTGTCCCGGCGGTTTGAGGAACGCTCGCTGCTGCTGAGCCGGCCGGCGGATCCACGGATCCGGGAGTGGAGTGCACCGGTGGAGGAACCATGGTCCGGCACCGGCGACGAACTGGCCAGGGCCATGGAACGGGTGCTGCGGCGCTATGCCGTGCTGGTGCCTCACCAGACCAGAGTGGAGACCAGAGAACTGTCTGCATCCGCCAGGCGCCAGCAGATCCTGCAGCGTCTGGCACCCGGCAGCCGCAGCACGCTGTGGGAACTGTGCAGCGACTGCACGGATCTGCACATGGTCGTGGTGACCTTTCTGGCGCTGCTGGACCTTCTGCATGAAGGCCTGGCACAAGCCCGCCAGCAGGGAGATGACATCGCCATCGAAATGCAGAATCAGGCTGCATGTGATGACAGGATGGTTCAACAGACGGAAGGGATGAGTGCATGACAGAAACGGAAACCGCGGTGAGTCCCCAGGGACTGAAGATCCTGGAGGGACTGCTTTTTCTTGCGGGAGAAGAGGGACTGGATCTCTGGCAGCTGCAGGCCGGTCTGCCGGAGTATACCCGCGAGGAACTGGAGACGGGTCTTTGCCGGCTGAAGGAAGACTGCGCAGACCGGGGCATTGATCTGGTGGAACTGGCAGGCCGGTGGCGGTTTGTGGCCAGGGCAGAGGTCTTTCCCTATGCCCGGGAACTGTTCCGGGAAGTCCGGCCTGCCTCTCTTTCCCCGGCTGCTCTGGAAACCCTGGCGGTGATTGCCTACAGACAGCCCATCACCCGGGTCCAGATCGAGGAGATCCGGGGCGTGGCCTGCGATACCATTCTGAAAAAACTGCTGGCCAGAGGCTTCATCGAAGCCAGGGACCGGCTGGATGCGGTGGGCAGACCTCTGCTGTACAAGGTCACGGACACGTTTCTGGATGCCTTCAGCCTGGACACCCTGCAGTCTCTGCCGGAACTGTCTGAACCGCAGGAACCTGCCACCCTGTTCGAGGATGTGCAGCCACTGGCCAGTCAGGAAGAACAGAGTGCCAGCCGGGACAGCTAGCCGGGCAGCAGCGGTACGGCTCCGGAAGCATGAAGCCCGGAGAACCTGAAGACTCGTCATACCCCGGCAGCAGCCTGGCTGCATCGGCACCGGGAAAACAGGTGCATAATGGAAGAGTACAGATAAATCTGAATCAAGAAATGCGCACAAGAGCGTGCCGGTCATGACCGGCGGTGAACTGGAAAGGAAGTACGAATCATGGAACGACTGCAGAAAGTGATTGCCCAGGCAGGGGTCTGCTCCAGGCGGAAGGCGGAGGCGCTGATTGCCAGGGGCCGGGTCCGGGTCAATGGCAAGGTGGTAACGGAGCCGGGGACCAAAGTCAGCGGGTCGGATGCCATCGAGGTCAACGGAAAGGTCCTGGACAAGGAAGACAAAGTGTATTATCTGATGAACAAACCGAAAGGCACGATTTGCAGCGTGAGCGACGACAAGGAGCGCAAAACCGTGCTGGACTATCTGCCGAAGGACAAACGGATCTACCCGGTGGGCCGGCTGGATTTCGATACCAGTGGCATCCTGCTGCTGACCAATGACGGGGAGTTCACGAACCGGATGATTCACCCCCGTTACCACGTTCCGAAAACTTACACCATCAACCTGCAGGGGATGCTGACGCCGGAAGATATTCAGCGGCTGAAGACCGGGCTCAAGACCCGGGATGAGAGCTATCAGCCGGCGAAGGTCCGGATCCTTCAGAAGGACTACACCAGAGACCGGATGATTCTGGAGCTGACGATCAGCGAAGGAAAGAATCACCAGGTCAAGAACATGATGGAGGCTCTGGGGCATGAGGTGCGGAAGTTGAACCGGAAGTCTTTCGGGCCGCTGAGTGCCGAGGGGATGAAGCCCGGGGAATACCGGGTCCTGAAGCGGCATGAAATCAGGGAGCTGCTGCGGCTGGCTGCCGAAGGGGAGCAGAGGCGTGAAGGAGAAGAGCGCTGATGAAGCAGGTCTTTGCACCGGGTCCCTGTGCGCTGGACTCCCGGATCATGCTGGATCCCGACCAGGCGCATCATCTCTTTGATGTGCTGCGCACGACACCCCGGGAAACGGTGCGCGTGGTGGCCAACGGAGAGGTCTGGCTGGGCCATGTCCAGGAAAAGCCCTTTCTGTGGCTGTTCGGCAAGGAGCAGACAGAGGCCCGGCGGCAGGAGATCACTCTGTGCACGGCGCTGATCAAGTCGGATAAATTCGAGTGGATGCTGCAGAAGGCTGCGGAGCTGGGTGTGACCCGGATCGTGCCCTTTGTCAGCCGGCATTCCATCATTCAGCTGGATGACAAGCGGGCGCTGCGGAAGATGGAGCGCTGGAATCAGATTCTGACAGGTGCCTGCCGGCAGTGCAACCGGACGGATCTGGTGGAACTGGCGCCGGTGTCAAGGCTGCAGGATCTGGTGCAGTACAAGTCGGATCTGAATCTGGTGGCGTACGAAAAAGAGCAGAGTCATCACCTGGCACATTACCTTCAGGCTGATCCGGCCAGTGTGACCTGCTGCATCGGGCCGGAGGGCGGTTTCGAGGTTTCGGAAGCGCTGTGGCTGGAGGAGAACGGATTTGCACCCTGCACGCTGGGAAACCGGATTCTCCGGGCGGAGACGGCGGCGCTGTATGTCCTGTCCTGCTGTGAATACCAGAGTCATGTACCGGCAGCAAAAGCCGGCCAGGAGGAAGCCTGATGCGGTTTTCCATTACCACGCTGGGATGCAAGGTCAATGCCTATGAATCCCGCTATTATGCCCGGAAGCTGGAGGAACTGGGGTTCGAGGAAGCGGACCAGGACGTGGATGTGTGCATCATCAACACCTGCACGGTGACAAACACCGCAGCGGCAAAGTCCCGGCAGATGATCCACCGGGCCAGAAAGCACAATCCCCGTGCGCGGATCGTGGTGGTGGGCTGCTATGCCCAGACAGCGGAAGAAGAAGAGAAGCAGAAGCTGCAGGCAGATCTGATCATCGGTGCCAGGCACAAAAACGAGCTGGCTGCCCGGGTGCAGGAGATGCTGCAGGATGACCGGTCCCGGGATCTGACTTCTCATGAAGAAGGGGCGGGGTTTGAGTCGATGCCCATTGCCCGGTTCGAAGGCCGGCACCGGGCGTTTCTGAAGGTCCAGGACGGCTGCAATCAGTTCTGTTCCTATTGCGCGATTCCCTTTGCCCGGGGCAGAGAACGGTCCATTTCCATGCCGGAGGCTCTGACGCTGGTGCAGGAGCTGGAGGCTGCGGGACACCGGGAAATTGTGCTGACGGGCATCCATACCGGGCGCTGGCAGGGAGAAAACGGCGAAGATCTGGCGGCTTTGCTGCGGGAAATGCTGCAGGTGACCCGGGATGTGACTTTCCGGATTTCCAGCATCGAGATCACGGAGGTCACCGATGATCTGATCCGGCTGCTGGCCACGGAGCCCCGGATGATGCCGCATCTGCACATTCCGGTGCAGTCCGGCAGCGATGCGGTGCTGGAACGGATGAACCGGCCGTATACCGTGGCGGAGTTTGAAGAACGGCTGGAAGCAATACGGGCGGCGGTGCCGGATATCAGCGTGAGTACGGATGTGATCTGCGGGTTTGTCCGGGAAACGGATGAGGAATTCGAAGAGATGATGGCCACGCTGCGCCGGATGCGGTTTTCCTTCCTGCATGTATTTCCGTATTCCGAGCGAAAGGGGACCAAAGCCAGCCGGATGGGACCGGCTGTCAACGGCACCATTCAGAAAGAGCGGGCTGCAAGGCTGCTGGCGCTGTCCCGCGAGCTGCGGATGCAGGACATGGCCCGGTTCGATGAAGAGACGGTGCTGGTGGAGCAGGAGGAAAACGGGGTGTATACGGGATATACCAGACAGTATCACCCGGTGAAGATCCATTCGGATCATCCGCTGGAAGGCCGCATTACAGGCAAGCTGCAGCTGTCCCAGGACGGCTATATCATGGAGGTATGAATCATGCGTCTGTCTAAACTGTTCAAAAACGCACCCACGACCAACGTCACCGGGCTGTGTTTCGATTCCCGGAAGGTCAAGCCCGGTGATGTGTATTTCTGTCTGCCGGGGCTGACCTACGACGGACATGATTTCATTGATGATGCCCTGGACAAGGGCGCTGTGTGCATCGTGTATTCCCGTGATCTGAAGGAAAAGCGTCCGGGGGCGATCTATGTGCGGGTGCAGGATGTGAATGCGGCGATGAATCAGTGCGCCAGACTGTTTTATCAGAAACCCAGCGACAAGATGCGCATGTTTGGCATCACCGGGACCAATGGAAAGAGTTCCGTGGCCAACATCATTAGGGCGATCATGAACACCCAGGAACCCACAGGGTACATCGGCACCATTGGCATTGATTACGGCGATCAGCACCTGATGCCCGATCTCACCACGCCGGATGCCCTGTTTCTGCAGCGTACCCTGAATGACATGGTGTCCGCGGGGATGAAGGACTGTGCCCTGGAGGTCTCCAGCCACGGTCTGGCACAGGGCCGGGTGGATGCGATCCACTTTGACGCCGCGGTGTTCACCAACTTCACCTACGACCATCTGGATTTCCACGGGACGATGGAAAACTATTTCGATGCCAAGAGCAAGCTGTTCAAGGAACAGGTCAAGGCGGATGGGGTGTGCATTCTGAACATGGATGATCCCCGGTACAAGGACCTGGAGCGGCTGAGCAAGGCCCGGGTGGTGTCCTATGGCATTGACTCCGAGGCGGATTACCGTGCCATAGACATTCAGATGACCAGCACCAGCTCTCATTTCAATCTGGTGCACCAGGGCCGGCTCTATCCGGTGATGACCAACCTGGTGGCCCGCTACAACATCTACAATCTGCTGGCTGCCATTGCGGCGCTGCATGAAACCGGCATGCCCTTTGACAGGATCCTGCCAGCCTGTGAAAACCTGCCGCAGATCAAGGGCCGGCTGGAGCAGATCGATGCGGGACAGGATTTCCATGTGATCGTGGATTTTGCCCACACACCGGATGGCATGGAGCAGATGTTCCAGTTCGGACGGTCCATTACCGGGGAGAACGGGGATGTGATCGCGGTCTTCGGCTCTGCCGGCAAGCGGGATGTGGCCAAGCGGAAGGTGTTCGGCGAACTGGCGGACAAATACTGCGATCTGATCATCCTGACAGAGGATGATCCCCGGGATGAAAATCCCCGGGAAATCGCGGCACAGATCCGGGAAGGCATCAAAAACACCAACAATCTGTACATTGAAGATCGGTACGAGGCGATCAATCAGGCGATTTCCAGTGCCAAGAAAGATGATGTGGTGCTGATCCTGGGCAAGGCGGATGAGCCCTTCATTTACCGGGAAAACGGCCGGAGTCCCTATATCGGCGACAATGTGGCGGCGAAAGAATGCATCGAAGCCCTGAGAAAATAGACATTGAAACCTTTGAGATCCAGGGCCTTCCGGCACAGCAGCCGGCGGCCCTTTTCTCTGAAGAAAAGACTGACAGGATGCTGACGCTGGTCCACCTGTCGGATGTGCACAGCTGCCGCCGCAGGGACCTGGCAGCGGCTGTGATCCAGCTGCATCCGGACGGTGTGATGATCACCGGAGATCTCTTTGACGGTGTGCAGGTACCTGATCCGGCTTTCGACCTGGTCAGAGAACTGCGTCAGGCGGATCTGGAGGTATTTTATGTCACGGGAAATCACGAGCTGTACCGGCTGGATACCCGGGAACTGCTGAACGAACTGCGGGAGCTGGGGGTCCGGGTGCTGGAAAATGAAGTGCTGTCCTGGAAGGGAATCCAGGTGGCGGGAATCATCGAGGATACCTGGCCGGAGGACGTGAGACTGCCGGATACGGACCGTTTTCGGCTGCTGCTGATCCATGATCCCTACAAAGCAGACCGCCTGCCGGCAGGCACAGCCAGTCTGATTCTGTCCGGCCACATGCATGGCGGCCAGTGGCGGATCGGACAGCAGGGACTGGCAGGTCCGGGCCACAGGCTGTTTCCGAAATACACCTCGGGGCTGTACAGCACCGTCAAAGGCGCCCGGCTGATTGTGTCCCGGGGACTGGGGGACTGGATGAAGATCCCCAGGATCTGCAATCCCTGGCATCTGCCGGTGATCCATCTGCGGCTGTCGGCGGATACTGAAGATCCTGCCGATGGAAACCAGGAGGCATGAACATGAACCGGCTGCCTGTGCCGGTGGCCGCCAGAGTGCCTGTTCCGGCCTGCAGCCGGACTGACAGAGAGAAACAGGCAGAAAGGAAAAAGAAACGGAATCGTATGTCTTCAAGCAGAGAATTTGTGGAGTATGTGAAAGAACAGCTTTCCACCAGACCGGATGTCATCATCCGGCCGATGATGGGTGAGTATCTTGTGTACTGGGGCGGCAGGCTGGGCGGCGATATCTGCGACAACCGGCTGCTGGTCAAACCAGTGCCGGCTGCCCTTGAACTGCTGCCAAAGGCGGCCATGGAACCGCCGTATCCAGGTGCAAAATCCATGGTCCTGGTGGAGAATCTGGAAGACCGGGCATTTCTGCGTCGGCTGATGGAGGCCATGGAGCCGGAACTGCCGCTGCCGAAGAAGCGGAAGCCGAAGAAGAAGGCGGTTCAGTGATGGTACGGCAGACGACCGGCTGCAGCGGGGAGCAGTGAAGCCTGCTGTGGAGACCGGTTTTCCGGTAAAAGAGAGGAAAAGTGAATCGGTGAACCAGGGAAGCATCGTATCGTATATTGGATGTTTCCTTTTTTATCGCTCATGAGGATCGGCCCATCGGATTTCATGAAGGAAAAAGAAAGGTGAAGGATACCCGGAGCTCTGGATGCGGGCAACCGGGATGAGGTGCTGGCTTTGCTCAGACATTTGAACGAAAGCGGAAAGACCATTGTGATCGTCACCCATGATCCGGTGGTGGCGGCTTCCTGCCACAGAGTGATCAATCTGTCATAAAGCTCATGGCGTGGAGGAACCATCAGCAGAAAATGCCTCTTCTGAAAACTCCTGACCTATTTTCATTGACTCTTACATCCATTTTCATTAAGATGGTTATAACCTAGAAAACAGGTAGGAAATGGAGGGCGCAGATGCCGGATTTTGTACAGCTGATCCGCCGGAACTTCCGATTCGGCCGAATGTGATGACTGACTGCAAAGAGATACGTACAGTTCATCAGCAATCGGAAACAGGGAGGAACAGAACATGAGTGAAAACAAATACAGATTCGAAACCCGCCAGCTGCACGTGGGACAGGAAACTGCAGATCCCGCCACAGATGCCCGGGCAGTGCCCATCTATCAGACCACATCCTATGTCTTTCACGATGCACAGCATGCAGCGGACCGGTTCGGTCTGGCAGATGCCGGCAACATCTACGGCCGGCTGACCAATTCCACCCAGGATGTGCTGGAAAAGCGCATCGCCGCACTGGAAGGCGGTGTGGCGGGACTGGCTACGGCTTCCGGTGCAGCGGCCATCACCTATGTCATCCTGGCAGCCGCCCAGACCGGCGATCACATCGTCGCGCAGAATACGATTTACGGCGGCAGTCACAACCTGCTGGAGCACACCCTGCGGGATTACGGGATTGAAACCACCTTCGTGAACACCCATGATCTCCATGAGGTGCAGGCTGCCATCCGGCCGGAAACCCGGGCAGTGTTTCTGGAGACTCTGGGAAATCCCAATTCCGATATCGCAGATGTGGATGCCATTGCCCGGATTGCCCATGAACGGGGGATCCCTGTGATCATAGACAATACCTTTGGCACACCATACTTCTTTCGCCCTCTGGAACACGGCGCGGACATTGTGGTGCATTCTGCGACAAAATTCATCGGCGGCCACGGGACTTCCCTGGGTGGCATCATTGTGGATGGAGGAACCTTTGACTGGACAAGCGGGCGCTACCCCCGCTTCTCCCGGCCCAATCCCTCGTATCACGGTGTGGTCTTCGGGGATCTGCCCGCTCCCTTTGTCACGTACATCCGGGCAATCCTTCTCCGGGACACCGGTGCGGCAATTTCCCCCTTCAATGCCTTCCTGCTGCTGCAGGGGACCGAGACACTGTCCCTGCGTCTGGAACGTCATGCGGAAAACGCACGGAAGGTGGTGGAGTGGCTGGATGGACATCCGCATGTGACCAGAGTGAATCATCCCGCTCTGCCCAATCACCCGGATCACGCCCTGTATCAGCGGTATTTCCCCGACGGCGGTGGCTCGATTTTCACCTTCGATATCGAAGGAAGTCAGAAAGAAGCGCACCGGTTCATTGACGGACTGGAGCTCTTCAGCCTGCTGGCCAATGTGGCGGATGTCAAATCCCTGGTGATCCACCCGGCCACCACCACCCATGCGCAGCTCTCGAAGGAAGAACTGGAAAAGCAGGGCATTCACGAAGCCACGATCCGGCTCTCCATTGGCACGGAGCACATCGTGGATATCCTGGATGATCTGGAAAAAGGGTTCCAGGCGGCTTTCGGTCCGGATAACCGGCCGTGAACCGCCCCTCAGTCTGTACAGAATACAGGACGGATGACACTTCCAGCCCGGTCTGAACCGGTCCGGCGGTGTTTTCCGTCTTTTTTTATTGTCAGACCGGCGTTTGGATGAAACAATGAAATAGATTTACCGAAGGAAAGTAAAGAAAAGGAGTTCTTATGGACGAGAATGTCTCAATGGTCCTCAGTCTGCTGACGGGCGTGGCGCTGTTCCTCTTCGGAATGTCTTCCATGTCCGATGGCCTGAAGAAAGTGGCCGGAAACAAAATGGAGATGATCCTGTACAAACTCACCAACACCCCTCTGAAGGGATTTCTGCTGGGAACCGCGGTCACCTGTGCCGTGCAGTCCTCCAGTGCAGCCACGGTGATGGTCATCGGCTTTGTGAATTCCGGCATGATGAAATTCACCCAGGCCATTGCGGTGATCCTGGGGGCCAACATCGGCACGAGCATTACCGGCTGGATCGTGTCTCTTTCCTATGTGGAAGGCGCCGGCTGGGCTTCCTATTTCTCCAGCACCACGATTACGGCAGCGGTGGCAGTGGCCGGCATGCTGCTGCATATGTTCGCCAAGAAAGATGTGCTCAAGAGTACCGGGGCGATCCTGCTGGGCTTTGCCGTGCTGATGGCCGGCATGTCCATGATGTCCGGAGCCGTGGCACCATTGCGGACCAACCCGGTGTTCATCAACACCATGGTGGCGCTGAACAATCCGCTGTTGGCGGGGCTTTTCGGCATTGCCTTTGCCGCGGTGCTGCAGTCCAGTTCCGCCGCTGTGGGTGTGATTCAGGCGCTGTCCACCACCGGTGCCATTACATTTCAGGGGGCCTTTCCCATGGTCATGGGCATCGGCATTGGCGCTTCCTTCCCGGTACTGCTGGCAGCCATGGGCTCCAGCCGGGCGGGGCAGCGGACCAGTCTGGCCTACCTGGTGGTTTCCATCCTGGGCATGCTGCTGGGGGCACTGATCTACTATCCGCTGGAAATGACAGGGATCCTGGGCCTGAACGCCATGGTCATGGACCCTTTCACCATCGCCGCCACCAACACCCTGTACCGGTTCATCACCATGACGCTGATGCTGCCGGCGGTCAGGGGCATCCGCTCGCTGATCATGCTTCTGCTGCCGGTGAGCGCCGCGGAACAGGAAGATCAGCCGGATTTCGAGAAACTGGATTCCCGGCTGCTGCAGAACCCGGAACTGGCTTATGAACGGGCCATGGAAGTCATGGACGGCATGGCGAAAAAAGCCCGGAAGAATGTGCACCGGGCGATCCGTCTGCTGGAAAACTATTCCGATGAAGGCTACCGGAAGGTGGAGCATCTGGAAAAGACACTGAACAAATACGAAGACAAGCTGGGGAAGTACCTGGTGGCGATCATGTCCATGTCCATCAGCGAAGATCAGTCCCGTTCCATCTCCAAGAGCCTGCAGGCCATCGGTGATTTTGAATCCATTGGCGACTATGCCCTGGAAATCGCGGAGCTGGCCCGGTCGGTGAATCAGAAGAAGGATAACTTCTCCCTGGAGGCCCGGGACGAACTGGCGGTGATGAGCGCCGCAGTGGAGGAAAGCATTGATCTGACAGTGGAGGCATTCCTGAGCGACGATGCGTCCCGGATCCGGCGGGTGTTCCCGCTGCGGGAGCTGGTGACGGTGTCGGCGGATGAAATCAAGAAACGCCACATCCGCCGGCTGCAGGAGGGCAAGTGTTCCATGGAAATGGGCTTCATCCAGAGCGAGATCCTGGTGAACATGCAGCGTATTGTGGATCACTGCGCGAACATTGCCCTGGACATGGTGAAACAGGCGGAGCAGGACTTCAATGTTCACCGGTTCCTGCGCAAGTACCAGGAACAGTCCAGGAGCGAATACGCCGATCTGCTGTCTCAGTATGAAGTGAAGTACAACATCAACGAACCGGCTGTTCAGACAGGGTCTGCCTGAGAATGACGGTTTCGTGAAGACAGCAGGAAAAACCGACACCATACAACCCGGAAACCGGTCTGTTGCATACAGCGGCTTCCGGGTTTTTTCCTGCAGCACCGGGCAGAAAACCAGGGAATGAAGGCTGCTCCCAGGTCGCTGCGGGAAAATGACTTTCCGGCAAACCGCCTGTACTCGAATGCGTCGGATTCTGCTATAGTATGAAATATGGAACTATCACATACAAACGACTCGCGATCACAGCCTTGCCAGATCAACAACCCGCAGCAGTCCTCACACCCGCAGCCCCTCATGCCGGATCCAGGCAGTCAGCCGCAGCCGGGCGTCATTCTCCGCCAGATCCGCACAGAACGGAATCTTTCTCTGGAACAGGTTGCAGTCATGACCGGCGTCTCCCGCCCGATGCTTTCTCAGATCGAACGGGGCAGCTCCACTCCCACCGTGACCACGCTGTGGAAACTGGCCTCCGGGCTGAAAGTGCCGCTGTCGCGGCTGACCCGTCCCGCTTCCGTGACCCTGCTTCGTTCCCTGCAGCAGGATCCCATCGAAGAGGAAGACGGGAAGATGAAAGCCTGGCTCCTGTTTCCCTTTGATCCGGACAACGGAACCGAAATCTGGCGGGTCACGCTGGATGCCGGCTGCGTGCATTCATCTCAGGCACATGCCCCAGGCACCCGGGAATACATTCTGATGGAATCCGGCGATCTGACCATGACCGTCGGGTCATGCAGGGAACAGCTGACCTCCCGCCAGGCGCTGCAGTTTGGCGCAGATACAGCCCATCAGTATGCGACAGCAGACGGATGCTCCTTTTACAACGTCATCACCTATCAGTGACACGATCTGCAGACATCCGCAAAGAAGCAAAGAAGAGGAGGGAACGACATGTACGAACTGAAGAATATCAAAGGCAATACCTGGATCATTGAATCTCCCGCAAAAGTTGGCCTTGTCCAGGTGACAGACAATCGGGTGGTACTCATCGATTCCGGCAGTGACAAAGAAGCCGGACCGAAAATCCGGCAGATCCTGGACAGACACCGGTGGCAGCTGGAAGCCATTTACATCACCCACTCCAACGCGGATCACATCGGCGGCTGCCGCTTTCTGCAGGACCGCACCGGCTGCAGCATCTATGCCCCGGGCATCGAATGCGCCTTTACGGAATATCCGCTGCTGGAGCCTTCCTTTCTCTATGGCGGGTATCCATTCAAAGAGCTGCAGCACAAGTTTCTCATGGCCCAGCCCAGTCACTGCAGGCAGCTTGCGGAAGCCGATCTTCCTGCCGGCTGGTCGCTGATCCGGCAGCCGGGGCATTTCTTCGATATGGTCGGTTTCCGGACCCCGGATGATGTGGTCTTTCTGGCGGACTGCCTCAGCTCCCGCCAGACTCTGGAGAAGTACGGGATTCCTTTTATATATGACGTAAAGGCCTATCTGGAAACGCTGGACATGATCCGAAATCTGAAGGCGGCTTTCTTTGTACCGGCTCATGCCACGGTGACAGAAGACATCAGGGCGTTGGCGCTGTTCAATCAGCAGCATACTGAGTTTTTGCTGATCCGGGTCCGGGACATTCTGACAGAACCGAACACCTTTGAAGATCTGCTGGCTGCTTTATGCGATGAATACGGAATCCGGCTGGATCCAGCGCAGTATGTACTCGTTGGCAGCACGGTCCGCTCTTTCCTTTCTTATCTGAAGGATGCGGGTGAAGCCAAATACTGGTTCGAAGGAGGAAAAATGTGGTGGAAGAGGCAGGGAATCAGCCTCAGCTGACTGCGACAAAAGAAATGAAAAACGCATCGGATACGAATTCTGCAGTCCGATGCGTTTCTGTAGTGTAACTGCCGATGATGGCCAGGACAGTCACTGATTCTGACTGGAATCGCTTTGCTGCTTGAGCATGATCCAGAGTCCGACGCCCATGACAATGGAAAATGCAAAATGCGTGAGCAGTTTGTCTGTCAGCTCAGAGGTTCCTCCGTAGCACAGAATCAGAAAAGCCAGCTCCCAGGTCCAGCCCAGAGGGATCCAGATGCGGTTTTTCATGGAAGGAAGCAGGTTCCGCAGAAAGAAATACGCCGCAATCAGACACAGTCCCAGAATGATCAGCGCCATCAGACCAGTCCAGTTTATCTGACTGCCTTCCAGCCTGCCGCTGACAAATCCTGCAATATCTGCCGGCGGGTTGATCATCAGTACGACCAGGACTGTGAGGACAATCAGGATCATGAGCCAGAGAAATGCATGTTTCATGGTATGCCTCCACTTAAATATGATGGTAGTTTCTTACATGAATGAGTGTGTCATTCTAACTGGGCTAGTTGCTATATAGCTAACATGATAAGATTCAGTGTCTATCCCCATAAACAGGTTGTAAAATCCCATGCAATTTTAATACCGAATTGTGCCGCAACAGCCCAGAAGGTAATCGAACCGCTCAATAATTTCACTGCGTCTGTAAGATTTAAACCTGTTGCCTGTACAATACATGTAGCCACTTTTGCATATTTCGTTGGATTAGCAATTACATCTTGCCAGTTTCCGTAGTTGTAATCTGGCCAGTCAGATTCATAAGGTTCAATTCCGTAATTTTCTGCAGCAGCAACAGGCAGTGCGTTTATAACAGGGATTGAAAACAGTGCTAGTTGGAGAGCAAGAAAAGCGCTAACCATTTTTTTCATATTTACCTCTTGTTATTAGTAATTATTGTCGGGTATCAGCTAATTGATTTGAGAGTTTGAATATCTGCTATGGCTGGTCACTTAGAGCTATTTCTTTTAGTTTGTCATTAACAGGGTCTGTCCCCTGAACGGCCCAGTTAACTGTACCATTGTCAACTTCTAGCAATCCGGGTGTTCCTGTCAAGCAGGTTTTTGAATTTGCGGAGCAAGCAGTGAGAGAATCTTTGATCTCTTCATCTGCTTCAAGGATATGCAAAGGGATCTGATTGTAGTTCCGAAGGTAATGGGCAATGACCGGATCAAGCATATCGCAAAAATAACAGTTTTCATTTGTGATAAAGAGCAGGTAAGGCTCAGTATCTACATGCAACGCATCATCAAAGCTGTCCACTTGCAATGTTTCCTGATCCATGAGTAATTCATCACTTTCAGATGATTCCAATTCAGATCTGGTTTCCTGAGATTCCGATTGTTTTGATTCGCTGGAACAGCCGATAAAGATAACAGCGAACAGGGACATAGAAATCAGAAGCCGAAGATACTTTTTTGAAATACAGCTTTTTCTAACTGGATACAATCGCATCACCTCTTTTATTTACAAACAGCTTACGAAGCTTAGCGGTTTCATCATAGTAAAATGCATGTGACATATTACGGAATCCACCTCAGTTGATACGTTTTCAAGCTATTGTGTAAGAAATTGCAATTAGCTACCTCAACCAAAGGTATAAGAGAGCCTTCTAAACGAACTAGGGAGCTATATGAAGTTAAATGCTGCCTTATACGGATTGTCGATAGTTATCATCGATGGAAAACCGAAAGCTGTGGACTTCTACAGCTGTGATAAAAAGGGCAGGGTAAACTCTTGAGCATCGTCAACAAATATCAATTTTCCCTTAACCTGGTAATAAATGCTGATTCTTATCTCATTTGTAAGCTTTTAGAGGATCATCTGCAGCCAGTTTTAGAACGTTGATTATCCAGATTCTTATCATGGAAGTTATGAGATATTCTTGTATAGGTTGCTCATATAAGATTTGGTGTAATAATTCTTCGGTCTGTCCCATAGCTTTTTACGTATTTATCCCCTCCACCTTCTGCGGTTGTACGGAATATGCATGTTTCAGAAGATGTCAGATTTAGGTTTTTTTCGCTATGCAAATGTATCGATTCACTTTCGTCCCTCCAGCGACTGCAGGCCAGCTTTGAATATTCTGGGATTCCAGCAGACACAACTGGTTTTTTTTCGGTCGGTTCCTGCCGGAATACACCTTTTTCAGCCCGAAATCCCGGCCTCCATCGGCAGGGAAAATCAAAATCATTTGCATTCATAAAGGGTCTGCGCTATACTCTGTACGTATGACTTGGGAAGGGAGGTTTGTCTGCATGCCTAAAGTTGTTGTCAAAGAGAACGAACAGCTCGATGACGCCCTGCGCCGGTTCAAGCGCCAGGTATCCCGCAACGGCACCCTTGCCGAGGCTCGTAAAAGAGAATTTTACGTGAAGCCGGGAGTACGCCGCAAGCTGAAATCTGAAGCTGCACGCAAAGCCCGTAGAGGAAAATAAACAAATAATCTGCTTTTGCAGATTTTTTTGTTTGAGAGGAAGAATATGGAAACCAAGACACTGAGCCTGGACTGCACGGACTACGACATGTCCCTGCTGCAGGTCCTGGCAGGCAGTCACGACGAAAATCTGGATGTGCTCTCCACCGCCTTCCGGGTTCCGGTGGTCCTGCGGGGGCATCAGATCAAGGTGCTGGAGGTTCGTCCGGAGGATGAAGAAGCCATTCTGGAGGTGCTGAACAAGGCGCTGGGCATCATTGATGAACGCCTGGAACTGTCCACTGCCGATATGAAGTATCTGTGCACCCTGGCCAAAGCCGGGAAACTGGCAGCCTTTTCCGCCGCCAGCCTGAAACCCGTGGCCCACACCAAAACCGGGCGTCCGGTGTATCCCCGGACAGCCGGGCAGGCAGCCCTGACCCAGGCGTTCGAGGACAGTGACATTGTCTTTGCGGTGGGAGCAGCGGGAACCGGAAAAACCTATCTGGCTGTGGCCTGGGCCGTGCAGCAGCTGAAAAAAGAGAAAATCGAGCGGATCATCCTGACCCGTCCGGCGGTGGAAGCCGGGGAATCCCTGGGCTTTCTGCCCGGTGACATGAAGGAAAAAGTCGATCCCTACCTGCGACCGCTCTATGATGCGCTGTATGAAATGCTCGGTCAGGAAACCGTGGACCGGTATCTGGAACGGGGCATCATTGAAATTGCACCCCTGGCCTTCATGCGGGGGCGCACACTGAACAAAGCCGTGGTGATCCTGGACGAAGCCCAGAACGCCACCAGAGCGCAGATGAAGATGTTCCTGACCCGGATGGGCCGCCAGTGCCGGATGATCGTCACCGGAGACGTGACCCAGATTGATCTGATCCGGCGCCAGGACTCCGGCCTGGTGCAGGCAGCGGCTTTGCTGGAGGATCTGGAAGGCATTTCCGTGATCCGGCTGACGGAACACGATGTGGTCCGCCATCCTCTGGTGGCGAAAATCATCGCCGCTTACGCATCTGTTGAATAAAGAACAGGCTGCGTGTAAAATATTGACCGAATGCGAAAGGTGAGATACTAATGGGCAGACATTTTGAGGTCCGTGCTGCAGCAATGCAGAAAACCGCGAACCAGAAAGCGAAAATCTATTCCCGCTACTCCAAGGAAATCCTGGTGGCAGCCAAGAACGGCGACCCCAACCCCGATATGAACCAGACGCTGAAGAAAGCCATCGAACGGGCCAAAGCCAACAACGTTCCGGCGGATGTCATCAAGCGTGCCATTGACAAGGCGAAATCCAGCGCCGACGAATCCTACAGCGAAGCCCGCTACGAAGGATTCGGCTCCGGCGGCGGCAGCACCATCATCATCGACTGTCTGACAGATAACGCCAACCGGACCATCGCCAATCTGCGGGCCTGCTTCAACAAGTCCCACGCGAAAATGGGTGTGGGCGGTTCCGTGTCCTTCGGCTACGAATATCTCGGCGTCATTGTCATTCCCTATGAAGATGAGGAAGCCATGATGGATGCGATGATTGAAAACGACATCGAGCTCAAGGACATCGAAATCGAAGACGGCTACATGACTGTCACCGTGGATCCCACCCAGCTGGATGATGCCAAGGAAGTCATCGACCGGCTGATCCCGGATGTCAAATACGAAGTTCTGGAATCCAAAATGGTTCCCAATGAAGAAGTGGAACTGCAGGGAGAAGACCTGGAGCTGTTCCGCCGTCTGGTGACCCTGCTGGATGACGTGGACGACGTCCAGAACGTATACCACAACGTATCGAACCTGAACTGATCGATCCGGAAAGCGGCAGCGTCAGCACGGCTGCTTTTCCGCCCGTCCCTGTCTGACAGGGACGTTTTTTGTACCGGAGGCCCATACTCCGGCCATCAGCCGCAGTCAGTTTGCAATACATGACAGGAGGAACCATCATGACTTATCAGATCCCCCGGGGCACCGCGGATCTTCTTCCGGATGACAGTCCGGCCTGGCAGGCGCTGGAACAGCACCTGAAGGATTTCTGTTACCTGTATGATTTCCGGGAAATCCGGACCCCGATCTTCGAACACACCAATGTGTTCAAACGCGAAAACGACTCCAGCGACATGGTGAACAAGGAAATGTACACCTTCACCCTGCCCGGATCGAAAACCAGTCTCACCATCCGCCCGGAGGGCACTGCCGGCGTGGTCCGCAGCTTTGTGGAAAACAAACTGTATGCCAGTCCGGACCTGCCCGCCAAGCTGTATTACCTCGGTCCCATGGCCCGGCACGAACGGCCGCAGAAAGGACGCCTGCGGATCTTCAATCAGTTCGGCGTGGAATCCCTGGGCGCCAAAAGTCCCTATGCGGATGCGGAAGTCATGGTCCTGGCTTACTCCATTCTGAAAAGCCTGGGTCTGTCCGATATCAGGATTCTGCTGAACACCCTGGGAGACGATGAAAGCCGCAGCGCCTACCGTCAGGCTCTGAAGGACTACTTTGCCCCCTATGTGCAGGATCTCTGCGGCGACTGCAAACGCCGTTATGAACAGAATCCGCTGCGGATCCTGGACTGCAAAGTGGACCACGACCTGGACTGCATGAAACACGCACCGAAAATGTCCGACTATCTCAACGAAGAATCCCGGACCTACTTCCGGACCGTCTGCGAAATCCTGGACCGTCTGGAGATACCCTATGAGGTGGAAGAAGACCTGGTGCGGGGACTGGACTACTATACCCACACCGTATTTGAAATCGTGTCGCTCAACCGGGAAATGGGCGCCCAGTCCACTGTTCTGGCCGGCGGGCGCTATGACAACCTGATTCCGTATTTCGGCGGACCCGAAGGCATGTCCGGCATTGGCTGGGCCCTGGGCCTGGAACGGCTGCTGATCGCCCTGCAGGCAGAAGGCATTTCTCTGCAGGAAGCCGCCGGCGTGGACTGCTATGTCATGGTCCTGGACGAGCAGGCCAGACTCTTCGCCTTCGAAGTGCTCACCGCCCTGCGGGCAGCGGGCTACCAGGCGGACATGGATTTCCAGGGCAGGGGATTCAAAGGCCAGTTCAAAGCCGCTGACCGCGCCCATGCAAAGCATGTGCTCATCATCGGCACGCGGGAGTTTGAACAGCAGGCTGTCACCGTCAAGAATGTGGCCGACCAGACCCAGGAAACCGTGCAGGCCGGGGCGCTGATCGAATACCTGGACGGTCAGGAAGCTGCCGGCGAACACGGCCATCACCATGAAGGACACGAAGAAGGCTGCCAGTGCGAGGCATGCCGGGGAGAATGACACTATGATGCGAACCATTGAAAACGGGACACTGCGCCCGGAACACATCGGCCAGGCTGTGGAGCTGGTGGGCTGGGTATCCAAAAAACGGAACTTCGGCCAGCTGTGCTTCATTGACCTGCGGGACCGGACGGGGATCTGCCAGCTGGTCTTTGACGAAGACAAAAAAGATGCGGTCAAAGATGTCCGCAACGAATACATCCTGCACGTAAAGGGCGTTGTGCGCGAACGCGCCAGCAAAAACCCCGAGCTTCCCACCGGAGATGTGGAGGTGGAAGTCACGGACTTCGACATCGTCAACAGTGCCGCCACCACCCCGCTGATCATTGCCGATCAGACCGATGCCCTGGAAGACACCCGGATGCAGTACCGCTACCTGGACCTGCGCCGTCCCCTGATGCAGAAACGCCTCATGGAACGCGCCGCCATTGTCCGGTCCATGCGGGAGTATCTGGACAATCACGGGTTCATTGAAGTGGAAACCCCGATGCTGGGCAAAAGCACCCCGGAAGGCGCCCGGGACTATCTCGTTCCCAGCCGCGTGCACCCCGGCAGCTTCTACGCCCTGCCGCAGTCACCCCAGCTGTACAAGCAGCTGCTCATGATCGCCGGCCTGGAACGGTACTATCAGTTCGCCCGCTGCTTCCGGGATGAAGACCTGCGGGCAGACCGGCAGACCGACTTCACCCAGGTGGATCTGGAAACCAGCTTCCTGGATGAGCAGGAAATCATGGGCATGATGGAAGAAATGCTGCAGAAGCTCATGAAAGACGTCAAGGGCCTCGATCTGCAGCTGCCCCTGCG
The DNA here is from genome assembly GCF_910588395.1 of uncultured Faecalibaculum sp. Taxonomy (GTDB): domain Bacteria; phylum Bacillota_I; class Bacilli_A; order Erysipelotrichales; family Erysipelotrichaceae; genus Faecalibaculum. The sequence goes on along the minus strand of NZ_CAJUPA010000018.1, from coordinate 24,481 downwards.
CCAGATCACCTGGACCGACGCCATGAACACCTACGGCTCCGACAAACCGGATGACCGCTTCGGCATGGAGTTCCAGGATCTGAAGGATCTGTTTGCCAGCACGGAATTTGCTGTCTTCAAGGATGCCGAAGCCATCAAGGGCATCCAGGTGAAGGGACTGGAACATCTGTCCAACAAGGACATCAAGAAGTACACCGAAGTCGTGAAGAAAAACGGCGGCTCCGGTCTGGTGGTGCTGAAAGTCCAGGACGGCCAGCTCCATGGCTCCGCTGCGAAATTCCTCACTGATGCAGAAAAAGCCGCCCTGCTGGAAAACATGCAGGAAGGGGACGCCTGGTTCATCGTCTCCGGCCCCTGGCTGAAAACCGTCACGGCTCTGGGTGCTTTGCGGAACGAACTGGGGTCCATCATGGGTCTGAAGAAAAAAGACGAGTTCTCCTTCCTCTGGGTCGTGGATTTCCCGATGTTCGAGTGGAGCGAAGAGGAAAACCGCTGGACCGCCTGCCACCACCCCTTCACTCAGCCCAAAGCCGAGGATATCCCGCTGCTGGAATCCGACCCCGGCGCCGTGAAAGCCAACGCCTATGACATCGTCCTCAACGGGTACGAGCTGGGAGGCGGCAGCCTGCGTATCCATGACAACAAGCTGCAGAAACAGATCTTCGAGATCCTGGGACTGTCTGATGAGGACATCCGCAAAAAGTTCGGCTTCTTCATTGATGCCTTCCAGTACGGTACCCCGCCGCACGGTGGACTGGCCTTCGGTCTGGACCGCATTGCCATGATCCTTACCGGCAGCGATTCCATCCGGGATGTGATTGCCTTCCCGAAAAACGCCGCTGCCAACGATCCCATGTCCAAAGCCCCCACACCTGTGGACCAGGCACAGCTGGACGAACTGAAGCTCGCCGTGGTCTCTGACTGATTCAGAGCGGCATCAAGGCCTGAAACCGGTTCTGCCGGAATCAGGCTTTTTTTCGAACCGGTTCATGCCGATGGGCTGCGCCCTGACAGGGCATCAAAGGCAGCGGTGCGGGACCGGCCGGCCATGACAGGAGAACAGCGGCTGGTCCATCCGGTGCCGGAAATTGTTGAATGTTATACCGGTTACAATACATAAGAATTTGGCTTGTATTCCAAACCCGAATTTACTATGATGGATGTGCCCAAGGATAATACAGTTTTTCCTACATGAAGAGATACGGGCAGACGGACGTTGCCTGTTTGTGTTGAATACCGACTACGTTGCCGGGATCCTAAAATCAGACACAGTCAGCCCACCTGTAGATACAGGGAAAAATCTCAGTTCTTGGGTATTTGTGCGAAATAAGGCGGAGAGGATTCACCAGTCCTCTCCTTTTTTTGCCCCCTATGTTCCGGTTCGCCCGGTCTGCGTGCAGCCAAGAAAAAAACAGGATCTGTTTTCGGGAATGTGTTCTTTTTCCCGTACAGATCCTGTTTTGCGTCTGTCTTCATTCCATAGGCGGCAGGGAATCCAGTGCCTGCATCTGGTCCGGTGTCAGTTCAAAATCGAAGACATCCAGATTTTCCCGGATCCTGGCGGCATTGGCGGATTTGGGAATGGGAATGAATCCTTTCTGGATCTCCCAGCGCAGGCAGATCTGCGCCGGCGATTTTCCGTGTTCCTGTGCCAGCTGCCGGAGCAGATGATTGTTCAGCACCCGGCCCCGCCCCAGAGGGCTCCAGGCCATGACCTGAATTCCGTGCTGCCGGCAGAAATCCGTCACAGTTTCCTGCTTCCATCCCGGATGAACCATGATCTGGTTGACCATGGGAACGATTTCCATGTCAAACAGCGGCAGCAGGTTTTCCGGCATGAAGTTGGATACGCCAATGGCCCGGACCCTGCCGGCTTTGTACAGGTCGATCAGCGCCTGCCAGGTGGAGCGGTCCAGTTCCGGATCCCCGGAGGGCCAGTGAATCAGGTACAGATCCAGATACTCCAGTCCCAGATCCGCCAGGCTTTTTTCGAAACTTTCCAGTGTCTGTTCATACCCCATGGCGTCTTTCCACACCTTGCTGGTGACAAACAGGTCTTCGCGTTTCGCGCCCTCATCCATCGCCTGACAAAGTCCCTGACCCACGCCGGTTTCGTTGTGATAAAACGAAGCACCGTCAATCAGACGGTATCCATCTTGAATCGCATCCAGCACGCAGGATGCAGCCTGTGCGTTGTCCAGCAGATAGGTGCCGAACCCGATGGCTGGCACAGTCACCCCGTTGGAGAGAGTCTTTCTTTCACTTTTCACCATGAAATCAATCTATCACTGGCGGATGGAAGAAACAATTCTGCTGTCTGTCCAGGTGTCATACCAGGGATCGTGTCCGGTGATCAGATCCGCTGATTCCTTCAGACACAGCAGCAGCCAGAACAGGATCCCGGCAAAATCAAAGGGGAACCACAGTCTGGCAGCCAGCAGCGGCAGCCAGAGCAGCCCTGCCAGACTGAATATACCCCGCAGCAGCCGGCCGGTGAGCCCGTGACCGGATTCCACCTGCAAAGAAACAGTCATCATCCCCAGGGTACGTCCGCAGGCCATGGAGATCAGGATATACAGCGTGATCATCTCCGGCCACCAGCGACCGCACCAGAAGACTGTGAAAACCAGGCACAGTCCATCCACAAAGGCGGCCAGAATCCTGCGAAGAGCCGAGACGTGTTCACCGGCTTTGAGACTGGCGGCATCCACCTGGGACCGGGCGGGCAGGATTTTCATTACTGGTCCCATCACCACCCATCCCAGCAGGCCGCCCAGCGTGTTGGCCAGCAGGTCATCCACATCGAAGAGCCGGTAGGGGCGGGGATACAGTCCATACAGACCCGAAAGCTGTGTCAGCTCGAAGAACAGCGACAGGCCAAAGGAGATCAGAAGGCTTTTTCCCAGACTGAACCCGAACCAGTACCGCAGGTACATGCCCAGCGGCACCAGCATCAGGATGTTGAAGGCAAACTGCCACAGGGCGGGATTGTGCCAGATGCCATGAGAGGGCATTTCCTTCAGGAAATCCCGCAGGACGCCGAAGAGATCCAGATTCATTTCCCGGCCGGTCATGTGTGTCACAGCTTCCCGGCTGGGAAGGGGCAGGATCACGAGGAAATACACCGTCATGAGATACAGAATCAGAGAATAGACCACCAGAATCCGGAAAGACCACAGAGATCCGTATTTGTGGTAGTTGTAGAATGCATAGGGCGCTGTAAACAGCAGCGCGACAAAGGGAAACCAGACAAAGGAATCCCGGATCACCTGAATATACTCGTTCATGGCTGCATCGTATCCTGTCCGGACTGTCCGGTCTCTTACATTGCTGACATCTGCCAGGAAACCGCAGGCAGCGGGACGAAAAAAGCTGCCGGAAACGGGCAGCTGGCCGGATTTTGAACTGTGGTCCTGACGGAAAGCAGACTGGCCTCAGTCCTGATCCGGTCTGTTTCCAGAACCGGCCGCATCATGCCAGAATCCGGATTCATCCCAGTTGGAGAGAACCGTCAGGAAGTTGTCCCGGGCCATGGGATACTTGCGGTAGACCAGTTCCAGGTCATCCTTGATGCTCTGACGCTGGGTGAAGCCGTCATTGGGGCAGACGCGGCGAACGCTGGGGATCCCGTTGTCCTGACAGGCCTGAATGATCTCGCTTTCCCGCAGCAGCACCATGGGCCGGATCAGATCCATCTGCATCCGGGACATGTACTGCAGCGGCTGGAAGGTGGCGGCTTTGGATCCGTGGATCATGTTCATGAAAAATGTCTCTATGGCATCATCGGCATGGTGGCCGAAGGCGACCTTGCTGCAGCCCAGCTTTTTTGCGGTTTCAAAGAGGACTCCCTTTTTCAGCTTCGAACAGAGGGAACACTGGATCTGTCCCTGTGTCCCGCGGTTTTTCTCCAGCTGCAGGATCGGGAAAATCCTGGTTTTTTCGATATGCAGCGGCAGGTCGTTTTTCCGGCAGTACTCTGTCATCAGATCATGGTCGAATTCCTCGAATCCCACATCCACGTGAATTCCCACCAGCTCAAAATCCGTATGGGGGAATTTCTGGTACTGCCGCAGGGCTGTGAGCAGCAGCATGCTGTCCTTGCCGCCGGACAGTGCCACTGCGATTTTGTCACCGGGCTGGATCAGCCCGAACCGTTTGTCTGCCTGCCGGATGCCCCGGAGAATGGTCTGTATTTTCATGGTTGTATCCTTCCTTGTTCCCACAGATTCTGACAGGATTGTCCGCAAAGGTAAAGCCGCGGGCGAATGCGTCTTTCATCCGGGAACAAAACCGGTAAAATAGGAACGGTGATAGCGATGAAAGAAAAACAGACAGAATCTCTGGACGGGATTCTGGTGATCGACAAGCCGGCCGGTATGACAAGTCACGATGTCATTGCCCGGCTTCGCCGCAAGTATAAACAGAAAAAATTCGGCCATACCGGCACACTGGATCCGGACGCATCCGGAGTGCTGGTGATCCTGGCAGGCAAGGCAGCCAAGTGTCTGCAGTTTTTCCCGGATACAGACAAGGAATACATTGCCCGGCTGGCTCTGGGAACGGAAACAGACACGGATGATGCCACCGGCCAGGTGACCTGCGAAAAACCGGTGAACCGGGACTTCTCTCTGGCGGCGGTGCTGAAGGAGTTTGAAGGCCGGCAGCATCAGCTGGTGCCTGCCACTTCCGCCAAGAAAATCGCCGGCAAGAAGCTTCTGGAGTATCAGAGACAGGGGAAGGAAGTCCCGCCGGTCTATGCGGATGTGACCATTTATGAAACCGAAGTGCTGGATGAGGAATCCCTGACATTCCGGGTCGCCTGTTCCTCCGGCACCTACATCCGGGCGCTGTGCCGGGATGTGGCCAGAGCCACAGGGAACTGCGGTCACATGCAGTCGCTGCGGCGGACCAGAGCCGGAGGATTCACACTGGAGCAGGCGGAAAGCCTGGACCAGGAAATGCACCGGATTCATCCCGTGGAAACCGCCCTTGACGCCCTGCCGCAGATCGGCGCAGATCAGGTTTCACTGCAGGATGTACGCAACGGCAGGCATCTTCATCTTGATCTGGAAGAAGACAGAGTGCTGATTCTGGATGAAAACGGACATGCACTGGCTGTCTATGACCGGGACCACGGGGATGTGTTTGCCTGTGCCAGGGGGCTCTGGTGATGAAGATCTGCCGGTTTCCCTATACAGATATTCCCGATCTGCCGCATTCGGTTCTGGCAGCGGGATTCTTTGACGGGTTTCACAAAGGACACCGTGCTCTGCTGAAAGAGGCAGCCGAAAAGGCCAGACAGCTGGGACTGCCCTGGGGGGTCCTGACCTTTGATCCGGATCCCTGGACGATTTTCCGCCCGGACGACCCGCTGGATCACATTCAGACCCTGGCAGACCGTCAGCAGACAGCCAGGACGCTGGGTGCGGATCTGTTCCTCATTGTGGAATTCACCCGGTCCTTTGCGGCTCTTTCCCCGGATGGGTTTCACCGGGTCCTGGAGCAGATGCATGCGGATTACATAGTCACCGGGTTTGATTTCCATTATGGCGCCCGGAATGCCGGTGATGTGCAGTCTCTGGCGGCTGCCGGGTTTGCGCATTCGGTTGTGGAAGCCGTCAGGGACACAGACGGCAAGATATCCAGCACCCGCATCGAAGCAGCCATCCGGGCCGGTGATGTGCAGGCTGCAGCCCGGATGCTGGAACAGGACTACTCGATTCCGGGGACGGTGGTGCACGGATACGGTCGCGGCAGCCGTCTTCTGGGATTTCCCACCGCCAATCTGGAACCGGAACCCGGCTGTATCATACCTGCGGCGGGTGTCTATGCCGGTTTTGTCAGGACAGATGCCGGTATGTATCCGGCCATGATCAATGTGGGCAGCAATCCCACCTTCGGCAACGGGCATCAGACGCTGGAAGCCTGTCTTTTCGGTTTTTCCGGGGATCTGTATGACCGTCAGGTCCGCTTCTTCTTTTCGGAAAGACTCCGGGGGGAAATCCGCTTTGAGAGTCCGGCGCAGCTGAAACAGCAGCTGGAACAGGACCGTGAGAGATCCCTGATGGTGCTGCAGGGACATGATCCCGATCCGCTGCATATCTTTGCGGATGAGAAGTCGGGAACCTGAGGCATCATGATGCCCTGCCTTCATCGGCATCGAAAGAGCAGGTCCATGCACCCTGCAGGCCGCGATCCGGGACCAGTGCGTGACAAGGAAGCTCATTGTGGTATAAAATGACTGCGTAGAAACAGGTGAAAGCATGGCAAAAGAATTTATACAGTTACCTTCCAGAGATTCTCTGGGAACGATCAACCTGAACCGGAGCGTGTTTTCCACCATTGCCACGAATGTGATCGATGAGATGGAAAATGTGCAGCTGTTCGAGGGATCAAAACCGTTCAAGGGCGGTGTGCAGACAAAAATCGAAGACAATCAGCTGTGGCTGACGGTTCCGGTGAAGATCCAGTACAACACGAATGTCACAGATATCTGCGCAAGCCTGCAGAACCAGATCTTTGAAAGCATTTCGTACATGACGGACTACAAACCCGAGTCCATCGAAATCGAAGTCGTAGGGTTCTTGTTTTAACAGGGAAATCGCAGGATTTCCTTTTTTTAGATAACGGGAGAATGTAAGAATATGGACACAAGAAAACTGTCGCGCAGTGAAATGCGCAAAATCGCCATGGAGGCTCTGTACCAGCACCTGCTTATGGACAAGGACATCCGCGCTGCGGTGTTTGACATCACCAGGACCAATCAGATCGACGGATATCTGTTCGCGCTGACGATGGGGACTGTGGAAAATGAAGAGGAACTGACGGAGAAGCTGCAGAGCATGCTGCGCAGCGACTGGTCGGTGGACCGTCTGTCGAAGCTGGATCTGGCGATCCTGCTGATGAGCATGCAGGAGATCCTGTACAATGAAACGCCCAAGGCGGTGGTCATCAATGAAGCAGTGAGTCTGGCCAAGAAGTATTCCGATGAAGATTCCTTCAAGATGATCAACGGCATTCTGGACCGGTTATGAGCGAACAGCTGGTGGTGCCGGTTTCGGCGCTGGTCACCAGAATCAAAACCACGCTGCAGCAGAATCTGCGTCTGAACGGGGTGTGGATCCAGGGAGAGGTATCCAATCTCACCAAACACCGCAGCGGCCATTACTACTTTTCCATCAAGGATGCAGCCAGTGAACTGACCTGTGTCATGTTCCGCTCCTATGTGCAGAAACTGACGTTTCCCCTGGAGGAAGGCATGTCTGTGCTGGCCAGCGGGGAAATCAACGTGTATGAACAGCGGGGCAGTCTTCAGTTCTATGTCCGTGCGCTGAAGCCCGATGGTGTGGGGGAGCTGTACCTGGAGCTGGAGCGGCGGAAGAAAAAGCTGGAAGCCGAGGGTGTGTTTGCGATGAACAAGCGCCCCAAGCCCAGGGGCATTCAGAAAATCGGAATCATCACCGCAAAGGAAGGCGCGGCTCTGCAGGATGTGCGCACGACCATTGCCCGCAGATGGCCCATGGCCGAACTGTTTCTGTTTCCGGCGACGGTGCAGGGCAAACAGGCACCTGCCAGCATTCTGCGGGCTCTGGATCAGGCGGATGATGCGGGTCTGGATGCGATCCTGCTGGTGCGGGGTGGCGGCAGTTTCGAGGATCTGTTCTGTTTCAATGACGAAGCCATAGCCCGGCGGCTGGCCCGCATGAAAACCTACACGGTGACAGGGGTGGGACACGAAGTGGATACCACTCTGGCAGATTACGCCGCGGATCACCGGACGGCGACGCCCACAGCCGCAGCACAATGGATCACACCGGATCAGAACGAAGTGATGCAGTGGTTTGAGCAGAAACGGGCGCAGCTGATCCAGAGCATGAACAGCCGGATGGATCAGGCGGCAGCCAAGCTGCTGCAGTACCAGTCCAATCCCTATCTGGCGGATCCCCTGGCCTGGGGACAGAGGAAGGAACTGGAACTGCAGGCGGCGTTCATGAAGCTGAAATCGGCGCAGACGGCTTTTTCGGCTGCACAGAACAGCCGGCTGACAACGCTGCGGCTGGACTTGAGCCGTCACGATCCCCGGGGGCGCATACAGACAGAATCTGTCCGGCTGAAGCAGCTGGACGAGGCGCTGCAGGGGGGCATCCGGGAATTTGCCAGAGCGCAGAGGGACCGGCTTTCCCGGACGGCTTCGCTGCTGGATGCCTACAGCCCGCTGAAGGTACTGGCCAGAGGCTATGCCATGGTCACCATTGACGGGCAGATCATGACCAGTGTCTCTCAGGCGGCTGCCGACAGCCTGGTGGATATCCGTCTGCAGGACGGGCAGGTCAAAGCCAGTATCATCGGGCAAACAGCCGGTGCCGGAAAAGAGAAGGAAACAGACGCAGTCTGCGGACTGGATCCCAAGGCGGAATCCGGCAGTCTGCATCAGGAGGAACGATAAACAATGGAAACACAACAGCTGACTTTTCAGCAGGCCATGGTCCGGCTGGACGAAATCGTCCGGCAGCTGAACTCCGGGAATCTGGAACTGGAAAAAGCCATGGAACTCTTTGAAGAAGGACTGAAGCTGACCCAGCAATGCGAGGTGCAGCTCAAGGCTTTCGAAAACAGAATGAACACCCTGATCGTGGAGACCGCCGCCGATGCGTGATTTTGAGACCTGGCTGCAGCGCACCATGGACAAGCCGGATTCCCGGACCAGGCAGGCGATGAGCTATGCTTTGCTGGCACCGGGCAAGCGGATCCGTCCGGCGCTGCTGCTGGCGGCACTGGAGGATTACGGCTGTCCCCGGCAGGCGGGGTATCCGGCGGCAGCTGCTCTGGAAATGATCCATTCCTATTCGCTGATCCACGATGATCTGCCGGCCATGGACGACGACGACCTGCGCCGCGGCCGTCCCAGCACTCACCGGGCTTTTGACGAAGCCACAGCCATTCTGGCCGGTGATGCCCTGCTGACACAGGCATTTGAAACCGTTCTGGGCTGCGACAGAAGCAAAGTTCCCGAACTGGTGGAGATCCTGAGCCGGAATGCCGGAGCAGAAGGCATGATCCTGGGACAGACGCTGGATCTTGGCGCAGAAGGCGCCCGGGACATCACCTTTGCCCAGCTGGAGGACATTGACCGCTACAAAACCGGCTGTCTGATTGCCGCGGCACTGGAAATGGCAGCTGTGCTGGCGGGACATGAAGAGGATCAGGAAACCATGCGGGACATCGGGCTGATGCTGGGAATCGAGTTCCAGATCCAGGATGACATTCTGGATGTGACCAGCACGGAAGAAGCCATGGGAAAATCCCTTTCGGACAGAGACCGGGAAAAATCCACCTTTGTGAGCACGCTGGGACTGAATCCCGCCCGGGATATGGTGAAGGACCTGGACAGCCGCATCCGCCTGCTGGCCAGATCCCTGCATATGGAACCGGACAGACTGCTGCAGGTCTTCGATCAGCTTCTCAACCGCTCCCGCTGACCGGACGGCAGATATACAACGGCATCTATGGAAGGAGGCCCTATGCGGATACTGGATATCAAGAATCCCGGACAGATCAGACAGCTGTCCATGCCCCAGCTGGAAACGCTGGCCGGTGACATCCGCAGTTTTCTGATTCAGTCTCTGTCCCGGACCGGCGGACATCTGTCCAGCAATCTGGGAATCGTGGAACTGACTCTGGCACTGCATTATGTCTTTGAATCCCCCCGGGACAAGCTGATTTTCGATGTGGGACATCAGTCCTACGTGCATAAGATCCTCACAGGCCGGGCACCGGAATTCGGTACCCTGCGTCAGCGGCACGGGCTTTCCGGATTTCAGAAGCGGGAAGAAAGCGAACATGATCCCTGGGAAGCAGGTCACTCCAGCACGTCGCTGTCGGCGGCCATGGGCATGGCTGTGGCCAGAGACCTGCAGAAGCAGGAAGGAGAAGTCATTGCTGTCATCGGGGATGGTGCCCTGACCGGCGGCATGGCCATGGAAGCCCTGAACAACATCGGCGCCCGGAAGGAAAAACTGATCATTGTCTACAATGACAATGACATGTCCATTTCCCCCAATCACGCCGGGTTCAAGAACCATCTGACCAGTCTGCGCTCCTCCAGAACCTACCGCACTGTCAAGCGGGATGTGAAAGCCGGTCTGGAACCGAGTCCGGTGCTGCTCAACAGTCTGTCCACGATCCGGGATGTGCTCCGGGACAATCTGGTGGACGGCGGCCTGTTTCATGAATTCGGCCTGGACTATCTGGGACCGGTGGATGGTCACAACCTGCCGGAGCTGATCCGCACCCTGGAAACCGCCAGAGAACACAAGGGTCCGGTGGTGGTGCATGTCCGGACAAGAAAGGGACTGGGATTCGCTCCAGCGCAGCAGGACAAAACCGGTCAGTGGCATGGCGTGCCGCCTTTTGATCCGGTGACGGGAAAATTCCGGAGCAGCAGCTGTCCCGGAGAAGAGAGCTGGTCCATGATCATCGCGGATACGCTCAGCCGGCTGGCCAGATCCGATCACCGGATCACGGCGATCACGCCGGCCATGGCCAACGGATCCAAACTGCTGCAGTTTGCGGCGCGGTTTCCCGACCGTTTTTTTGACTGCGGCATTGCCGAAGAACACGCGGTGACAGCAGCGGGGGGTATGGCAGCCGGCGGACTGCGGCCGTTTGTCTCCATTTATTCCAGTTTTCTGCAGCGGGCCTATGACCAGGTGCTGCATGACGTCGCCCGGCAGCATCTGCCGGTGGTATTCGGTGTGGACCGGGCGGGACTGGTGGGCGAGGACGGAGATACTCATCAGGGAATCTACGATATTGCCTTTCTGCGGACAATCCCGGATATCGTCATCTGTCAGCCCAAGGATTCCCCGGAGGCCCAGGATCTGCTGTATTCCGCCTTCTGCAATGAAGATCCCTGCTTTATCCGCTACCCCCGGGGATCTGCCCTGCATCAGCGCAAGGAGAAGCTGGAGAAGATCGAAACCGGCACCTGGACCAGTTTTGATGAAGGAAAACCGGAGCAGATCGTGATCACCTATGGACCTGAAGTGGACCGGGTGCGGGAAAAAGCCCGGATCAACGGCATGGGTCTGCGGGTGGTAAACGCCCGGTTTTTCAAGCCTGTGGACAGAACCATGCTCCGGGAGATCTTTGCTGCCGGACTGCCGGTCACGGTGTTTGAAACCGATGTATCCCAGGGGGGACTGTCCTCTGCCATCCGGGACGAACTGGCCGGCCAGGACGGACCGGTTCCGGCTTTTCATGTCATCGGGCTGCCGGATGCCTTCATTCCTCACGGCAGTGTCCGGACACTGCGCCGGGAAGAGGGAATCTCGCTGGAGGACCTCTTTGACTGGCTGGAATCCCGCAGGGGTGCGCAGTCATGAGACTGGACAAACTGCTGGCTGAACAGCTGGGGTCCAGAGCCCGGGCCCAGGATGCGATCAAGGCGGGCAGAGTGCAGGTGAAAAACCGGACAGTCACCAAGGCCAGCCTGGATGTGGCAGATCCGGAGGAAGTCACGGTGCTGCCTGCGGCGCAGGACTTTGTTTCCCGCGCCGGGGCCAAGCTGAAGAAAGCCGTGGATGAATGCGGCATCCGGCTGGAGAACCAGGTGGTGCTGGATATCGGCGCCAGTACCGGGGGATTCACGGATGTCTGTCTGCAGGAAGGTGCCAGAAAGGTCTATGCCCTGGATGTGGGGCATCTGCAGCTGGCCGAACGTCTCGATCATGATCCCCGGGTGGTGAAGATGGAAGGGTTCAATGCGAAGAATCTGAAAGCATCGGACCTGGCGGAAACACCGGATTTTCTGTGCATGGATGTTTCCTTCATTTCTGCTGTTTCGGTCCTGGATCCCGTTCTCCGGCAGCTGCCTGTCAGGCATCTGGCGGTCCTGGTGAAACCGCAGTTTGAATGCGGACCGGCAGCGCTGAACAAGCATGGTGTCCTGCGGGATGACCGGATCCGCAGCCGGATCATTCAGGACATGAAGAGCTGGCTTCTGCAGCATTTTGCCCACGTCCGGATCGTGGATGACATTCTTCCCGGGCGCAGCGGAAACCGGGAAGCCATGCTGTATGCCTGGGAAAGGAGAAAGCCGTGATTGAACAGATCACTGTACAGAACTACATTCTGTTCGACAAAGCTTCGGTGGATTTCGACAGCGGGATGTCTGTCATCACCGGAGAAACAGGAGCAGGGAAATCGCTGCTGATCGATGCCATCGGCTATCTGTGCGGCGGCCGGATCCAGGGCGATGTGGTCCGTCAGGGAGCAGACAAAGCTGTGCTGCGCATGGTTCTGACCTCCAGTCCGGCAGCCGACGCGCTTCTGGAAGAAAACGGCTTCGAGCCGGAGGATGTTCTGACCATTACCAGAACGGTGAGTGCGGCAGGCAAGTCTCAGGTCCGGGTCAACGGACAGATCACCACACTGAACTTCATCCGCCGCCTGACCTCCAGACTGATTGATATTCACTCTCAGATGGATACCATTCAGCTGATGGATCCGGCTGTTCAGCTGGAACTGCTGGATCAGTATGCCGGGGCAGACCGCAGCGGGGTGCAGGAAGCCTGGAAAGCCTATGCGGCAGCCCGGCAGGCGCTTGTACAGGCAAAAAACGAAACATACTCCGATGAAGAACTGGACTTTGTGACCTCTCAGCTCAATGAAATCGATGCTGCCAAAGCCCGCCCGGGAGAACTGGACCAGCTGCAGGAAGCCATCAAATCCGCCAGCCGATCCCAGAAGACCGAAGAGGAAGTCCGGGAGATCCTGGGTCTGCTGAAGCGGGACGGAGGCATTCTGGAAAGCGTCTACGAGCTGGCCAGGGTCATGAAGCGAAACCCCGGTCTGGCCGGTCGAAGCGGGGAAATCCAGTCATTGTATTTTCAGCTGGAGTCGGTGGGAGAAGAAGCCCAAGACCAGCTGGACAGCGTGCGGGATCAGGCCCGGGATCTGGATGCCATGCAGGACAGGGAATATCAGCTGAAGCGGCTGTACCGGAAATACGGGGGCAGCTATGAATCCATGATGGAAAAACGGCAGGCACTGGAACAGCGGGTGGACCGCATTCTGCACCGGCAGGATCTGTTTGAAAGACTGGAGAAACAGAGAAAGGCAGCCCTGGCTGTCTATGCGGAAAAAGCCAGAGCCCTGTCCGAGGCGAGAATGGCCGTGATACCGGAACTGGAACAGCAGATTCTCTCTCATGCCCGGGACCTGATGCTGGAGCATGCCCGTTTTGAAATCCGCCGCAGTGAAAAGACACCCGGAGAAAACGGTCTGGATGAAATCACATTCATGGCCAGCATGAACCCTGGACAGCCCCTGACACCCGTCAAACAGTCTGCCTCCGGCGGTGAACTGTCACGCCTGATGCTGGCGCTGAAAACCGTGTTCCAGACCCGGGATGGCATTGACACCATCATCTTTGATGAAATCGATACCGGTGTCTCAGGCAAGGTGGCGCTGGCCATGGGATCCAAAATGCACCGGCTGTCGGAAAGCCGGCAGGTTCTCTGCATCACCCATCTGGCCAGCGTTGCAGTCTGGGCCGACAGTCATTTCTGTGTATCCAAGGAAGCCGGACAGGATTCCACCACAACACACGTCAGCCGCCTGGATGCGGATGACACACTCAGGGAACTGGCAGTCATGGCCCACGGTCACGCCACAGAACAGGCGGTGGATGGCATGCGGGAACTGCAGAAGGAGGTCCGGAATGGCACGTGTTCTGTTTCACATTGATCTGAACGCCTTTTTTGCCAGCGCGGAAGAACTCCGTCATCCGGAATACAAAGACAAGCCCATGGCCGTGGGCTCTTTGTCTTCCCGGGGAGTTCTGTCCACGGCAAACTATGCCGCCAGAGCCCTGGGCATTCATTCGGCGATGCCGGTGTTCCAGGCAAAACAGCTGTATCCGGATCTGATCATCGTCCCCGGGGATCATGCCTACTACCGAAAGCTCTCCGGGGATTTTTTCCGTCTGCTGCGCCGCTACTCTCCCATGCTGGAACCTGTTTCCATTGATGAGTGCTTTCTGGATGTTACGGACACCATCCGCCGGTACAGACGGCCGCTGGATCTGGCTGTGGCGATCCAGACCGCCGTATATGAGGAGCTGGGACTGCGCTGTTCCATCGGTGTGGCGCCCAACAGGTTTCTGGCGAAAATGGCCAGTGACATGCGAAAGCCCATGGGAATCACGGTTCTGCGGAAATCAGAAGTGCCGGTGAAGCTCTGGCCGATGGATATCGGCTCGATGGTGGGGATTGGAAAAAAAACAGTACCGCTTCTCCGCCGGGAGGGGATCGATACCATCGGCGAGCTGGCGGATCCGGTTCATGAACAGGCTGTCCGACGTATTCTGGGCAAGAATGCGTTGTCCATGATTGCCAGGGCCAGAGGAAATGGTTCTGACAAACTGGAATTCTCTTCCACACACAAATCGGTATCCGTATCCCGGACGCTGAATGTGGATATCTACACGCTGGAAGAAGCGCTGAGTTTTGCCAGGGATCTTTGTCGGGAACTGGTCAGACGGCTGCAGAAAGACGGGCAGAAGGGCATGCTGGTCAGTGTCGTCTTCCGGGATGTGGATTTCCGGAACAAAGTCCGGTCCCGGTCCCTGGACAGGTACACCAATCAGTTTGAGCCGGTGTATGAAGCGGTGCAGTCCATTGTGGAACAGAACTTCGAATCCGCCGGTTACCGCCACATGGGTGTGACCATGGGCTCGCTGCAGAATGCCGAACATATTATGGAACAGCCGACGATTTTCGAACCGGTTCAGGATACTGCCAGAGATGTGGTGAATCTGCTGAACCGGAAATTCGACCAGTCAGTCTTTACCACAGCCGGGGATCTGCTGCGCAGCAAAGCTGACAGCACAGCCGGTCTGAGCGGGGAAACGAAGCAGAAAGAGGGAAAAGATGAGCAGCAGTGACAACAGCTGCCGGAAAACCGGCCAGCTGCGCCAGGACTGGTTTCTGGATCCGGACCGCCGCATCTGGCAGCATCCGGATCACTTCCGCTTCAACACAGATACAGCTTTGCTGGCAGAATTCATGGAGATCCGCCCGCAGGAGTCGGTCATCGACATAGGCACCAACAATGGCGTTCTGCTGGTCTATGCGGATCAATTCTCCCCTTCGAAGATGACAGGCATCGAACTGCTGCATGAACCCGCAGAGGTTGCCCGGCTGAATCTTGCCCGGTGCAACAGTCCCTGGCAGATCCTGGAAATGCCGGTGCAGGAGGTGCGGGATCTGAAAGCCAATGTGGTGATTTCCAATCCACCGTATTTCGCACTGGATGCCTCGGATCTCCGCATTCCCCTGACATTGCGGCAGCAGGGAAGGGCAGAGTTCCATCTGACCCTGGAGGATCTCTGCCGGTGCGCAGCGGGATTTCTGGACGACGGAGGGCGGCTGTATCTGGTTCACCGTCCGGACAGACTGCAGGAAATTCTGACTGCCCTGCAGAAGGAGAATCTTGGTGTGCGGCGGATTCAGCTTGTGTATGACCGACGGGATGACCGGTGCAAATCACTGCTGGTGGAAGCGAGAAAGGGCGGCAGTCCGGCAGGAGTGCAGGTCATGGCACCACGCTGGATCGGGGAAGCCCGCTGATGGCCTGGCTGCACCCTTCTGCTTTGCAGCGCACCAGCGGACAGTGTATGATACACTTTGACAGTCAGAAGGAGGAAATGAAGTATGTCCTGTGAAGGATGCCCATCCAAGGGGAACTGCTCCAAGGACAGTTCGCTGTGCTCGGTGCAGACGAATCCGAAAAATCATATCAAGCATGTCATTGCCGTGCTTTCCGGCAAAGGTGGTGTGGGAAAATCCACGGTGACCGTCCTGCTGGCCCGTGCATTCCGTCAGCTGGGGCTGCGTGTGGGTGTCATGGATGCGGATATCACCGGTCCCAGCATTCCCCGGCTTTTCGGCATTGAAGGCGAGAAAGCCTATGCCACCGGAGAAAATGAAATCATTCCGGTCAAGACACCGGAAGGGATTGAGGTCATGTCTCTGAATTATCTGCTGAAGAACGAAGATGATCCCGTGATCTGGCGCGGACCAATCGTGGGCAATGTGGTCAAGCAGTTCTACACCGATGTGATCTGGGGAGATCTGGATGTGCTGCTGATCGATATGCCCCCGGGAACCGGAGATGTGGCTCTGACGATTCTGCAGCAGATGCCGGTACAGGGTGTTGTGATGGTGTCCACTCCGCAGCCCATGGTGTCCATGATTGTATCCAAGGCTGTGCACATGTGCGAGCAGATGCATGTACCGGTGCTGGGAATTGTGGAAAACATGGCGTATCTGGACTGCCCGCACTGCAGTGAGCGGATTGATTTCTACAACACCGATGAACTGAACCGCTTCCTGGAATCCACGGGTCTGAGACTCTATGGTACACTTCCCATGATGGATCTCATCCGGGATGTGAATGGATATGAGGGATATGACCTCCGCAGCCGTGCGCAGGTGGATGGATACATGAAAGATGTGGCGGCTCAGCTTCTGGAAGACGTGGAGGACAAACCGGCTGGAAAAGCCTGAGTCCTGCGTGCAATCCAATGGCTTCATGATGCAAAACAGGCATGGCACTGAGAATCTCACGGATTCCAGGCCATGCCTGTTTTTAATGGAATATCACGATCAAAACAGAAAACGAATAAAAGCCGGAATGGTTCCGGCTGTATTCGTATACAGAAACAGACAGCAGTTACTGGTTGTGAATGTATCCATCCAGCAGGTGCGCCATTTCTTCCGGACTCTGCCGGCAGCCGTCCAGCACCCAGTGGGACATCAGAAACACAAATCCGCCTGTCTGATAGATGATCCGGTTGTGCATGGCGGTGGAGTCACCTTCGATTTTGTACACCCGGGGAAGAAGCACTTTTGCAAAGTTGTTGAAATGCTCAAGAGCCACAGCACACAGCTGGGGCGTTTTCAGTATTTTGTAGTTAATCTCTTTCTGTTCCAGAATCTCTTCAAAGATTTCCTTGTACCATTCATACCGGTTCTGATAGTTTCCTTCATCGAACTGTTTCAGCAGTCTGTCGGTACGGGTTTTGAGAAACTGAATGACGACGTCTTCCTTGTTTTCATAAGTCCGATAATACGTCATGCGCGAGACGCCGGCTTTCTCAGCCAGTTCCGAAATAGTGATATCTTCGTATTTCTTCTGGTCCAGCAGCAGCATCAGCGCCTCAAATATGCAGGTCCTCAGAAATTCGCTGGTCTTCCTTTGTCTTGTCATGTTTAAGTCACCTTTTTTCAAATTCAGTATACGCCATAAAGAGACAAATGGCCTGACAACTGCCCCAGGCAAAATATGTTAACTGAAAATAAATGAAAAATCGGGACTGCTGAGATCCGGCAGGGTACAGAAAAGGGATGCACAGCATCCCCTGAACGGTCATTCAGACATTGATTTCAGCAGAAAGATTCAGTGCGTCCTGATTGGCTTCCAGTACCGGAACCACATATTCCCGGAAGAAGGCTTCTGTCTGAGCCGGTGCACGGCCGACAAAACGGGAAGGATCCATTGCCTCCAGAATCTGTTCCCGGCTCAGGCCAAACCGGGGATCAGCGGCAATCCGGTCCACCAGGTCGTTTGGCTTTCCAAACTCCTTGACCTGCCTGGCTGCTTCCATGGAATGTTCCCGGATGGCTTCGTGCAGTTCCTGTCTGTCGCCACCGGCTTTCACAGCATCCATCATGATGTTTTCCGTAGCCATGAAAGGCAGTTCCCGGAGAAGATCGGCTTCAATCACCTTGGGATAAACCTTCAGTCCGTCTGTGATGTTCAGATACAGATCCAGAATGCCGTCTGTTGCCAGAAAGGCCTCGGCTACAGCCATACGGCGGTTGGCGGAGTCATCCAGAGTCCGCTCAAACCACTGGGTGCTGGCGGTCATGGCCGGGTTCATAGCGTCTGACATGACGAAATTCGCCAGAGCCGCCATCCGCTCGCTGCGCATGGGATTGCGCTTGTAAGCCATGGCACTGGAACCGATCTGGTTCTTTTCGAAGGGCTCTTCTATTTCCTTCATGTGCTGCAGAAGCCGGATGTCGTTGCTGAATTTATGTGCACTCTGGGCAATGCCGGAAAGGGCATGGAGTACACGGGTGTCATATTTGCGGGTATAGGTCTGGCCGGAAACCGGGAAAACTTTGTCATAGCCCATTTTTGCGGCAATCAGTCCGTCAATCTGGCTGGCTTTTTCTTCGTCTCCCTCAAAGAGTTCCAGGAAACTGGCCTGGGTTCCGGTTGTGCCTTTCTGCCCCAGCAGTTTCCTGTTGTTCAGCAGATACTGAATTTCCTCGTAGTCCATGAGCAGATCCTGTGCCCACAGCGCTGCCCGCTTGCCCACAGTCGTGGGCTGTGCCGGCTGGAAATGCGTAAACGCCAGGGTGGGCATATCTTTGTATTTCAGAGCAAATTCCCGCAGCTGTGCCAGTACACTGACGATTTTCTTCTGCAGAAGTTCCAGACCCTCGTGCATGACAATCAGGTCGGTGTTGTCCCCCACATAGCAGCTGGTGGCACCCAGATGAATGATGCCTTTGGCGTCCGGACACTGCTGTCCATAGGCATAGACATGCGACATGACATCGTGACGTACCTCGGCCTCCCGTTTTCGGGCTGTCTCGTAATCGATGTCGTCAATGTGTTCCCGGAGCTGGGCAATCTGTTCATCGGTGATGTCCAGACCCAGCTCCTGTTCGGCTTCTGCCAGAGCCACCCAGAGTCTGCGCCAGGTGCTGAATTTCTTGTCATCGGAAAACAGCTCCTGCATGGGACGGGAAGCATAGCGGGCTGACAGCGGGGAAGACCAGATGGAATGGTCGGCCATTATTCAGCCTCCGTGAAACCCATCCGGGCAAACACTTCTTTGTATGCGCCTTCCGGATCTCCCAGATCCCGGCGGAAACGGTCCTTGTCCAGGTGTTCACCGGTTTCGATGTCCCAGTAGCGGCAAGTATCCGGAGAAATCTCGTCCGCCAGTACGATGGTTCCATCTGCGGTTTTGCCAAACTCCAGCTTGAAATCAATCAGTTCAATGCCAATGCCCTTGAAGAACTCTTTCAGGTAATCATTGACCCGGAAGGCATAGTCGGTAATGGTATCGATCTCTTCCTGAGTTGCCGCACCTATGGCTTTTGCCATGTAGCTGTTGATCAGCGGATCTCCCAGATCATCGTCCTTGTAGGAAAACTCCAGGGTGGAGCAGAGCAGATCAGACCCTTCAGGAATGCCCAGGCGTTTGGAAAAGCTGCCGGCTGCCCGGTTGCGGATGATGACTTCCAGAGGAATGATGTCCACTTTCCTGACAACGGTTTTCCGGTCATCGATTTCCTCCACAAAATGGGTGGGAATGCCTGCTTTTTCCAGCTGTTTCATCAGGTAGTTGGTCATGCGGTTGTTGATGGCGCCCTTGCCGGTGATGGTGCCTTTTTTCAGACCGTTGAATGCTGTTGCATCATCCTTGTAGTCCACAATCACCAGTGCAGGGTCATCTGTCGCAAACACTTTTTTTGCTTTGCCTTCGTACATCTGTTCGAGCTGTTTCATGGTTCCTCCTTCAGATTCCTTCCACAGTCAGCCGGGCTGACCATGTTTTATTATACGGAGGGGCAAGGTATAATAAAAGGCAGTTTTGGAGGGCGCTTCATGAAAAATCTATCTGTGGCAGCGGTCCGGCTGTCCCGCTGGCTGCTGTCTTTTGCCGGCCGGGGCGGATCTCTGCCGGGGCAGATCGGCCTGAAAATCGATCCGCAGATTCTGTCGAAAATCCGGATCACCGGTCCGGTTGTGGTGGTGACTGGCACCAACGGCAAGACCAGTACCGCCAACCTTATTGCCGATCTTCTTCAGGAGGCAGGCTATGACGTGGTGACCAACCGCAAGGGAGACAACCTGCGGGAAGGGATTGCCACAGCTCTGCTCTCCCGCACAAGTCTGTCCGGCACCGTCAAAGCCACAGCAGCGGTCCTGGAGACCGATGAACTGAATGTAAAATACATACTTCCGGCCTTGCCTGTCACCGCTCTTGTGGTAACCAATTTCTTCCGGGATCAGCTGGACAGAGCCAGGGAAATGGAACAGCTCATAGAATCCATCGAAGGAGTGCTGGAACCGTTTCAGGGAACGCTGGTGCTGAATGCCAATGATCCTAATGTGATGCGTCTGGCAGACAAGGCACCGCAGGCTTCGGTGGTGACTTTCGGCGTGGCCAGAAATCAGGAAAGCACCAGAGTCACCGGCGAAGCAGCCGAGGGCAAGTTCTGTCCCCGCTGCTCCCGTCCTCTGGTCTATGACTGGTATCAGTATTCGCATATTGGCCGGTTCCGCTGTGAAGCCTGCGGATTTGGCACCCCTGACACAATTGACGTGAATCTGGAGGATATCGATCTCGCTGCGGGAACATTTGCCTGGAATGGCAGTACATTTCACAACCCTTAT
Organism: uncultured Faecalibaculum sp.; assembly: GCF_910588395.1. GTDB lineage: Bacteria > Bacillota_I > Bacilli_A > Erysipelotrichales > Erysipelotrichaceae > Faecalibaculum. The sequence continues at coordinate 3,997 of NZ_CAJUPA010000018.1, read as the reverse complement.
GAAGGGCTTTACTCCATGTACAATGCCGCTGCTGTCCTGGCTCTCGGCAAGCTTCTGGGGATTCCGGCTCCCAAAGCAGAGGCTGTCTTCCGGCATGCTCCGCAGCCGGCCGGAAGAAATGAAACCTTTGAAGCAGACGGCAGAAGAATCGTGCTGAATCTGGTGAAAAATCCCACCGGCGCCAACGAAGTCATGAAAGTCATTGAACGGGATCCGGCTTTGAAGCAGATTGTGATCGTCCTCAACGACAGGGAACAGGACGGCCGGGATGTCAGCTGGATTTATGACACTCATTTCGAGAAATTCATGAATCCCGCCACACAGGCAATCTGGTGTACGGGAACCAGGTCCGGGGATATGGGACTGCGGATGCAGTATGGTGGATGGACCGGTCCTCTGCACATGGTTTCCGATTTGAAAGAAGCGGTGCATGAAGCGGCAGCTGCCGGAGATGTGATTTATGTGGTTGCCACCTATACGGCTCTGGTACCTGCCAGAAACGCCATTCTGGAGGAGGTTCGAAAATGAAAATCGCCTGGCTCTATCACGATTTCATGGATCTGTACGGTGACAAGGGAAATATCATGGTTCTGCAGAAACGGTGTGAAGACAGAGGCATTCCCTGCCAGGTGGACAAGATTGGCATCGGCGATGAAACGGACCTGTGTGACTATGACCTGATCTTTCTTGGAGGCGGCGCAGACAAGGAACAGCTGCAGCTGATTCCGGACCTGATGGCCCGCAGGGAGAATATCCGGAAAGCCATGGACGAAGGCACCTTTGCGCTTCTGATCTGCGGGGGATATCAGCTGTTCGGTGAATACTATATTGCCGCAGACGGTACGAAAATCGATGGACTGGGATTTCATTCCTACTATACAGATACGGGAAAAGCCGGTGCCCGCTGCATCGGGAATATCGTCATTGAAGCCCAGCTGGATGGCCGCACCACAGAAATCATGGGATTTGAAAACCATGGCGGCCAGACTTGCCATGTCACACATCCTCTGGGAAAAGTCATCAAAGGATGCGGCAACAGCTTCGATGCAGGATTTGAAGGGTATCTGGATGACCATATGCTGGGGACATACATCCATGGACCGCTGCTGCCGAAGAATCCGGATGTTGCGGACTTCGTCATTGTCAAAGCCATGCAGAAACGGAATCCTTCCTTCCGGCTGGAAGACCTGAAACCGCTGGATGACAGTGTTGCACAGCTGGCCAGAGAACAGGTCCGCCGAAAACTGGGGCTTACAGAATAACCGGCAGGCTGGATTCCTGAAATCCGGACAGCCGCTGAACAGAAAACGAAAAAGGTCTCTTTCCTGATTCATAGACAGAATCTGCGGGAAAGAGACCTTTTGCATGATCAGACATGAGGACCGCCTGATGGGATGCGGACAGAATCAGCCAGTCAGCTGAATGTGCTCCAGAGCCCAGGATCCAAGGCGGCGCAGAAGGAAAGACTGATATTCCTGGAAGGAAATGCTTCCCCGGCGGACAAGTATTTTCATCGGGACATCAAAGAGCAGGACAGTGTAATCCATAACGCTGAAGCCGTTTCGGCGATAGAATGCCAGACGACGGTTCTCCTGACTGTCCGGTGCCGTGCCTTCCGGATTTTCAATCTCCAGCACAACCGGCTGATCCGGAAACTGCTCCCCGAAAAGACTCAGTGCCCGGGAGCCATACCCCCGGCTCTGTTTTTCCGGATCCACAGCCAGATAGTCAATCAGCATGACTTCTTTGTCTTTCATGGTGATCAGCAGACCGCAGAAGTCCGGATCCATCATCATCAGGATGTCTGCGTTTCCGGTTTTCTGCATGGAGAGAATCATGTCAAAGGGTTTGCGTTCACTGTCCGGAAAGGATTGATCATATAGTTGTTCGACCAGCTGCAGGTCCTGGCTGGTCTGTGCTTGTTTCAGTTTCATAAAAATGACTATACCATCTGATGCCGCTTATGGCCAATACAGGCTTAAAGTAGTCCGGGATCCTCCAGGTCAGATCAGCGATACCAGCCAGGAAATCAATGGCAGGGTACCCATGGAGAACAGAGTGGAGACAAAAATGAGTTTGGAAGCAAATGCGGGACTGCGATGGTATTTCTGGGCGAGCATTCCTGTGGTACTGGCTGCCGGCATGGCAGAGAGTACGACGCAGACCTGCAGAGCCAGCCGGCTGACAGGAAGCAGAGAGAGACATCCCCAGATGATGAGCGGCAGAGACAGCAGCCGTACAAACGAATACACGAGAACCACAGGAGAGAAAACGTCCTGTTTGTCAGCATCAGCCATCATGCCGCCGATCATCATCATGGACAGAGCTGTGTTGCAGCTGGCAACTGCTCCGATCGTGCGGTCCAGACAGTCCGGGAGACCAATGCCGTTCATTCTCAGAACCAGAATCACAACACCCAGTTCCAGGGCGATGATACAGGGGTGAAGCAGAACTTTCCGAATGGCAGTACGCCGGTCTGCGGCGGTATAGAGTGACAGTCCCGCACTCCACATGACAATGCGCTGGGGGATCAGAAAGATGGAAGAACACAGCAGACCGATGCTGCCATACAGCTGTTCACAGATGGGCATCCCCATGAAACCGGCATTGGAAACCAGTGTCCCGTAGCAAAGGTTGATTCTGTGGTTTTCCGGTTCTTTTCTCCACAGCAGTTTTGCAGCGATGGAATACAGAATCTGGATGCCAATGGAGCAGAAAAGAACTGCAGACAGCGTCGTGAACTGTTCCCAGGTCAGATCCAGTTCAAAGGAACGGATGATGGATGCCGGCAATACGAGATTGAGCACCAGCGAGGTGATCTGATCCCTGGTGTTCCTGGCAAGAATTCTGCGACTGGCGAGAAACCAGCCAAGTGCCAACAGAAGAAAGATTTCAAGCTGCAAGGATAACATGTCAATCCGGGCCCCTTTCTGATAAAATTCCCTGATGAACGGAGGTTGGAAAATGAAAAAAGTCAAAGCGGTCATTCTGGCCGCAGTCACTGCTCTGTCTCTGGGTGCCTGCAGCAGCCGGGATCCGGCGGTGATGCTGAAGGATGACGTTTCATTCAAGCTGATGGATGCCCTGAAGGTCACGAATCAGACAACGAATACAGTGTATTATTACTATCTTGCTTCTGTCGACAATCAGTCGCAGGAAGCGTATCCCATGGACTCTCTTTCTTTCAAGGTGACAGACGAAGCAAATGATGAGATTCATGCAATCGACAGGAAGCAGACAATCATTGCGAAATCTGTCCAGCCGTCTCATTCCACGCTTGTCTATGGCTATACGGGATATCCCAACAATGACCAGAAACATATAGGGCTTCTGTTTTCCCGGAACGGGGGATTCATTCCCTTCGATGCTGTCAGACTGCGGCAGATTTCCGATAAAAACGTAACGTATTCCGAGGAGGAGAAGTTTACTCTGTATGAAGACAGGGATTTTGCTTTCCGGGTGGATGCGTCAAATGCAGAATACAGTTATGAAAATGGAAATTCGTATGTAAAAGGTCTGATCATCACCTATGAAAACAAAACAGATGACCGGCTTGTTGTTCCGTACATTACTCCGCTGTGTCATCTGACTGGCATTCGACTTTCCGATTATAAAGACAAGGGGAATCTGGCGGATATGAGCCTGGATGAAATCCGCAAAGTCGATTTCAAAACTGATGGAATGGCTCCGAAAACCGAATCTTATGAAGGGACAGCCTCGGGGTATGAATGTCTCTATCTTGATCCTGAGATGAGTCTGCCCTGTACCGTGGATTTCACGTTTGAGGGTGTGATTCCGGATTTTGCCAATTACAATCCCAAGTCTCTGACTATTGATTTGAACTCAGCGTCTCTCGGGTATTCCCAGGAGCTGTATATTCCATATTGAGATCAGATCTTCATGGATGATCTCGGGGCATTGTTGTTCGCAAAGATGCCCTTTTTTTAATTTGAAAACAACCTAGATGTCGAAGCACACCACTGCCAGAGCCTCCAGA
>NZ_CAJUPA010000017.1 GCF_910588395.1 uncultured Faecalibaculum sp. | reverse complement strand
GATGGCCTTGCCTGCATTGAGCCACGCCTTATCAAGCTCCGGTGCGGTATAGGCTGTTCCGTTGGGATCCTTATAGACCGCCTTGACTCGGACCCACAAGAATTTACCATCTTCGTAGTCCGGGTAAGTCGTCCCCCAGGAACCGCCTGTCTGGGCAGTATCAGATGTGGAAAGGTAGTATTCGTTGGTCAGCGAAACCAGCTTTTGTGTGGTTCCGTTGGCACCATCGTTGCCCTTGATTTTGGCCCATGTGTATCTCGCAGGGTCGGGGGAATCGACAGGGTTGCTGTCGTGATACTGTCCAATCCAGTCACCGTCTGGGCTGCTGAATGTCTGGCCGCCGTCGTTGGAGTATTTGACGTGAAGATAATCCGACACACCATCCACCACATTGGCAAAGGTCAGTTCATATTCCGCCTTGATGGCTCCGGTGCTGTCAAAAGCCTTGAATCCGTACACCGCCATGTCATCAAAGTCCGTGCTGGAAACGGTCAGCGTTTTACCATTCCCACACTCAGTCCCTGCCTTGTACCAGCGGATCGTGAATTTGTCGGTGACATCGGTCACGCCATCCCGGACAAAGGCTGTCAGTGTCGTAGTCCCTACACCGTTGACAAAGATGGTCCCGGCTGTGGAAGAGATACCGGCCTGATATGTCTTGTATTTCTCCACCAGCTTTTCCACCTGTGCCTGAATGGTGCTGGAAAGCTGTGATTTTACCTCGGTAAAGTTGTCGAAAGTAGTCTTGCTCCGGGATGGGTCCGTGAAGCAGATTTCCTGTTCAACGACCCTAGCTTGAACGTACAGAGTTGGCTGATAGGCGTCATCCTCAATCGTGAACCGGTCACCGATGGCACCATCCACAAAACCGTCCACCTCGTACTCCAGCTTTGGTACGGAGTTCTTGCGCAGTTCTGCAAGGGCACGACCATACAACATGGCCTGGTCTTCCACATCGCAGTCCCAGTAACGGGCAATGTACCCCTCTGCCTTATCAGGATTGACAGCCGGGAACCTGTCTTTTGCAGACGGGTTCAGGATGTCCTCGCCTCTCAGCCAGATACCGTCTGACTCTTTGGCATGAGAGTATCCCGCAAGAGTCAGTCCATCCTTGCCCCTGGGACGAATGGCGGTGTACAGGTCAGAGACATCCGAAGTCTTTTTGATCCCTTCGATTTCCTTGCCGTACCGCAGGATTTCGCCTGTCCTATCCTTGCCGGTTTGCTTCACGATGTAGAGATTCATATGGGACAGAGAAAAATCCCGGTTCAGGACTGTCTGGAAATCCAATTCCACGTCAAAGCTGTTGGCAAGAGAAAAGAGGCGCTTCAAAATCGTCTCCCGTCCATCCCATTTCAGTTTCAGCGCCCTGTCCGCCACCTCATTGTGGATGATCCTGAGGTCCATCGTTTCAGCGCCCCACTGCTGGATGTAGGCGGCAAGAGTCTTTGCCTCGGGTGCTTCGTACTTGTCAACTTCCTCATTCAGGAATTCAAAAGTCAGACCAAAGCATTCAAAGGATGTGTATACCTCATCCTTTTCTGTCTTCACTATGTTGAGGTAGTAGTCCTTGTTTTCGTGTCTGAATGACAGTTTGTTTCCCACTTCGATGATTTGCGTATCCTCACCGGTAAGCACCTTGCCCTCAAAGGTGTAGGCTGACCCGGCAAGATACAGATGCAGGGCCTCATCGAAGTAGTGGATGGCGTCCGGTCTGTCATTGTCCAAAAAGCCCAGGACATCATCCCGGGCGTTGAGGATCGCAATTCTTGGTGTACTCATAGCCATGCCTCTCTTATCCTTGCAACAACGGTCGGTTTAGGGGAGCAGAAGGATGAGAAGTAGAGTTTGACTTCCGTCTCCCCTGGCTCGGCCTTGAACCACTTCGTCCCCAGAATCTCATCCTGTGGCTTCGGCATCCCGGCCACCAGAAACTGACCGGTGTTGCCGTCGATTTCCAGCTTTGACCCCTGCCAATAGCGGTTGGGAACGTCACGCCATTTGTTGACGTTGCATTTATAGAAATCCAGTGTGTCAAACCCGGCACAGTACATCCGCTTGTTGGGCTGCTGTGCCCACACCTTGCATGTGACCTGCACTTTGGCTGCCACAAGGTTCGCCACTTCTGGGCAGTTGTAGGTGAAATACCCTCCCCAGTAAAAGAAGGTGATTTTGGATCCCTCTTTCTTGAGGTCAACGTGTCCCCAGTCTCCGTACCAGGGATTGTCACTGTGAGTGTGACTGGTCTGATAGGTCCAGGACCTGAGCACATGTCCAGCGTTGACTGCACTGGACGCCTGACCGCCAACTGTGATTTCGTACACCCCGGTGTTGCCGGACATGTCTGTTTTGTACCAGGTCATCCCTGCGATCAGCTGATTGTCGGCAGTCACGACATTGACCGTCATTTCCCCTGTCTGTCCCATCTGGGAGGCCCAGAAACACAGGTGTCCGTAAAGGTACCAGTTCTGAGCACCGGAAGCGCCGTTGGAATCTGCAGGGATGGTCAGGGTCCTGAGCCCACCATAGGCGTTTCCGGAAGCTGTGCCGGGGTTGTCAAGGCACAGGTAAGTCCGGCCATTGTAGCCCATGGTTTTCAGGGTGCCTTTGCATCCATAGTTCGGATGCATGACATCATGCCCGTTTGTGTCGTTGGGGGCAGAAATGAAGTTGTTGATATTTAGCAAGTGCTCCATCTGCTGATAGGTCACGCCGTCCGCTTCTTCCCGCTTGCCAAACTCCATGGCGCCGTGCTCGGAAGCAATCCCGACATAGCCGTTTTCGTGGTTGTGTGTGATTTCGTAGCGGATGGGGACAGGGACTGAGCCGGTATTTTCCACCATGATTGTTCCTGCGCCGTCCATCTGGAAAGTCTTCTCTGTGGTGGAGTACTTGAACGGATCCGTGCAGAAAATCTTGAATTCCCCCGTCGTGATGTTGCTGCCGGGTTCGGGATTTTCGATTTCGGATTTGGTCCCGATGAAGTATTTGTCCGGTTCATCCGCAAAAACGACCTCGACCTGGGCTGGCTGCAGCAGTCGGCAAAGCTGGTTGAAAGCTTGCCGGAATTCGAAGTTCGACTTGGCCGCAAGCAAATACCGAACAGTGATGACCCTGGCAGGGATCCGGCTATTAAGAAAGATTTCACCATTCATCCCGGCAATGGTGTTGGTGTTTATTTCCGTGGAGATGAGTTCACGGCCAGAAACATGAAGTGTCCGATAACCGGACACCTCATTTTCCAGCCACTTCCCGTTGATGCGCACAGCTTCATCAGGCAGGGATTCCGTTGCTGCGGTGGTTTGTCTTACTGTGTCAACAAATTTGTATGTCATCTGTCTCCTCTCAGTTTCTGCTTGATGATTTCCTTGCGCTGCTGTTCTTTGGTCATTTCGTCAGCTGTCGCCCTGGCAATCTCCCTGTCGTTGACGTTGATGGATACAGTCGGGTAAACCTCCACATTCAGGCCGTAAGTCTCATCAACCGACATGGAACCGCCGGCAAAAGAGGCGCGTCTGGGAGCTGCGAACTGACCGTAGGAAATCAGGTCATTGCCAGCCCTGGCGACCATCTTCTGGGTCTTGTCCATACCGATTGCAAGGCCTTCGCCGATGTAGCCACCGATTTCCATGAACACCCTGGAAGGGGAATGCACTTTGGCGGCGGCCGCTGTGGCTCTGGCTGCAGCATTGGCAAGAGACGCCGCAATGCTCTGCACTCTGCCAAGCTGAGACGCCATGCCGTTGGCCAGCCCCATTCCGATGTAAGCGCCGGCGGAGAACGCAGCACCGTAGAATCCGGACATGGCCGCCACGGCAGAAGAACATGCGGATCTGGCGATTGCAGGCATCGGGGAAACGCCGGACCTCAGTCCAGTGCTGGCTCCAACGCCCATGGCTCTGCCAGCCGAAGACATTGCAGAAACACCGGACGTCATGGCCCTGAGCATGGAGCTGACGCCGGAAGTGACTGACCTTGTGGCGTTTCTCATTCCGCTTGTGATGCCAGAAACAACTGTGGACATTCCAGATCTGACAGCAGACGCCATCCTGGACATGCCAGCAGCCGCAAGACTGCTCATTGTCGCAAAGGACGCAGTTGCTCTGAGCGCGGCAGACGCAAGGGCTGTCAGTGCTCCGCTTGCGGAAGATGCAGCGCCAGAGACTCCAGAGAATCCAGAAGCCATGACCAGTGCTGCAGATCCGGCCGATGTCGATGCAGCAGTGAGCTGGGTCAGCCCGGCCGTGAATACTGACAGTCCTGCGACAGCTCCAACCAGTCCAGCCATGGCGGCGACAGCGGAAGCAGAGAACTGGGTGATTGCGTTGGCTGCCGTGGTCACCTGGGGAGCACACGCGCCGACCTGCTGCAGCTGTGTCGTGATGCTGCTGAAATTCTGCATTGCGGCAATGGCACCTTCTGCGGACGCCTGAATCATCGTGAGTCCAGTGCCCAGTGCCTGCATCTGAGTGCCTGTGTCGCCTAAGCCCGAAGAGGCAGCGGCAATCAAACCAATGCCTGTAGCTACAGTCCCAAGACTGGCGCCCATGTCAAGCAGGTTAAGGTTGGTGATCTTCTCAACACCTCTTGCAAGTGCTTCGAAGCCACGTCCACAATTGAGGGCTGCCTTTCCGACAGAATCAATCACTCCGGAGATTCCATCAAAAAAGCTCTTGATGAGCCCGCCGACAGAATCGATAACTCCCGACACTCCATCCAGAGCATCCTCAATCGCACTGCCGAACTTTTTAATTGCATCACCAATCGAATCAATGATCGGTCTAACTTCGCTCAGCAGATTGGAGAAAGCGTTGATGATTTCCGGCAGCTTGGAAACAACCGTTTCCACCATCTGGGTGATGTTGGGGATGAAAGGACCGCAGGCTGTGATGATCTGTGCGATTGCGTTTCCAGCAATGGCAACCAGCTGGTTAAAGTTCTGCATCACAACATCCACAAGCGGAGTGATTGCTTCGGTGATGGTTGCGACCGCATCGGCAATGCCTTGGGCACATGTGGCAAATGCGTTCGCAAAGTTTTCGACATATGGCGCAATGGCGGTCAGAACTTCCGCCAGAGCCGTTCCGATTGCCTCAACGATCGTCCCGATCGCATCACCAAGGGCTGTGACAAACGGCGCTGCATTGGCGAATGCCGTGCCCACACCGGCGATGATTGCTGCTACACCTTGTCCCTGAGATGCCACAAGAGCCAGCGCTGCACCGATGGAGACGATGACAGCGGCAAGGGCCAGCAAATTGACGGGGTTTGCCATCTTCATCGCCTCACCAAAGCCTTCGAACGCAACCCCGATAGAAGCCCCGACAGACTCAATTACAGAGCCAACGCCCTGCAGGGCAGACTTGATTCCATCTCCCAGACCCATGAACAGGTCTCCCATGGAAGATAAAACTTGAGCTACCTTGCTTTTCATGGCTTTTGTGTCTTTTTCAGGCTCATCGGTGCCTTTTTTGAACCGTTTCAAGAATCCTTCGAGGGGGTTAAAGTTCTTCAAGAAGGAGAAGCCTTTGAAGGCCGCAATAGCCGCCATCACACCAGTCACAACATTTCCCAGAATGTCACCATCGATCCCGGCGATGAAGTCGGCAACAGCGCTGGCAGCATCCGCAAGGATACCAACCATCTGGACAAACAGGTCCAGCAGTTTGTCCAGGGCTCCGGATCGGGACATCGTCATGAACATGTCATTCACGACCTGCCCGACCTTGCCGAATGCAGTAGCCACTTTGTTTGCAACACCTGTGTCTGCCATTTTCTGGAACACCTGGCTGACGATTTCCAGCAGTGCCCTGAATTTGGCTGTGATACCGGACAGGACACCAGCCAGGAACGACATGTCGATGGATCCAACCATGTCACCAAACGCTCCGGCGACCTCGCCAACCAGATTGGCCAGATTTGCCAGCTGCTGAGTGATTTGCGGAAGCGCTCCGCTCAGGAAACTCTGGAAAGCCTTGGAAATGCCATCACCGAGCTTTTTGACGCCTGTCATGATCGGCTCAAAGGCTCCGGAGCCCATGGATGTGATTTGGGCAATCATCTGCGCAGCGGCCGCCTGAGCGCCCTTGAATCCCGTGTTGATGAGGCCTTTCAGACTGTCGATCATGCCGGCAATGCTGGTTCCGGAAGCCGCAAGGCCTTCGTCAATGGTCGTCAGCAGGTTAGCCATCCCCTTCTTTCCTGCATTGGCGAGGTTTTTCAGGGATGTGCCGATACCTTCGATGGATTTCCGGGCTGTCTCCGCCATTTTGGATCCAGAACCGGCCACTTTGATAAGCGCATCATTGAACTGGTCCAGCGAAATATTGCCTTTCTGCAGCTGTTCGTACAGTTCCTGGGTATTCCCGGAAGTGATGCCCAGCTCCTTGGCGACCTCTGTCAATGCGTACTTTCCGGCCGTTTGCATGGACATCCACGACTGCATGTCCACTTTTCCGTTGGCAAGCATTTGGGTGTACTGCGTCAGTGCCCGGTCTGCATCCTCGGTGGAAGCACCGGAAGCCAGCATGGCGTTATTGAATGCGATGGCGGTATCGGTTCCCTTGTCCATGTTGCCCAGCGTCAGGGTCAGGTTTTTGGCATTGGCAACGATCCCGTCCAGAGTCGTCGGCAGTCCGTCGATGCCGTCCGACATTTTCTGGATGTTGGCCTGTGCCTGGTCTGCAGAGTAGCCCATCTGAGACATGACCTTCGGAAACTGCTGCAGGGTATCATATCGGCTGATAGCTCCGTCAATGGACCCTGTCAGGGCCGAGAAAGCCTTCTGCCCGGCCGACTGCAGGAAGCCAAAAGCGACTGTCCCGGCAGCGTTTGACAGGGCTGAGAGCTTCTCTTTTACGCCCTGGACCTTCTGGTTGAACGGTCCGTCCTTTGCGTCAATAGTCGGTTCGGCTTTGGTAGTTGCCAGTGCCTTGATCTTTCGCCCTGCCTCGCTGATCAGCTGACTCGCCTTGTCTTTGGCATTGATGATGATGTTCTCCGGGTGAGCTGCAACCTGCTTCAGGCTGGATGCAACCTTGCGGATCTTCTCGGTTGCCTTGTCCTTTGCGTCCAGTTTGGCTGTCGCATTCAGGGCCTTGATCTGGTTGATTGCGGCCTTTGCCTGCTTTGCTGCCGGACTCGCCTTGTCCTTTGCGCTCAGAGTCGCTTCCGCCTTCTGGCTGTCAGCCTTTTTCAGTGATTCTGTGACTTTCTCGACGATGGGGGATGCCCTGTCGTCGGCTGCCAGTTCTGTCTCCGCTTTGGTCTTGTCCAGGCTTTCGGCTGCCCGCTCCACTTTTTTGATGGTTGCGGTGGCTCCGGCATCTTTGGCCTTGAGCATGATGTTTCCGATTCGTTTGACAGTGGCGTCCAGCGATTTCAGCGTGGATTCGACACGTTTCAGCGCATCGGTAAGTCCGTCATCTTTGGCGGAGAGAATGGCCTCGACCTTGTGACTGCTCACGTCATTCTCCCTTCTTCTGCTTCTCCTGCAGATACTTTTTCATGGCCCGGATGTAGGGGTTCTCTTCCTTCTTCCGGGTCTTTCTGGTTTTCGATGTTTCCCGCTTCAGTTCCTTTTCGTAGTCGAACAGGTCGTTCATCCGGTGATAGATGAGCCGGCCTTTCCTGTCCCGGAGCGTCGCCTTGTTGTTGGCAAAGGCCTGCGCATGGATCCAGTATTCCCGGTCGATGTTCTTGAGCCTTTCAGCCTCACAAAGCAGCCGGTATTCCTTCATGTCCAGATTCAGGACCTGCTCCATGGTGTTGTGTCCGAAAAAGCGAAAACAGGTAACAGCGGCGTCTTCGATGATTTCGTCTATGCGGAAAGGCTGGGCGTTTCCGTTGTCTGCTCCGCGATGATTCCCATCTTTTTCAGACGCAGCCTGCAGACATTCGCTTTCGACAAAAAACCGATGACCTCATTCAGCAGTGCCTCGGGGTCTTCGCAGTCGTCCTCGATGTAGGATTCAACCGCCGTCCGTTCCAGAGCGGGCTTCTGCCCCGCATTCAGCGCCCAGATCAGGTCCACCAGATAGCGCAGGTCTCCTGTGTCCCGGGCCATGACGATGGCGTTTGCCAGACCCATGTCGATTTCGGAATCTCCGGCAGCCCGGCGGTCCATGGTCTCGATTTTCTTCAGGAAGGCAAAGGAAGCCTTGAGCGGATAAGTTTTGTTGTTGATGGTGATTTCCATGTTTTCCTCGTCTTTCTACAAAAATAAAGGAGCCGATTTCGGCTCCTTGCTTGATTGGTCTAGGCTGCGGCCTTTTTCAGCACGTCTTCGAAAACGTACTGTGCCATCTCCTGCTGTTCTGCAGTCAGGGTCGCAAAGCCGTGCTGCGGTTTCTGTTCGCCACCGAAGTCGATGGACAGCTCCGCGAAGTCCTCAGAGTTGGAAGATTCTTCGATGTTCGTGATAAAGCCCTGGGCGTACTCCGCCTTGAATTTTCCGGAGTTTTCTCCGCTTCCGGCTTCGTCCATGTTGATTTTCCAGAGCTCGAACTTCTCATCGTTCATCATCGCGTCCTGGTAATCCTGATAGGTTGTGTCACCCTTTGCCACCAGAGAGGTCAGGGAGTATTCGACTTCCGCTGCACCCGGGACACGGACGGTGCCGCTTTTGGTCTTCACAGTGTCTGCATCCTTGGAAATGCTGCGGCTTCCTTCCTTCTGCCATGCCAGCACCTTTGCGTTTTCTTCGGTCTGTTTCGACAGCTGACGCAGTGCAAAGATGATCTTGGATCCCTGGACAGGGTCTCCATCGGCAAACAGCTGCAGGTCAATAATTCTGTTTTTGGTCATTTTTTCCTCCAGTATTTGAATTCGAAAATAAGGACCCCATGCATCAAGGGGTCCTTTGTTGTGTTGTCGGGAATGACTGATTCCTCGCTTCCGCTCAGGCACCAGCCAAAGCTGTCTGTTTCGTTGATGGACCTTGCCAGCGCCTTGGCTTTCAGCATCATCAGGCTCAGATCTCCGCGTCTTCTGGGGTTGTTAATCCAGATGTTGACGGTGATGGACATCCGCCCGAAGGCAGCTCCTTTCACCAGAAACTCTGCGATGTCCTGAGTGTCTCCAAGATGCACGAAAGGATAGGGCGTCCCATCCGGTGGCAGGTCTCCATCAAACACAGAATCCGGCCACAGGGACCGGAGTTTGAGAAGCATCGCTGTGTACAGTTCCTGAGATGCAGGCATGTCACAGCTCCTTCATGATGAGTTTTTTCATATCGTCCAGAAATACCTCTTTCTGCTGGTCAAAGGCAGGCTTCATGTAGGGCTGGGCAGCCATGAACCGGGTTCCCACCTCCACATATTCTGCGTACTCCGCCGTTGCTGTCACCTTGCCGGTCATTCCTCCGTCGGTGATTTCAGGAAGAATGGATCCTTGCAATTGACCGGTCGAATAAGGATGGCTGGGACATGGATAAGGTGCATTGGCTTTTGCTTTTCGGGTCAGTTCTGCAGTGTTCAATTGCACGATTCTGGCAATTTTGCCCTTGTTGACAGGAGTCATGAAGTTCTTCGGAATCTTCATCTTAACCTTGAGTCTCATCCAGGCACCTCGGAGACGATGAACGTCTGCTTTGTTCTAAGTTGGCGTGTCAGGTCGATTTTGTATGTCTTCCCATCGATGCGGATCAGATCCGGCTGCTTCCAATGCCCCATGACATGCAGAGTCTTGCTCCCCTGGGGAATTTTGTCATAGAGCAGATTCAGCATGTCGGTTCCGGTGTCCATGACGCTGGCCCACACAGGGAACGTGTGTTCCCTGTCGGAGTAATTGCCGGTTGTTTTGTCATAATCCCCGGGAATCCGCTTCACAAAATAGACTTTCTGGTCGTATCTCATATGAATCGGATCTTTCTGGAAACATCTCCGGCATTAGCTTCCTTCCATGCCTCGATGTCGTTGGCAAAGGCGGCAAAGTCATCCGTTGCCTGGTAGGTGATACTCTCCCCTTCCACGTTGTGGGATGACATGCCTTCTGACCCAATGCGGTTAAAGCGCAGGACAGTCACCTCGGTAACGATGTAAGCCAGTGCGTCTGGCACTTCGTCCGTGCCCAAAAGAGAGCACAGACGCTGCTGCACCAGCCGCATGATGGTCGTCAGCTGCGGATCCCTGTCAGTATCGGTAAATCCCAGCAGCGCCTTGATCTCTTCCAGCACGGTTTGACCTATTCGGTTTTCGCTGTGTCGGCAGTCACGGCTACTTTGATGACAGCGGACAGGTCTTCGGGGAAGAATTTGACGCCGGACATCACCAGAGTATCCACGGTTGCGCGGTCAGTAGCCAGGCTGTGAGTCATGCCAACCAGCCCGGTCTGGTCAGAAGTCAGGCCGAATGTGTTGGCGACTTCGCCGTTGGATGTCGGGATGTAGGCGCAGAACAGGTTTTCTTTGGCGGTCGCCACCACGGTGCCTGCAGTCAGGGACGGAGTGATGAAGGCGTCACCCATGCCCAGGAAGTTTTCGATGTAGGACATACCGAAAGCAGTCTGCATAGTCACCTGAGCGGTAGCGAGATATTTGGCAGCGTCAGCAGTGCTGATGAAATAGATCGGGGTAGCATCAACATCATCAAACTTCGTCTGCACAGCTCCCCATGCAGCCGCCATGGCTGCCTGCAGGCCGGTAGCAACAGCGGTTGCGGTACCGGTTCCGGTGCCCAGCAGCGTGAAGAAGCTATCCTTGATGTCCTTCTGGATAGACTTGATCAGCACCTGGTCAGTCTGGTCCACTGCGGTGGTGCGTCCGATTTTCTGGATCGCCTCTGCGGAAGTTGCCTTGCGGTACTTGCTCAGGGCAATCTCGAAGGTGTTTTTCAGCTTGCGCTCGATTTTGGTCAGGCCGATGACTTCACCTTCTGCTGCTGCAGTAGTCGGCTTTGTCTTGACCTTTGTTTCGTACATTTTGATGGTGGTTCCCACCGCCATCGGGATCATCTCGTTGGCAGAGATGACACGCAGCAGGGTGCTGATGTTTTCAGACATCCGGCTGGTCAGATCAATGGAGACTGCCGGTTCCAGGTCAGCTGCGGCGGTCAGGTTGGTTTCTGCAGCAAACAGCTGCAGGTCGATTTTCTTGGTCATGTTGTCCTCCTAATTCTGAAAGAGTGCCATGTTGTCGCTGATGAGTTTCAGGCGCTTTGCACGGTCCTTCTCTGCCATGATCTGTTCTCTGGTCAGGGTGGAAGTGGCTCCGGCCTTGGGCTCAGTGACATGCACCCGCTTCTTCACGGCTTCATCCACGGCAGCGTCAAAAGCCTTCGTGAATTCGTCGATGGACGCCTTCGTTTCTTCGGCGTCTGCTCCGATCAGGCGTGAAATCACAGTGTCTGCGAAGGAGTAACCGCGTGTCTGCAGTTCATCGCGGGCAGCCTTCATCATTGCGTTTTCCTGTTTTTCCAGCTCAAACCGGTGGACCTTTTCTTCCAGGTCCTTCATCCGCTGGGCATTGCGTTCAGCCTCAGACATGTTTTTCAGCCTTTCTGCTTGAGCGGCTTCCGCTTCTTTCTGGGCTTTATCAGCAGCTTTTTCCTGCTCCCTCTTGATGCGGCTGGCAATCAGCTGGTTGATGGCTGCCTGCTGTGCATCTGTCAGGGATGCAAGAGGATCCTGATTCTGTTCAGGTGGCTCGTTGCCCTTGGGAGCTGCGGGAGTCGTTTCTGCTGCGCCCTCGGCAAAAAGCTGGAGGTCGTAGCACGGGTACAGAGATTTGATAAATTCGGTCATGTTTTTCCTCCTAGAGTTTTCGGGGTCTTCCTGTCTGGACCACTGTTTCTGCGGAATTAAAAAGGGCTCCGCAGGAACCCTCCAGCTTTTAACGCCTTCCGTACTGGGCGATGTCGTCATCCGTCAGGATGTCGTGACCTTGATGTTTTTGGGGTAGTTGTCTGCAATGGCAGACACCGATGTGATAAACGCCTTCATGAGCAGAGTGGACGCTGAATCTGGGTAGTCGATGGTCAGGTTGTATCCATCTTCGGCTTCAACCACGCTCATAAGACAGTCAGAGTGCGCGTTCAGAGATGTCACAAGACCGCCATAGAGAGCCGAGACAGCGGCGCAGACAATGTCCGTGCCCTTTGGTGCGTATCCGGCATGCCCAGTGATCTGACAGGCTGTGAGGCCTTTTGTGGTGATTTTAATCACAGGGCACCCGCTTTCTTCATGGCCTTTTTCAGTTTGTGCTTTCTCCGCAGGTCCCCAATCCATTCAAAAGAGGCCAATAACCCCGCGAAAATAAGCGCCAGGAATCCCAACACAAGGACAAGCGTCCAGGGGATCCAGAACGGAGAAAGTACCCATAGCCATGGGATGGCTGTCAGGTTCAATGCTTTCAGGATAACCAGAATGGTTCCCAGCAGGTAAAACCAGCTGAAACCGAGTTTTGTGTCTTTGTCTTTCTTCATATGTTTCCTTTCTTCAAAAGAAAAAGAGCCTTGTGGCTCTTCCGTTTTATGTTCTGCTTTTTTGATAAAAATAAAAGCCCTGGATAAGGGCTAACATAAAGATGGCATAATAGGCTTTGTATTTTTCCACTTTTCGTAGATCTTACGGATGTTTTCTGGTGCATCGTCACGTAAGACCATTCCATCTTCTTCCCAAGAAAAAATAAGCCACGGTTGAAACTGTTTTCGCATTTTTACTCTTTTTTCATCATATACAGTCATTTTAATGTGTCTTCAATGAGCGTCTGTAAAATCGGGTCTCTTAAACCGTTTCTCTGAATCAATACACACCCATCCGCTATAAGTTCGTTCAGTTTCTTATCTTCAAAAAAGCCGTCTGCCGCATTAGCGCTAACATATTTTTCTATATACAGAGGATCCAAAGCTAACTGATTACGAACATATGTTCTAAGCTCATTTTCCATCCTTTCTTTTGCCTCTTCTATTGTAGCATTTTTATTAGTGTTGGAATCTTTTGCAGTTTTGATTTTATCCCAGTGCTTCTTATGAGCAAGTTCATGCATTAGCGTCTCTTCCCCAGTTCTTGCCGCAAAATATCCTTTGTCTTTTTCATAACGCTCAATTTCATCCTTTTCGAAGAGTTTCTGACTTATGTACAGTTTGTTTTTTTCGTAATCATATGCTGCCAATCCCGGAATATCCTTGTCATTCATGATGTAGACGCCGTCCAACTTTAAGCCTTTGCCTACAGTTTGAAGAATCCTCTTCGTTTCCTGCAACGCCTTTTGAGCATACTTAGAATTTGTCTGTGTATAAAAAAGACCAAATTCATCTGCTTGATGGAATTTATATTTGCCTTTTCCAAAGCTGACAGTTTTCTTGATGGCTTTACCCATGAAATCAAATCCGACCGCTTTATCACGACTCAATGCTTTCCACTCCTGCCAGCTAATGCCCGACTTCTCATAGTCGGCCATCCATTCATCGAAGTGTGAAACATCCTCATCAGATATCTTGTCAATTCCCAGATCCTTCTCCATCTGTTCCCGGTCAACGGCAGGAGCAGTGAAACACCGGCAGTTGGGGTGAAGTGGCGGAGCGGTCTTCCCAGGCTCCATTTTCCGCATAGGATAAGTGCGTCCATCATGCTTTCTGCATTCTGGACAGCAGCTTGGATTGGTCAGGTACATGAAGTCGTTGAAGCCACACTTTTCGTATGCATCCTGTTCTGCTTGCGTCTGCACTCTGGCCAATTCTGTCCTCATGAGACGTGAGGCCTGCGCTTTAGTGGTGTTCCCAATTTTCTGGAGCTTCCGTGTGAATGGTGCTGCCCCTTTGCCCAGGATGAGGCATTCAGACAGCGCCTTGTTAAGCTGCTTCTGCAGCTGCGTCTGCTGTTTTCCCCAGATTCGCTTGGAAAACTCCTGTCCGTGGAATGAGGCCCTTGCGATGGTCTCCACCATTGGCTGGATGTCGTCCAGCACGGTGTTTCCGAGGATCCCGGCCTGATGCTGAAATGTGTCGTAGGTCCGCTGCCACAGTGCCATGTCGATGGTCTCTTCCGTCTTGGATTGAGCCTTTAAAATACGCAGTTTCATCTGCGATTTGAGCATTTCCAGCCGGTTGATGCGCATTGTTGCGTTGTACCTGAGCATTTCCTCGTTGGCTTCATCCGAGAAGTAGATGGAAGCCCGCTTGTCTGTGCCTTCCGCAAAGTCCTTCGCTGCCAGTTCGCAGTAAAACTTGGCTCTTGTGGCGTACCAGTCAATGTCGGTCTTGCTCAGGTACTTTCTGGCTTCCGCCATGGACATTTCTGCGTTGTTTGCAAAGCGGCTGTAAAATAGCGCGATCTCGTCATCCAGTTCACTGATCATTCTTTGATAGATCTGGTCAATCTGGTCTTCCCAGTCTTTTTCTTCCTTCTTCAGGCGCTTGAGGTTTCTCTCTTCCCTCTTGCGCCAGTATTCGTAACCTTCCGGGAGCGCAGTCATGACTGCCTTTCATCGTCTTCTTCCGGATGTTCCTCTTCGTCCTCGTGGTCGTGAGCGTTGAAGTCGTCCAGCGGTTCCGGCTGGGCTTTTTCTTCTTCCTCGATCCGCTCAATTTCAGCCTGCACATTGTCCACGATGGACAGAGTTTCCAGCTGCGTCCGCCTGGAAACGATGCCTGACAGCTGTGCGGCCGTCTGAGCCTCTTCCAGGGCGTTTGCAGGCAGGTTCGGAGTGAATCTGTACCGGAGTTTTCCCCAGTCGTCAGCTTTCGTCTTGCCGTTGATGAGAGGGTGAGAAAACAGCAGCTGCCACCGCCGGTTCATGCCGGATTCGAACTTCCTCTGTTTCGCCTTGAACAGGTTCAGGGTGTTCAGCAATTTGTACTGCATGGCAATGCCACTGGAAGTGCCGAACTTCTCATCATTGATGTTCGGTACCATGCAAATCTGGTAAATCAGTCGCTCCATGGTGTTAAGCAGATGCTCCTGGGTTTCGTCGGCATTCGGTTTGCCCATGAACTCCACCACCAGCTGCTCCCCACCGATGTTTTCGAGGTTGATGATGCGCTGATTCCGCAGCTCCAGCTTGTCCGCTTCGTCCATCTTCGCCCCGAGGATCTTCAGGTAAGCATCTGCGAAATAGTCAACATCGTTGGCCTTTTCGGATAACGCTTTATTGAATCCGTTTATCAGCGTCATGGCTGATTCGTAGATTCCCTGCCGTTCGTCGTTTTCAATGAACTCTGCAGCTGGTACTCCTTCAAAGTTGTGGGGGACAGAATCTGTGATTTGATAGCTGCCCTCGTTGCGCTTGAAGTAGTAAATGTGGGTCGCATCTGAATAGGATCCCACTTCCTCATCGTCCGCGTTTTTGTACCAATGGACGAAGTACAGCGGGTCTTCAACGACTCCTTCGTCGTAGATCATGAAAGCCTCTGTCGGCGGCAGGTAGGTGATGCCCAGTGTCTTGTTCCGGGTCACGAAGTACATTTCGTAAGCCTTGCCGTAGATAGATGTCAGCTTTGCCAGTTCGGCGTTGTTGTCGTCCTGGTCATTCATGTTCTGGACCTGCTCCACGATTTCGGCGATGGACTCTTCGTCGCATGTCGTCTTGACCGGATTGCCGATGAAGAATCCATTAAAAGTGTCGACAATGTACTTTGCGAAGTTCACGACCAGCCGGTTGTCTGGCTTGTATTGCGGCTTTGCTTTCTGGCTCAGGATCGGGTAAACGCCCTTGTAAGCATCTCCCAGGGGCTTGTATCGCATGGCAACCTGAGCCTTTGCTTTCGCAATGTATTCCGCCAGAATGTCCGGCGTCATCTGTGTGTCTCTTGAGATTCTAAAAATCACATGTCCTCTCTTCCACCCGGTTCAACCGGACCTTCCTGTCTTTGCGCCACTCCTCGACTCCGTATCTCAGGGCGGCGATGGCATCGTCAAAAAAAGGAACCGGGTCATCCAGGTAAGTGTTGGACTTTTCGTCCTTCTTCCACTTCCACTGACTCAGTTCCTTTATCGTGTTTTTGCATGATGGATGGACAAAGATGCGCCGTCCTTTGAGCCAGTCTATCTGCGACTTGACGGAGTTCGGCTCCTTGCTGACAGGCTGGCATTTGTATCCGGCCCGCCGCCACATCTTGATGCGGTCAGGCTCCGCGGAATCAGCCCAAATCCGGCGATTCTTTGGCAGCCCCCGTTTGTTGGCAATGTCTATCCATTCTTCATTGTCTTTTTCGTACCCGTAAATCTCGTTCAGGATGAAAATGTCACCGTCTCGGTATCCCAATGTCAGGATCGCCTGGGCGTGATTATATCCAAAGTCCATCCCGATGCAGATGTCGGAATAGTCCTCGAAATTCTGGCTGATGTCGTCCGATTTCCAGTTCTGGAGTATCAATCCAGCCGTCTCGCCCCATTCCCCAATGCCATAGACTCTGTATCCTTCCGGGTCCCGCTCTTTTCGCATCATCATCCGGCGATGATAGGCCTCGTCAATGAAGCGGTTTTGGAGATAGTTGCTCTGATGTGTGAACACATCCGGGTGCTGGATGTCGAAATACTTGGATTTTATCCAGTGAGTCGCCGAAACCGGGTTGAAGCTGAAAGTCATTTGGTAAAACAGGTTCGGATTGAATGACAAATCGCCTCGAAGGCGGTCATCCAGAATGTCCACATCCGCCTCGTACAGCTCTGTGGCTTCCTCAATCCATATCCATGTCAGTTTTCCGTTGGCGAAGGTGATGGATTTCACTTTTTCGCGCTGTCCGTCGTCCTTCATGCCCCGGAAAATAACCATGTTTCCCGTTACCCTGCAAATCAACTCCATGGGGTTCTGACGAATCTGCCAGTAAAGCTCTGCCTGCTGCCCGAATATCTTGTAAATGGCGCTGCGCAATTCCGCATAGGTGCTGTCCTTGTTGGATGAGTCCACTTTGCGAACACAAAGAAGATTTGCACCGCGGTATTTTGGATCCGAAAGCTTGAGAATGAAGTCCTGGGCGATGTTCACGCTCTTCCCTGACCCGGCGCTGCCTTTGGCCAGTCTGTACCGTTTACGGCAGGCATTGAAGTCCTTGAACGAAGCATTGAAACCAACTTTAACTGTCTTCGCCATAGTCGACCTCTATCTTGATGCCCAGATCACCGGTCAGATTGACGTTCTTCTCGAACAGTCCGTGAGCCTTTCCCAGCAGTTCAGCGGCCTTGTTGCGGTCCCTGGAGCTCACCCTGACCTCTTTTGCGATTCCGTCCATGGTCAGCAGTTCGTCCTGCTGTTCACCTCTCATGACTGCTGTCAGGTACTCCATGACTTCCTGTGCATCGGCAGTCTTTTCTGTCTGGATCTCTTTCATTCGCTGCCGGATGTACTCTTTGACCTCGGGATAATTCAGCATCCTGCAAGAGTTTGCGTAGGCCGCGCTTTCACTTTTTGTGTTTCTGTAAACGGCCAGGTATGCCTTTGCGGCCTGGAAGCCGTTTGCAAGGTATTCGTCCGCGAACATCTTCTGTTTGTCTGTCATGTCGGCCTCCTTTCTGGGTTCCTTTGCAAAAAACCGACAGCCGTTGAAAGGGGTAGAACGGCTGCCAGTTTTTAGAAAGGAAATCTATGAAGATAGGGCCCTGCAGGACTCGAACCTGCAACGGTCATGCGACCGCCCCGCCAGATGGTTAAGGGCCCATGTGTCCACCCCTCAAAGCCGGAGACCATAGGCGACGCGATTGCGACACGGAAAAAGCTAAAGGTGTTCATCACCATGGTCTCCAGATTTCAGGGGTGGTCAGCAGAACATCACTTGCAAAAGATATTTCTTGAAATGCTTCAGCATTTCTATTTGGTCCTGCTCATGCTGCATTTCCATTTCGTACAAAAATTGTTCAGCTGAAATGTACTTCTGGATATTCATGTCAGCGAAGTACCGAACCGGGAAGCGGTCCAGGATCTGGGGTCTTATGTTCAACCCCGTTTGCTCCTTGCTCAGGAACTCCGGCATCCCTTTTTGAAGGATCCGATAAAAGAAGAATGCATCCACTCTGTCCCGATCCGGTTCGATTACGCAGTATTTTGAATCGACCGTCTGGTCTTCATGAAGATACACCAGCTGTCCTTTAGTAGCTGACACCTGCAGAAGCGTGCATCCTTTTGGATATACCTTGCCTTTCTTGGCCCGCTCATAAGTGGCTACATCAGGCAGCTTACACCTGACTGTTTTGGCGTTGATCATAGGTTGGTCCACTCCTCGAACAGCTCCACGAATTCCTGGAACTCTTTTCCAGTTTCAACGTTTTCGGCCTGCATCTGTTTCATCATTTCCAGAAGCTCCAGCTCCTGCTGCTTTATTTCCTTGTGTCGGTCAATGATGGCCCGCATGGACTCCGTCGGCGGTGGCAGCACTTCTTCCTCGAAGTTTGACACGTATCGCGGGATATTCAGGTTGTAGTCGTTTTTCTCCAGCTCCTGGAACGTCACCACATGAGCCAATTTGTCGATGTCACGGCGCATTTTGTAGGCGCTCATGACGGTTTCAATGTGCTGCGACTCCATGATGTTCTGCTTCGGCCTGTGCGTCATTTCATTTTCGGCGTTGATGACCAGTAGGTCGTCAGAGTGATTGCGAAAGACCATGACAGCCACCGGAATGTCTGTTGCCGCAAACAACGCCCGAGGCAGTCCGATGACTGCGCTCACTCTGTGGTCACAGAGCAGCTGCTTGCGGATATCCGCTTCGGTGTTGCCTCGAAACAACACGCCATGTGGCAGGATGGCTGACATGATGCCGTCATCCTTGAGCATGTCCAGCCCGATCAGGACAAAAGCGTAATCGGCCGCCTTTTTCGGTGGTACCGAGTAGCTGCCGAACCGGATGTCATGCACCCCGTTCCACTTGAGGGAGTAAGGCGGGTTGGTGATAACCGCATCCACCTTGTCATGCGGAAAGTCGTCTGCTTTTGTGACTGTGCCATCCTGGATCCGATAGACAGCCTGCACGTCCTCTGTGAGCAGGTCACCGTGCACGACCCATGCAGATATAGACCGGACAGCGAGGTTGAAGCACAGGAAAGGCACTGCCGCAGATGACAGCTCGTAGCAGATGAACTCCGCATCCGGGTTCCTGCTCCATGCTTCCAGCGTCAGAGAGCCTGTCCCTGAACACAGGTCAGCAATCAGCTGCCGATTTCCGGTTATCTCTGCCACGATCTGGCAGATGCTCTCCGGCGTATAGTCCTGCATCAAGTTCGACCTGTCCGCTTGATTCTCCTGGAAGTAATCCCGGAGATAATCGTGCTTTGTGTTTGGAAACATTTTTTTGTAATTTGAGCATATTACTGACAGCTTTGTGCTGTCGTTGATGACTTCCATCATCGCTGCAGGCAGTTCGTGAGGCTCTTTGACTCCAAAAAGCTCATGGATCTTATCTCTGATTTCTGACATGCTGCGGCCCCCTTCCGGCGTGATGACAAAACAAAAAGGGCGCACACGGTACCATGCACGTCCTTGTTGTTTTTGTCTGGTCGATTTCTTCGACACTATCATTTTACACCCTTGACCAGGGTGACTAGTCACCACTTTCAGAGGATTTTGTCCAGTTCCCGGTACAGATGGCTGTGGATCTTGCCACGTGCATATCCATATTCGTCTGCGATGCAGTCCAGGGATTTGGACGTGTGATACAGATCGTGAAGCATCGACTGGTCTTCCGGACACAGGAGACTGGCTTTTTCGGCCTGCAGCAAACTGTAAGTCAGCCAGTCCAGCTTCTTTTCCAGTTCGTCTTTTTTCTCAATCAGCCAGAGCATCCGCTCATCTCCCGTTGACGGGCTTGTTGTCGTGGGCATGGGAAGGGATGACCTCATCTGCTCCGGCGTCATTTCGATGCCGTGATGGCTGAGACCTTTCATGTCCTGGACCACCTTCAGGATCTCCAGATTCGTTTCGTCGATGTCTCTTTTGATGCGGTATTTTTCCCGGTAAGCCGCCAGGAACATTCTTGTGCTTGCCTTCAAATCAAACTCCCTTTCGTTCACATATCCCGAATGACTGTCTTGACGGAATCAATGCAGGAATCCCATGCGGCTGCTGTGTAGCCTTCGGATTTCAGCTTCATGTCTTCCAGCTTTTTGAGCAGCCGGGAGCGGGAGATTTCATCCCGCCGTGCCCAGTTGTAAGCGAATGACGCAAGATTGAGTCCTGCCGTGAACCACATCAGCCCTATTGCCCAGTGTGCTGCATTCTCCATGTCAGATGACCCCCGGCTCCATGCGCCGTGCCAGCTCTTTCTCGGCCAGCTCCAGGACTGCAGCAACATCGCCCTCTGCTGTGTCTGTGATGGACTCTGCGGAGTCCTTGATTGCGAACATCGCAAACATCAGCTTTTTCACTTCATCAAACCTCATCTTTTCGGGCACATTCACTTTCTCTTCTGCTTTCATTTTCCTTTCCTCTTCCAGTTCTTTCCTGATTTCGTCCATCCTTGCGCCGGCAGCCAGTTCAGCTGCCTGCCGGATCGTGTCGTTCTTTTTGTAGGCCTGCTGCTGCTCGTTTCGCCAGTTGCGTTCTGCGGCGTTGTCGTGAGCGCGACGGCCCTTTAATTCCGGCAGGGGTGCTGCGGCTGGCATTCCACCAGCCTTTTCGTAAGCCCGCTGCTTCTTTGCCAGGGCCGCTGTCAGCTGGACACGGATGTCGTCAGGGGGCTGTATGAGGCCCCGCTCCCATTTGCTGACGATGGACTGGTCTGTACCGACAGCCCTTGCCACCTGCGTCTGGCTCCATTTATTTTTCTTGCGCCATTCGGCGATTTCAGATCCGGTCATTTTTCCTCCAAAGGCTCCACCTTGAAATTGACGATTTCGTTCATGGCATACCTGTACAAAAAATCCGACATCAGCAGTCCCAGACTATCTCCTGTGTAAATAACCCGTGAGCATAAGAGTTCGCCGGGGTCCTTTTCACCCTTGAACAGGATCGTTACTTTGAGTTTCATTCGTTCTCCCCCATCCAGCACAGCGCTGCTTTTTCATCATCAGTCAGACTCTCGATTGCACGACGACAGTCTGCTTCAGTCTCAAACCAGATGTCGAAAGCTGTAACATTGCGTTCTTTAGCACTCATCAATATCTTGTCGCCTCGCTGAGGATAGACGTGGTATCTATCTCCAAACACCAAACCATCCATTCCCTCATGTCCCCCAGCATCCAGAAATTTCTTTCTGGCTTTCAGGCGATGAACCGTGCGTTCGGCTTCTGCTTTGGTCTGGAAGACGTTTCCCATTTCCTTCCTCAAATCATCCATTAAACAATCTACCCATTTGAAAGTCTCAACTGAACCGCAGCCGTATATTGTGTAATATTTCTCTTCACACTCCGGCTTCCACGGCCCCTTTTCTTCCAGAATACGGATCGTGCCGTCGTCCTGGATTTCGATACGCTTGTCGCCGTTTTCGGCGACGAATTCTTCGAGTGTCATTTCACTTCCCCCAAAATCACTTTCACTTCATCAAGAGCCTGGCTGACTCTCTTATCCAACTCGCTAGGCCAAAAGTTCTCTCTTTTGCTTTTGATCCGCATGGTCCTCAGACACTTCTCTTCATGCCTGAGGACCATCACTGCTCTCTCAATCTTTTCGATGGCTTCGTCGATGGTCATTCCTGGTCCTCCAATTCCTCAAGTTTGTATGCGTTGTTTTCGGTTTTCTCGTACGAATCGACATAGTATTCTTTTTTGTCACCGTTGTAAGTGACCTCAAACAGTAACTTCAGTGCTGGAAACGCGAAGATTCCCTTCCAGTTTTGGAGCGTCTTGCAAGACCAGACAAGCACAAAATTTTCGGTTGAAATTGGATATTCGTCTTCAGGTTCTTCCATGCTCCGTGCAATCAGGATTCGTGCGTTTTCTTCATGGTTCACAGTTTTCATTTCCCCTCATCCTCCAATTCCATCCGCAGATACTCCATGGCCTTGTGCAGGTCTTTGTCCCTGCTCTCCCCGTCCTTGTGTCCTGCTCTTGCAAGGTACTTGATCACATTCCCCAGACAGAATCCCAGGTCCCATCCCTTGATGACGTCGATGGGTTCGGGGGTGAGCTTGTAGTGATCGGGTGTTGTGTGGGAAGGCTTGATGAGTTCCGCATCCTCTCCCAGTGTCAGGATGGGGCCGTCTTCCTTTTCGAACCTCTCCAGGAAGTCTTCGATGTTTGTCCCAAGGGTGGCGGTACAGCCATTTTTGTACTTGACGATTCGTTTCCCGCGCAGCCGGCAGTAACCGTCAACAATTTTCACGATATAGCGGTCATCGCCCTTTGACCTCCACCACTCGCCGGTTTTCGGGTCCGGCTCCTCTTTCCTGGCTTCATCCACTGCGTCGATGATCGCCTTTTTGATGGTGATGCCTTCGGCATTGGCGTCGTTCAAATGGAGCAGTGCGCACTCTGATCTCCCACCAGGCAAGCCATCAAACGGACATTCACGGCAATCTACCCCATGGCAGTTGATGCTTGACTGGTCAATAAGTTTTACAAGCGTTTCAATTTTTGTCATTTTCCTAAAGCCTCCATGATTTCCTCGATGCTGAATGCTTTTGTCGTTCCGTCTGGCAGCCGCATGTTCGGAACGGCGATGAAGGGGATCTCCTGACCTTCTTCCAGGCTGGGGAAGTCTTCCTTTGTGGCGACCCCCGAAATCACGTTTCGTTTAATCCATTCTTTTTCTTTTTTGCTTATCATTTCTTATCATTTAACCAATTTATGCAAGTTGTACTTCATCCGTTCGCAAGTAGTAGACAAGTCCGGCCCGTGTCCTGACTGTAAGTGGATGGAGTGCGTCGATGTCGACGCTTGTGATGACTCCCTTTGCGGGGACTGGCATACAGGTGATGAGTCCAGGCTTGAGGATCCTGACGGGAACTCCGATTTCGTACTCATCGGGAACGCTGCGGCCCAGGTTCTGGCGCGCTTCCATCTCCAGCTCGTGTCTTGCTTTCTCGAGCTCCTCGCCTGCGAGCCTGCCATCGGCGAAATGCAGACCTTTGCAAGCCCTTCCCAGCAGCACGGACCTTCTGACCGTTTCGCCTGTTTTATACCCAATGGCCCTTGCCGCTTCGTTTGGATTTGGATAGGTCTTACCGGTCTCAAGACAGGTCATAGGACCCCAGTTGCGGTATCTGTCCGGTCTGACTTTCATGACCGACCTCAGTATCCCTGGTCCTGCCGCTGGTGATTGATCTTGTTCTTCGCCAGATAAGCCTGGTACACATCCTTGAAATCCAGCTTGAGGTTGCGCATCAACCACATGAGCTGACTGACTGGCGGATAGTTGTTCCATTCACTCAGGCGCAGCATCATCGGCTGGAAGGCGGAAACGACACGCCGTGTCTCAGTGGCGGCAATGGGGTTTTCGTACTCACTGAAAGCAATTGCAGTAAATTTGGACAGCGGCAGCCCGGTTACCTCGTGATGGGCAAGCTGCCAGCTGAGGACGAAGTGCAGGACATCCACGAATTCCTCCATCACCTTCTTGTCGTCCACCGGCGTCTGCGTCTTCTTCCACCAGCACCAGTCAGCTTTCAACTCATGGTTGAGTTCTCCGATTTCGTCCAGGATTGCCGCTACGTACAAGTTCCCATCCAGCAGGTCTTTGTAGGTGATGCCATTGCCCTTGACGATGCGCTCGTCCAGCTTTGCCTGCAGCTTGAGCATCTTCCGCCAGCGGGTGATGAACGCCTTGCGGTCCATGAGTTCTGTCATGCTGCCACCTCTGCATTCAGCCATTTGGCGATCTCTTCCGGGTCCGGTGCGGCTGAGGATCCGTAACTGGGGCAGGCCCCGCTCTGGAAGACAGGGCAGGTGTCACAGTCGTCGAATGCAGCTACGCATCCTGATTCCAGATAGGTCAGCAGTGTCATTTCCTGGACTCCGTGAGGTCCGTCTGCTGCATTTGCCAGTGCGGCGGAAATCTCCGCTGCGTATTTTTCGTGATTTTTCATTTCCGTTTCCCTTTCCGTGCCTTGTGGATCCTGTCCCAGGCTTCGATTCCTTCCCACACCTGCGGGATGCCGCAGGTGCAGAGCGCCTGCCCCAGATGGAGCTGCCGGTTACAGTCTGCGCATCGGTAGACTTTCACGAACCGGCCGCCCAGCAGTGTGGCCTTGTCATTCCATTCCATGGAAACTTTCGGCTTCATGATGTCCGGCATCATTTCCATCCCGCTTTGTGCAAATTATCGTAGGCCTCTCTCAGGTCTTTTCTCATCTTTTTTAGCTTCGTTTCCAGGTCAGAAATCCGGTATTTCTGGCCGTATTTTTTGGCCTCGTTCAGCTCTCTGTGGACTGCTCTCATGGCTGCCCGCTGCTGCAAAATCATGGGGTGTTCGTCAGCGATTTTGATTGTTTCCATGTCTGTTTTTCCCTCTCTCAAAACGGCAGGTCGTCAGCTTCCAGCGCCAGCGTTTCATCCGGGCTGTAGGGGTTGTCGTGACTGGGTCTGACATTCCCGTCATATTCGAAGCCGCTCTGACGGCCATTTCCAGCCCCGTAGGAGCGATTCTGTGTCCGGACGGGTGAATATCCGCCGTAAGTGCTTTGCGGCCTGTCAGCGGGCTGTGTGCCGTTGTTCCTGCTGTCCAGAAGGTCCATGGATTCGACGATGACTTCTGTGATCTCAACATTCTGTCCCTGCTGGTTCTCGTAGCTGCGATTCTGCAGCCTGCCGGTCACTCCGATCTGGCTGCCCTTGTGGGTGTACTGATTCAGGACCTCTGCTGTCTTCCCCCATGCCTGGCACCGGAGGAAGTCTGCATCCGGCTGTCCCTGTGACTTGAACCGGCGATTGACTGCCAGTGTGAAGTTGGCAACTGTCTTTCCGGCCTGAGTGGTTCGAAGTTCGATGTCCTTTGTCAGCCGGCCTGTAAGGTTGGTGATGTTCATGCCTGTTCTCCCATGAATTCGTTTGTCAGCCACACCTGACCTTTGCCCGTGACTTTGGTCGTCTTGGTGATCCGCACGGATCCGTCCGGGTTGGAGATGGTCCGCTCCCTGATTTCGAAATAGCCTTTCTCCACGGCCTTCTGTGTCGGCATGTTCCGGCTTTCCCCGGTCTTCATCAGCCAGCCGTTTGTCCTGAGCCAGTCAAACAGCCGTCTCTGTCCGACTTCCACGCCGTTCTGCCGCAGCAGCTTTGCCATGTCTCCGATCAGGATGCTCGTGCTGGATGTCTCCACTGCTTCTGCAAACAGGGCCTTTGGCTTCATCTGTGCGTTCTGGAGTTCTAGCTGCCGGCGGGCTTCCCGTTCTTCCTTGAGCGCCTGGAATGTCCGGATCAGGAAGTCTGGATCGCTGATCAGCTTTTCAGCGGTTTGAGCGTTAGCATAGACGCCATGCTTTCTCAGTGCGGGCAGCACTTCACTGGTCACCCATCGCTTGAAGCGTTTCGCCGATGGCATCTTTGATCCGAGGATCAGACTGTACAGGCCGCTCTCATTGACCAGCCACCCGCCTCTTTGCCCTAACTCGATCCCGAAATGGGACTGAGTTTTTCCATCGACCATCTGTCTGTCTTCCTCGTCAACATGGTCAACGATTGCTTTGTTTGTTCTTTCGTACCCGAGTACCTGGGCAACATCCTTACCGACGAAGTAAGGTTCATCGCCGATTGTGAGTGTGCGGATCCCGGATCCGTCAAAATCAAATGTCTGAATTTCGTTCATTTTTCCCCTTTCTCTCCCAGGCTGAACTGTGCCCGGGCTTTTTCCACTTCCGCCAGCATCTGCTGACGTTCCTGTTCGTTTTCAAAATCCCGTCCCATGTCGCTGTACCAGTCCGGCAGCTGTCCGGAGAATGGTCCGGTTTTCGGTTTCGGCTTCATGTCAGGATCTGCAGCAATCATTTCCAGATACTTCGGCACATTCGTGACCTTTTTCTGCGGATCCCGATACAGCCTTTCGCTCAGTTCGTCGATTGCCGCCTGTCCAGTTTCCGGAAAGTGTGAAAGAAATTGGTCAAGCTCAGCAGCGGCCATTTTCACGTTGTTGTGGGGCCCTATAGTAATTACTTTTTGCTTGCTGCTTTTATATTTTTCTTGCATTCTTTCATTCTTGCTTTCTTTTATAGTGGTTGCTCGCTGGTTGGTCGCTGGTTGCTCGCTGGTTGGTCGCTGGTTACATACTTGGTTGGTGTCCTGATATTTTTCGTAGTTTGTCAGCTGTATAAGCGTATATGTGGACGTTGTTGACTTGGTTATCTCGCTGGTTGATTCTAGCTTGTTTAGAGCGGTCCTTATTTGTTGTTGCGACAACCCTGTTTCTTTCGCCAGCTTCTCCCGGGACGTGATTTTTGCGCCTTTTGGCACGTCAACACCTCGCCATTTGCCTGGCTTGCTGTTGGCTGTCAGGAGAAGGTGGATGAACAGCGTCTTGGTCGGAACATCCGTATACCACTCCCAATCAGTCATTTTTCTGTGGAGTTTTATCCATCCGCTGTCCATCAAATTCCCTCCGCTTTCCTGGCTAGATTTCTGACAGAGTCACGCAGACCTGCGGGGAGATCGCCCAGTGTTTTTCAACCTCCAGATAGACGATTTCTTTGTCGTCTCCGTAGGCGATTCCGTTGAGAGCATCCAGCACGATCTTGGCCAGGTTGTCTGCGTCCGGCCGTTTCTGGGGGCGCAGCTCGTCTGTCAGCATCTGTTCCCGCTTTCGCTGGCTGGTGCTTTTCGGGATGGTGAAATAGGCGCGGATGTGGGCTTTTATCGGCCCATTCAGGCGGTGTTCCTGCCCGACGTGATGCATGTATGCCAGCTGCACAAGCTGCTCATACTGGGCCGTTTTTTGAGGTGTGACAGCCCTCCCGGAGGCCCGCACGAAGCGGGGGCGGCCCTTGGCGCAGGGCTCGCCCGGGATGGTGAAACTAATCTGCTGCCGGCTCATCTCTCACCTCACCAGTCACAGGGTCTGTCCTTGCGTCCAGGTCATCCTGCTCCGGGGTTTCTTCGTATTCCGCTTCGATGTACTCCGTCTCATCGTGAGCCAGCGTCAGGTCCTTCATCGTGTCCTGGTCAGCGTTCGGATCGTAGTGCTTGATGGTGGAATCGGACTGAACCTGCATGGCGATTTCGGTACTCATTGGTGCGTATTTCAGCACCCGTTTCAGCAGCGTTTTCTTCGCCATTTCGTCGAAATTGGTCTTCCACGGAGACGAATAGCCCTTGGAATAAGCCTGACTGTAGGTCCGGGCGAACTTGTCCATTTCCGGCTTGTAGGCGACTTCAAACGCATAGTCGCCGGACTTGGTTTTGTAGAAGGCGTAGTAGGCGACTGCCTTGCCCCTGTCTCCCTTTGCAGGGACGTGCTTCAGGACAGGATCCAGACCGAGCTCGTATGTAAACTCATCGTTTTCATATACCGTCTGAGCCTGCAGCATGGTGATTTCACCGGAGCGTCTGGCAAGCTGGATTAAACCTTTATCACTTAGCCCTCCGGTTTCCCATCCCGGAGGAGTGGACTATCTCTTCATCCATTACTGGATGCCACGCACTTCGAGCGGTAGCTCATCTTCCGCCCTACCTGGCTACATTCATCACCAGTAGTCTCTACACCACTTTCCAAACCTTATGACCTCTTATCGTTCCGCCCCTTTTGAGGATCTTCGATAAGGTTGCTGCGTCCGTTTTGTAATACGCAGCACACTCTTTAACGCTCTCGAATGTTCTCTCATCTGTACTGACCTTTTTTCGGTGCCCGGCATTTGTTTGCGGGTGGGTCAGGTGCCGCTTTTTGAGGCTCTCGCTTTGCTTTTTTCT
The DNA here is from genome assembly GCF_910588395.1 of uncultured Faecalibaculum sp. Lineage (GTDB taxonomy): Bacteria > Bacillota_I > Bacilli_A > Erysipelotrichales > Erysipelotrichaceae > Faecalibaculum. Next base: position 20,927 of record NZ_CAJUPA010000017.1, on the reverse strand, counting down.
GGTTTCTGGAGACGCCTTCTTGCCTTTGTTGGCCGCACTTAACCTGGCTTTGGTCTCATCCGATCTAGGCAATCCCAGTGTGTTATATTCAGGGGCCTCATCGTGGATGTATCGGAGTTCTTTTTCTTTGAGTGTTTTTCTGGTTGTGTCGTCAGGAAGTATTTCGAGCATTTCAAACCGAAAATTTTCTTTGCCATATCTTTCGATGTCTTCGGCAAATAGGGTGCTGTGGAAGATGTTCCATTTTGCAAAATGGTCTTTCTTTCTACGCTCTATATTTCGTGATTGGCCGATATACTTCCTGCCGTTTATAAGGTTCGTAATTTTGTAAATTCCTACCATGGTTCCTTTCCATGGTTTGGAAAATGGCACGGTATTGCCCGATTTATTGGAGGGTTTCACCGTTAGCCCTGTTAAGGACACCCCTGAGCATCAGGGTTCACGCAGTTTTAGTTGAGCCTAAAGAGTTAACCCAACCTGGAACTGCACTTCCATGCGGCCTTTGTTTCGGTAAGGAATCAGGTAAGCCTGACCAAGCGGAGTGTTGGGCTCCAGACCCAGCTGTGCTGCATTCATGACGGCGCCGATGAACGATGCGGGGGTGCATTCACCTAGCTTCGGGTTGGTGGTAAGCGCTGTCATGCAGATGCGGTTGAACCTGTCCGGTCCTATCTGTGCAGGCAGCGCCCGTGCGATTTCCGAGGTGTAGGCTTTCAGCCAGCCTTTGATGGTCGTCGGCTGTCCACCTGCCTTGACTGCGTTGTGCGCTGCTGCCTTCTGGATGGCTCCTGACTGGTTCGGTGCTTTGGCTGTTGTAGTTGTTGTCATGCTCTTGCTCCCTTTCTTTTTCTGACGACAAACGGCCTTGTTGTGGTCGTTGTGAGATACTCTGTGTATTCATCCGGGTGGTCTTCCCGGTAGCTTTCCTTGTCAAAGCTGGTCCTCTTCTGAGTCTTCCAGCTGATGCTGTACAGCCCGCAGTTGCCCTTCTGGGCAGTCTTCATCTCTTCCTTGAGCTGGGCATCCAGTTCCTTCTTCTGGGCCGTCAGGTCCTTGATTTTGGCTTCCAGCGCTTCCCTGGCCTGCAGAGTGTCTTCCATGTAGTCCAGTTCGACTTCTTCGTCGAAGGACTCCGGGTACAGCTTTGCAAGTGTCTCAGAGGTGCTGTCAGAGCCATCAGGATCCGGCGCCTCCTTTGTCTGGACTTTGCTCCAGAACTCCTTTTCCGCCGCCACAAGGGCCTGGATTTCGTCCTCATCGCGTTCGATGCGGAACCAGTGGAATCCCTTGCCCATGACAAGGATGGCGATGTACCAGGCATCTGCCCCTGTCACCGCCATGTAGTGGTAACACTGGGCATAATAGGCGGCAGGGATGTCGCCGCCGGAGTAATCTGTTTTCGTGAGGGCGTTTGCCGTCTTGCACTCAAGACCTGCATTCTCCCCGACGATCAGCCGGTCCACATTGCCCAGCATCCACGGATGTTCCTTCGACTGGAAGGAGTAACCAGAGCGCTGGACCTTGAGCCCTGTGGATTCTGTGAATCTTTCCGCCACGTACTGTTCCAGGTCCCGCCCGACCCTCATCGCCTCGTTGTCCGGGATGTGAGAGTCGATAAGCCCGGTCTTTTCGGCCCACAGGGTATAGGGAGATTTGTAGGGGCTCAGACCCAGGACTGCCCCGGCGTCAGATCCGCCCAGCCCTTTGTTGCGCTGTTTCAGCCATTCATCCCTGCTGTCTTCCAGCTTGTGGGCGATAGCGTGTTTTTTTATTTGAGCGATGTTCATGCTCTTTCCTTTCTTTCCGGCAGGCCTGTAACGCCGAAGGAGTGGCGCCCAGGGCGATGGATTTCAAGAAGGAGTTTTTAATGGATGTTCATGGACAAAACAGTCGTTTCGATGCCTGTGATGGCGCGCTTCTGCATCGTCCCTGACTCCTTCGGCCTTACCGGCCTGCCGTTGTGTCTTAGATCCGGCCCTCATGCGAGAGGGCATGCTATAAAAACATAAAGTTGATCCAGAGGGTTACACCTCGCTTTCTTGATTTTTTTGAACGAGAAATATTAGAATAAACGCCCTCTCTCATCAGAACCGGATCTTTGTGTTAAAATCTGGCTGTGTGTGTCGCCTGGCTCTCAGTGGAGTCAGGCCTTTTCATTTTCCCGGATGTATCTCCAGTGGTATCCCCCGCAGCAGAACCCCCTTCTCGCTGCCTGATAAATCGTGTTGGGCGACCTTCCGGCAAATTTCCCAGCTTCCACTGCACTGTGAAAGGTCTCCCCGGTCTCGATGCAGCGGATTTTCAATCTTGGTTTCTTTTTGTAATGGCAGACACCCCGGTTCGGGATAAATCTCAGGCGATGCCCTGCGACGGTGACTTCCGGTCCACACAGTTTTGCGACAGCTGACAGGTCACCTCTTGTGATGCCCAACGCAACACCGCATTCGAGGAGCGACGGGTAAATGGTGCCAGTGTCCAGATTCTTGACAATTGTTGATCGTGCCATGTCAGCCAAACACCGCCTGCATCACTGTGGGAGCCACCAGAACAGCCGCAACCAGCAGAGGCACTCCTACATAGCGGATGATGTCGTCGATCAGCTCGCGCTTCTGCCGGCGTTCGGCTTCCTGCCGGTCAAGTATCATCTGGCGGTCTGTTTCCTGCCGCCAGGACTCATAGAAATCCGGAATCATGGCCGAACCTCATCATCCAGCAGGTCCATCAGCTGCCGGAGCTTCTTTTCTGCGTCTTTGACTTGTTCTTCCGCCGAACATGCAGCCGAGCTGGCGGAAGATGCCCATGACTCAGCTTCATCGGCTATGTCGGCCGCGTTTTTCGCCTCTCGCTTTGCTTCTGTGAGCAGGCTGCGCATGTCTTTGACCGCCTGGATGATCTTTTCTTTTTTGGAGTCAGTCATTTCTGTTCTCCTTTCTTTCTGTCTCTCTCTGCCTTCCAGGCTTCGAATCCCTCAAGATTGACCGGATCCGAGAAGAAGTCCGCCAGCTTCTGGGGTGTGATGGCCCTTGCCAGCGCGCTGATGGTTGCGTTATCCAGTGTCATGCTTTCGTCCTCTCCATTACCGGAAGAACCCCTTCCTTTTTAAGCAGATCGTAGATAAACAGCCTGCCTTTCTGTGTCCAGTAGGTATGGACCCTGCTGTGGGCTTCTCCGTCAGATCCGCCAAATGTCTGGGTCTTTGTTGAGGTGTAACCCTGGTCCTGATACTTCGCATACAGCAGCCAGATATCTCCTTGCCTGTACTGGACTCCGGCATCATGCAGAAAGCCGTTCAACCATCTGGCCGACTTTCCAAAGTCTTTTGCTATCTTGCTAATACTCAGCAAATCTTTGCAGTTCAGAACCACATCGTAGTAAGAAGCCTTCGGCTGCAGCTCCTGGATCTGTTGCGACTGGATGGCGTTTTTCATCTCCAGCTGCTTCCGTGCTTCCTGCTCCCTGATCCAGACTTTTGCCCTTTCGATCGGGTCTTCGATCATGTATGAGTCCTTATGATTGATAGCCTTTTCCAGGTCAATGAGCTTCTGTCTGATGGCTTTACCTGTCTCGGTTCGCTGGATCATACAGATGTGTTTGGCCATGTCGAATTTCAGAAGATGCTCCTTCCTAGGCTTGCCTGATAGACCGTCCGACCTATTCGCCAAAAATGGCGAATAGTCTTTTTGTTCCTCAAAACCGTATTCGCACATTTGTTTGAACCAGTTTGAGTAGTCTCTTTTAATGTTCAGCTTGTCATGCAGCTCTCTGCCAATGACCACCTTTTCGCCGGTGTCAGTTGTATAGACCGGAATCAGGTCCGAGTTGAATATCTGTAATTCGTTCATTCAATTTCCTTTCTGCTATGCTTCCCCTTAGAAAGGGGGTGAAGAAAATGAAGTTGATTTATGCATGTCTCCTGGGGAACTGGGTATGTCTCAACGATGACGAGAACTGTACCATCGGAGATAACAACCAGAGCCCTAGTGTTTGGTATGAGGAATCAGCACCCGTCTATGCTCCGTTGAAAAGAACTGCGGCGGATTCTTATTACCAGCTGAATTATGTGAACCTTGTCTATAGAGGGGTTCACTACAGAATCAACCCCGTATTCATTCAAGTAACTGAAGGGTAGTGACTGGCAATCTTCGCAATCACATCTCCGGGATCCTCCAGACAGAGTTCGTTCCTTTGCTGGAGGATCTTTTGTTCAAACACCCGATCAATACCGAAACGGATTTTCTCCCAGTCCCGGTAAGACAAACCTTTAACAGCATCAAGAACTTGATTCAGTTTTTCTTCGGTCATGACATCTTCCTTTCCTCTTCGTCCAAAACATCGAATGTGTGTAAAGTGATTTCTACAGTTCAAACAGAAATCGCCAGGCTGCATACACAGCACAAACAACGAAAGCGTAGATTCCGTAGATCACGACCACAGCTTTTGCCTCGTCCTTCCCAAAAGGAAGGTGGAGCAGAAACATGAGAAGCGACCCCAGAACCGCGACCGCCAGGACGATAAGGATATTTCCGTCGACCTGAATCATTCGGAGATTTTCTTTTCGTTCATGCCGCCATCAACTCCTCTGAGTTGTCGAACGGTATTCCGTCCCACAGGCCGAGGGTCACATCCAGGTCGAATGGAAGTTCGCACAGTTCCCAGTCTTCTGCGAGCAGGTCATTTGTGCTGAATTAAGCGTGGTCAAGCCAGGCACTGTAGCCGTCTACCGTCTGCAGCGTTGCCCCGTACCCATTTGTTGGGTAGAAGCATTTTGGATAGCGTTTCTCTCCGTTCCAGAGGTCTGTTTCCCAGTGAGGTCGGCGAATCGCCATCTTCTTTTCCTGTGCAGTTTTTGTTGCTTCGATGATGTTCATGTGTGTCTCCTTTTTTTTGCTTATCCCTTAACGGTCTGCGATTCCTGACCGGTTGCGGCTCCTACCAGCGGCTGTGCCAATGTTGCGCCCAGCAGGACATATGCGAGCTTTTCTTTCTGAGCATCGTCCAGTTTCTGGACTTGCTCACTGAGGAAATCGAAGGCTTTTTCCTTCTCTGCTTTCAGCTTGTTATCCACGTGGTTTACGTCCTTTCTATGCGCCTTTGCGTCTTACATACATATATTAATGTCTTTAAGACGGATTTGCAAGGCTTAAATACGGATTTTTATTGCCTTAAGACGCAAAAACGGTTATTGTATATTTGGAAAGGAGGCCACATGAATACAATCGGCGAAAGAATCAAAAAGATTCGAACCGACTCAGATCTTTCGATGGATGCGTTCGGAAAACGAATTGGAGTCAACTCATCTTCGATAGCGAAGCTGGAGCACGGGGTGAACAGTCCGGCTGAACGAACGGTGAAACAGATTTGTTCTGTGTTTAGTGTTAATTACTCATGGCTGACAGAAGGCGAAGGCGAACCCTATTCCAACGTCGGGAACACCATTCTTGACATGCTCGTTGATGAGTACAACCTTTCGGACCTGGACCGCAGAATCATGCAAATGTACCTCAGCCTCACGGATGCGCAGCGTGAGGGGATCCATGCATTTGTTAATGGCATGATCCAGTCAGAAAACAAAAAAAAGGCCGACTAATGTCGGCTTTTTTTTACTGTCGGATAAAGAAATGCTGGACTAATTCCATGATCTTGGTGAGGGTCCTGGTGTCATCTATCTGTTTGAGCATCCAGATGATACGCGAAACGATGTCTTCCTTCACTGTTTCCCTCCTTCACTGCGCTGTTGACAATATGATTATATGAAATCTGTACGCAATTTCAAACAAATTAATAATGGATTTTGCGAAATTCTTTTCATGTAAATGCAATTTTCACTCTAGTGTTGTTCTTTCGTTGCGTACCTAGTACGATTATATGAAAGATATTTATTATTTTTCAGAGAGGGACACAAGAGTATGGGATTTTTTTCAAAACTCGCCGAAAAGGCCGAAGCTGATGAACTGGCTCGTTCAGTCGATTTTGATATCGAACATTACGCATCTCCGACGATGAATATCAACGGAGATGACGTGGAACTGGAAAAGTCTAAGAAACCGGGAATCTGGAATGTGATTCACGACGATCATGTGGTGGGCTGGATCCACGGACCAACAGAATATCTGGTGGACCATGCTGATGAAATCAAAATCGTGATAGGTGAAGATATTCCAAAAGTCAGGATCGTGAAGCCAGAAGATTTTGACGAAGCAGAAGAAGAGGAATTCACCGGTAAAGACACTTCCATGGTAGGTGATTTTTTGGGATGCGGAAAATCCGCTATCCAAAACTGGAACCAGACAAGGAAAAAGCACAAATCTGAGCTGAGCACACGGATAAAACCGCACAAGTCAAAAAAGGTGTTGGGCATCGGTGGACTGAACGGTGTCATCATCCGCCAGCAGGCTGACGGGCTGATTTACTTCAATAACGAAGAGAAGTTCTACCGACTGATCAGCTATTCCTGGTCAGGCCCGCAATATCAGCCGGTAACAAGCACAGAGACCGTTTCTCAGACGACAGGGAAAACAAAACGAAAAGGCAGACTGCTGGGAGCTGCCGTCGGGAGCATGGTTGCTCCTGGAATCGGAACCGCAATTGGAGCAATGGCAGGAACTGGAAACAAGAAGACAAACGATAAAACGGTTTCTCAGTCAGTGTCTCAAGTGGGGATGGCCGAAATAGCGATGCCTGCGGTCCTTGTCTTGAAAGAAGTTGACAGCGGTGCGCAGATCCGTCTGGATTTCGACTGCCTAAGCGAAACCGACAAAACGCTGTCTCAATTTGCGTTTGGCACAATTTCGCAGGCAGCTGCATCCAACACGGAAAATGAAGTAACCAACCCGTCGTCATCTTCTCCGTTGGATCCATACGAAGAATTGAAGAAACTGAAAGAACTTCTGGATATGGGGATCCTCACGCAGGATGAGTTCGACAAGAAGAAATCAGAACTACTGAGGCTGTAAAAAAAGACTGAGGAAGGATCTGACAGGTCCTTCTGGTCTATTTGTTCGCCGTTTATATAGGAGAATCCTATGTCACTCAAAAACAAGATAAGAAGCTGGCTTTTAAAAAAAGAATCAGCACCTAACGACAATCGGCCCAATATCCCGCCACACCAACAAGTGCTGACAGATCAGTACCTTCCTGTTTCGGATCCAAACGTTGCCCGTCTCTCAACGTATGTCACGCAAATCAATGACATCTTGGCAACAGCCTGCAAACTTGCAAAACAGAGCTTTGACCCAATCGATATTCACGAGCTAACGAGAGTCGAGTTCGTAACCAATCCCCCAACGAAGACCGGCAGACCTCCGAGGGTATTTGAAAAAGCCACATTTGGCAGGGACAGTGTTTCTGACAACGCTATGTATGGCAATGTGTCGTTGGATCAGGCAGGGAAAGTCCTGGGGTTAAACGTGACAGCATGGAAGGCTCGCGGGCGCGGGTCGCTTGGAATGCATGTAACCACAGGAGCCAACGATGGTGACATCCAGATCACAAAAATAACGATGTTAGATTCGGATGGGATTAAAACCGTCGTTTACGATCGGCCAAAGACAAAAAAGCCGAATACAAATAAAAGCCGAGTCCACGAAATAAAGGATGACGAAGAAAGGGCTGCTCTATTGCCGGCTTCGCAAAAATACATTCAGTCGATCGTCGGAAGCAAATACCAGAACTTCCCGGAGCCTCCTTTTATATCCGAATATAGAGAAAAATTCACTCAGTGGAAAAAGCACATGAATGATGCTGTGATGCCGACCAGAACCGTTCCCCGTGAACGAATGGTGCGTACAGACGGACTGCTTCCGGGAGACGTTTATCTTCTTTACTGGGTAGATAAATTTGGAATGAGTCGGAAAATCCCGGTCTATTTTGAATTCGATTTCGGTATAGATTTCGTGAAAGAGTACGAAATGTTACTGAAAAACAACTACATTTCGAATGACGGTATCACTTTGACACCCAAAGGAAAGTCGGTTCTAGAAGAAAGATACCAGATTGTCAAAGACTGGAACGAAGGAAGAAGGCGATAAAGCGAAAAGCGCCAGGACTTAGGATCCTGACGCTTTAGGGAACTCCTTCTACGTTGGCAGACGAGCTGTTTGCATTATACCATGCTATAATCAGTCCATATAAAGCGGGGCCCTTGATGGACCTCACTGGGTGCCGGTCTAACGCAGGCTAGACATGACGATGATGCCTGCCACACGATATGCTCCTGCTGTCCCATCGTCAGGAGGATGGCGAAAGGAAACCTCGGGTGTACAACCGGGGTTTTTGCTTTATAATTCATACATAAGAGCGACCGGTACTCCACGGAGCCGGTACGTGCAGAAGCCTCCCAGATCTGTGTGACGCGGGAGACTTTTGTGTTTATTAAAGCTGGAAGGTGTTAAAAAACAGCGCTTTTTAACACCTTGAAAAACGACGTTATTAAAAATTGCTGATTTTTGCGAAAGTCTTCTTAACATTCCCAATCCTTGTGATGGTGTATCATGGACTTGCCGGAAATGTGCTTGATGGCAGGCCATCCAGCTCACATTCCGAGCTTTTTGCCCCATCCAGCGTAAACACGATTTTGATTTTGGCGTTTGTCTTACCATCATCGTCATCATACAGGTAAACCTTATCCACAAACGTCTGAATCAGTCGGGCTTCTCCGCCGGGAACGTCTGCGATGTTGGTCTTGAGCTGCTGCAGATAATACCGGGCATGTTCAGGTCCCAGGGGCCTTTCCTGCGCCCTGACAATCGCCAGTTCTTTCTGCAGTGCATCCTGCCGGGCTTCCAGCTCCGTCATCTTTGCGATGATCGTGCGGGGAGCGTTGCCGGCCATGACAACCTGGGTGAGTGCGTCCAGCTGCTTGACGTTTTCGACGATTTCCTGCTCCATGGCTCTGGCCTTGCTTACGGTCTCCTGATCCACAAGGATTTTGGCCACCTCCTGCACCAGGTAGTCGATGCGCTCATCTGTCAGCATCTCCTGACACATCTGCACCACTTTGGCTTCCAGCACTTCTTTCCGGATAGGCTTTTTCGTGCATCCGCTGTTTTTCTTCTGGCCAAAGCATTTGTAATAGCGGTACACCGTGCCCTTCTTGCCCTTGCCGGACTCTCCGAGCATGGCTTCTCCGCAGTTGCCGCAGAACAGTTTTCCGGTCAGCAGGTAGCTGTCTGGCTTGTTGGTATGTCGCTTTTTGCGTCCCATGGTTTCAAGGGCCTCCTGTACCCTCCAAAATACGTCCGGATCCACAACCGGATCTGTCTGGTCTGGTATCTCCAAACCGTTGTAGCAATAATATCCGATGTACTTTTTGCTGCGGAGTACCGTCCTCAGAGATGACCTGCCAAAGGGTGCCCCCTTGCGTGTCCGATACCCTTTTTTGTTGAGGATATCGGCCATGACTGCGAAAGAAAGCCCCTCATCCGCCATGCTGAAAACCTCCCGCACGATGTGGATCGTGGTAGGGTCTTCCACCAGTTTTCCATCAACGTTCATCAGTCCCAGGGGCTGCGGTCCACCCAGGTGGTGGCGTTTCTCCACTGACTCCCGGATGCCGCGTTTGACTTTCTGGCTCAGCTCTGCGGAGTAATACTCTGCCATGCCTTCCAGCAGTCCTTCCATCATCAGTCCTTCCGGAGTCTGGGGCACTGCTTCCGTGGCGCTGATGACAGTCACTCCGTTGTCTTTCAGCTTTTTTTTGTAAATTGCGGAGTCGTACCGGCTGCGAGCGAACCGGTCCAGCTTGTAGACCACGACAGTATCAAAGCGTCCTTTTTTGGAGTCCTTGATCATGCGCTGGAACTCCGTCCGCTTATCCACATCATGGCTGGCGGACTTTGCCCTGTCAATGTAGCTGTCGACGATCATGATGTCGTTATATCGGCAGTAGTCCCTGCAGACTCGATCCTGTCCCTCGATACTTTGCTCGTGCTGCTTTGCACTGGAATACCTCAGATACAGGACGGCGCGGGCTTTTGGTGATATACTGTTGATAAACTCTTGATTACCCCGTGGCTCAGCTGCGGGGCTTTTTTTTCGTGTCATGGTCCTCCTTTCAATCAAGTTTTTAATTAAAAACTTGATTCATCGGCCGTGTTTGACGCTCCACGCCATAGACACCAGGCACAGAGCCGCAGGGATGGCCGTCAGCACTGTGGTGATGCCCAGACAGGCGCCGGCCTGGATGTACAGCAGCGCAGATACCAGAGCCGTCCAGCGGTTCCAATACCCGAGCGCTGCGAGATTGCAGCAGAGTGCTGCCCCCAGCAGGAAGAAAAACGGCATGACTCCGTAGAGCATGATGTCACTCAGAAAGTAGGCGACGATGCCAGGCATACAGAAAATGATGTACGTCATGAGCGCCAGCTCACCGATTGCCAGCAGCAGGGAAACCAGCAGGCACCAGCTGAAACGCCGGTACCAGGGCAGGGGACGGCCCAGATCGGGACCGCCGGCTATACAAGTTTCCATCCTGAAATTAGGGGAGCTAGGCTCCCGGCATCGGACTCACACAAAACCCCGGGTTTCTGCCCGGGGTGATTTTTTTGTGCCACAAATGGTGAGCGTTTGAGGCAGATGATTCGCAAAGAGGGTTGATTGCCTGTGATACGATTGAGACACAAAAAAAGCTCCCCTGCCAGATGACAGGGGAATTTGGATGGTACATCCAACTGTTGATCCAGTCAGATTGTATCATCCAACGAAAGGATGGACAAATGGACAAAACAAAAACAGCAGCCATCTATGCCCGTTACTCTTCCAGCAACCAGCGGGAAGAAAGCATCGATGCACAGCTGCGGGTCTGCAGGAAGTACGCCGAAGAAAATGGGTACTCAATCGTTAAGGAGTACACCGACAGCGCGATCAGCGGCCGCACAGACCAGCGTCCTGCTTTCCAGCAGATGATACAAGATAGCGCAAAGGGTGGCTTTGATACGCTCCTGATTTACTCTCACGACCGATTCAGCCGCAACAAGTATGACACGGCAACTTATAAGACACGCCTCAAAAAGAATGGGGTGCGGATCGTTGCCGTCACCCTGCCGCTGGATGACTCCCCGGAATCAGGGTTGATGGAATCCATCATGGAAGGATTCGCTCAATATTACAGTGAGAATCTGGCCCGATCGACAAAGCGGGGGCTGGAAGAAAATGCGCTGCACTGTAAATCCAATGGGCCGCTGCCATACGGTTACAAATCAGAAAATGGTGAAATCGTCCTGGACCCACTTCCGGCCAAAGTGGTCAACCTGATCTATCAGCTTTACTCCGAGGGGTACGGGAAAAAGATGATTTGCAACACCCTGAACCGTAACGGCTATAGAACCAATCGAGGTGGAGAGTTTAAGGTAAACGCCCTGCACACAATCCTGTCCAACGAACGGTACAAAGGCATTTATATATACGGAGATAAGCGGATAGAAGGCGGGATGCCCGCAATCGTCAGCGAGGAGCTGTTCGATAAGGTACAGGACCAGGTGAAACGGAACAGGAGAGCGAGGAAGGCCATGAAAGACGAAAACGAATACTTGTTGAACGGGAAAGCGTTCTGCGGGAAGTGCGGATCCCCACTGGTCGGAGAGTCCGGACGCTCAAGCACCGGCGAGGTCTACCGTTATTACAAATGCGCCGCCAGAAAGAAAGACCCCCAAGCCTGCCAGCTGCACACAGAGAGAAAGGAAGATCTGGAAGACTTTGTGATCGGCTATATCTGCAGAGAGGTCCTGACAGACGACAACATCCAGCGGATCGCCGAAAGAGAGTTTGCCTTACTGGAAGAGGACGCCGCAGACAAAACGCTCCTGATGGCGCTGCAGGCCGAATACAGGCAAGTGTCCGCGAAGGTGGAGAACATACTTGAAGCCATCGAGCAGGGCATTTTCACCCCGAAGACCAAGGAGAGGCTGCTTGAGCTGGAAAGCCGACAGACGGAGCTGGAAGACAGGATCGTTCGGGAAAAGCTGAAAAAGCCGGAGTTCACCGTGGACCACATCGTCTATTGGCTCACCAAGTTCCGACAGGGCGACATCAAGGACTTCGAATTCCGCAGGGCGGTCATCAATGCCCTGGTCAATTCCGTCTTCGTCTATGACGATGATACGGATCCCAACAAAAAAGGGCGCATCATTATTGCCCTGAATCTAAAAAACGGGCCAGTGAAGACACTGACCCGTTCGGATGTACATAAAATGGGGCGGCTGACGCGATTCGAACGCGCGAGTGACGGAGCCACAATCCGCTGTGTTAACCACTTCACCACAACCGCCATGTGCTTTTCAATTATATGAAATGCACCTCTGTCTGTAAAGAGAAAATCTCACTTTTTCCAGAATTTTTCGTTATTCATTTTCCAGCGTTCTTCCCCGCAGCCCGTCATAACGCTGTCCCTGTCAGCATCCTGCAGCGGCCTGAAGCCTGGAAAAAGCCGGCCAGGCAGCCGGCCTTCGTCTCTGTCAGCTGAATCAGTCGGTTTTCCCATCGGCATCCAGGGTCCGGATGCCCCGCAGAAAATATACCACATGACCGCACCACACCAGTACGAGGATCGCCTGTGCCCAGGGCACTTTGCCCATCATGACAAAGCCGAAAATCATTGTCAGCGTAATGATGCACATCACCCGGATTTTGGCTTTCCGGGTCATGCCCCGCTCCCGGATCCAGTCCGCCAGATTGTCCTGATACAGTTTTGTATTCCTGAACCATGTGGTCAGTCTTTCACTGCTCTTTCCGAACCCCCAGGCGGCCATCAGCAGAAAGGGAAACGCCGGCAGCAACGGCAGTGCCGCACCCAGAGCTCCCAGCCCGAGTCCCAGAAAGCCGATGAGCAGATACAGAGGCTTCCGGGGATCTTTTCCCGCCAGGGCATGGCGGATCACCATGCCGGGTTTCCTGAACAGCATCCGGGGTCCGCTGTATTTCATCACTTCCCGGATCTGTTCCCGTTCCTTCTGCCCGTAACAATGCACCCGGCACTGGGAACAGAATGTTTTTTCGGCCATGAAAGGACATTTGTCGATGCGGCTGCAGGCATACGCCTTCAATGCTTCGCCTTCTTCGCTGCCTTTGTAGCGGATGTCAATCATCATGGAGACCGTTTCCTTTTCCGCAAGCCGTTTTCTCCGGATCTGTTCCGGCTCCATTCCCTGATGTTTTTTTGTGTTCACTGCTTCGCTCATACCCTTTCACTTCCTTTCGTTTTGCTGTTCTGGCCCTGCCGGGATCCACCGGATCCATTCTTCTGCATGGACAGAACCTGATCCGCAAAGCCCAGCGTGGATTTCCGGTGTGTCACCAGGACCACCGTCTTGTCCCGCATCTGTCTGTCAATTGCCTGGAGAATGATGCCTTCGTTCAGAGAGTCCAGATTGCTGGTGGGTTCGTCCAGAAACAGAAATTCACCATCCTGCAGAAAGGCTCTGGCCAGACCAAGCCGCTGCCGTTCGCCTCCCGACAGGGTGCTTCCCAGTTCTCCGACCATCGTGTCATACCCCTGGGGCAGGGACAGGATGAATTCATGAATGGCTGCTTTCCGGCAGGCATCTTCCAGTTCCTCTCTGGTGGCCTGTGGTCTGGCCAGCCGCAGATTCTCCGCAATGGTGTCATGAAACAGATCCGTATCCTGCGTGACGAATCCCTGCGCATGACGCAGGGAGTTTGTGGAAAGATCCCGGATGTCACGGTTTCCGGAAAGAACCTGTCCCGACTGCGGGTCCCAGAAACGCATCAGCAGCCGCAGCAGGGTGCTTTTGCCACAGCCGGAGGGACCGCAGATGCCCAGGATCCTGCGTTCGGGAATATCCAGCGTCATATCCTGCAGCACCGGCCGGTCTTCGCCTTCGTAGCCGAAAGTGACCTGATCCAGCGCCAGGGGCCCCAGAGGCTGAACAGTCCCCGGGACCTCGGCAGTGACAGGGGTTTCATCCAGCAGTGTGAGGATCCGTTCGCCGGCTCCCAGCGTCTGAGACAGGCCTGTGCCCAGATTGGCCAGCGCAATCACCGGACCAAAACTGGAGATCTGCACCAGGAAAGACACCAGCATATCCTCCGGCAGGATTCGTCCCTGCCCAAGCAGCCATCCGGCGGCAGCCAGAACCGCGCTGGAGCAGAGAATCACAGCCAGTCCTGTGCAGGCCTGGGTGCTGCCCTGCATGGACTTCAGCTCTTCTTCCGTCCGGGCCAGTTCTTCCGTCCGGGCTTCCAGCTGTTTCAGCCGGCTGTCAATGGCTGAAAACTGGCGGAGTTCCTTCTGACCGCGGATGGTTTCCAGGACTGCGGCTGTCAGATCGCCGGATTTGCGCCGGTAGGCTTTTCCCAGCACCGCTGCACGGCGGGTCTGCAGCCAGGGCAGCAGAACGCCTACACACAGATAGGACAGCAGAGACAGAAGTCCCAGCAGCCAGGACAGACTGCTTTGCCAGATGACGAAAATCAGGCTGACCAGAACGGCAATGGCCACCGGACTGATGGTGTGGGCATAAAACACCTCCAGCAGTTCCACGTCGCTGGTGATCATGGAAATCAGGTCTCCGCGGCTGCGGCCTTCCAGCTTTGCCGGCGCCAGTGTCCGCAGTTTCCCGAAGACAATGTCCCGGATCCGGGCCAGCAGACGGAAGGCAATATAGTGATTGCAGGCCTGTTCTCCATAGCGCAGCACCCCCCGCAGCAGGGCGCAGATGCCCATGGCCCAGAGCAGCGCAGTCCCCGGCTGGAACAGCGCCATGCCGGCGAAGACGGGAATCAGGATCGCGCACAGAAATCCGGCGGTGCCCAGCAGAATAGCCAGAATCATCCAGCCGGTCATGGGACGGACCTGACCAATCAGACGGTGGAGAATGGTCAATGGTTTCATGCGGTCTCCTTTCCATAGCGTTCCAGCTGCTGCTGGGTTTTCCAGAGAACAGAATATGGTTCACAGTCTGCCAGCAGCTCCTCATGCGTACCGCAGCCGGCGCTTTGTCCTTTGTCCAGCACCAGGATCTGCTGCGCATCCTGCAGATTTGCAAGCCGGTGCGAGATGATGATCAGAGTCTTGCCCTCCAGTTTCTTCACCGCCTGCATGATGCTGTTCTCGCTGGCGGCATCCACGGCACTGGTGGCTTCGTCCAGAATCAGGATGGGGGCATCCTTCACCAGAGCACGGGCCAGGGCGAGACGCTGCCGCTGGCCTCCGGAGAGATTCGAGCCGTTTTCGTGAATCTCCAGATTCAGGTCCAGGTCAATTCCGGCTTTTTCCATGGCAGTCAGGAGGGCTTCATCCCCTGCGGCGGCATTGCCCAGACGCAGGTTCTCCGCCACGGTTCCCGCAAACAGAAATCCCTGATGATTCAGAACCGTGACATGTTCATTCAGCCAGACAGGATCGATGCCGGAAACCGGGATCCCGCCAATGCAGACCCCCTGTGCAGGACGGCGTCCGCAGATCAGCGCAGCCAGGGTGCTTTTCCCCGACCCGGATTTCCCGGCAATGGCAGTTGTCTGCCCCGGCAGGATTTCCAGGTTCACATCCCGGAGCACCGGCCGGTCCAGGTCATATCCCCAGGTCAGATCATGAACCGAGATTTGACAGGTGTCAGGAATCTTCGTGCCGGCAGCATCCTCCGGTGTGTCCAGGATCGCAAACAGCTTGTCTGCTGCAGCCTGTCCATTCATCGCAATGTGAAAGTAACTGCCCAGAGCCCGCATGGGGAGAAAGAACTCCGAGGCAATGAGAATCAGAAACAGTGCCTGAAACAGCGAAGCCTCATGGCTGCGGTACGCCAGGATACCCAGAATCATGCCCAGCGCTGCACCGCCGTAAGCCACCAGATCCATGATGGAAATCGAATTGAGCTGCATGATGAGCACCCGCATTGTGATTTTGCGGAACTTTTCCGCCTCTTCGTTCATCTTCCGGTGCCGGGCTTCATCTGCCTGATAGATTTTCAGCGTAGTCAGCCCCTGCAGATTCTCCAGGAAAGAATCTCCCAGGGTTGTGTACTGACCCCAGTAGCGGGCCAGCAGCTTTTTGGCGAACTTCTGCACAGCCACAATGCTCACGGGAATCAGCGGAACGCAGATCAGCAGGGCAAACGCCGCACCGGGATTCAGAAACAGCCCGATGACAAACAGAGTCACCGGTGCCAGCAGGGCGTAAAAAAACTGCGGAATGTAGCTGGCGAAATAGGTCTCCAGCTGCTCGGTTCCTTCTCCTGCCAGCTGCACCAGCTCACTGGTGTTCCAGTCCCCCAGTCTGGACAGGGACAGGCGGGAAATCTTGTCCAGCATCATCTTCCGGATGGTTCCCTTGGCACACTGACTGGCACCGGAAGCCGCTTTCACCGCCTGCCCCGTGGCAAAAAAGCGCAGAGCCAGGGCGCCGGCGGCCACAGCCAGTTTCCAGCCGGCGCCGGTCACGGACTGCTCCGTGATCAGTCCGGCAGCCACGGAAGCAAGCACGCCGTAAACTGTCACGGTGCAAAGCATAGACAGCCACTGGAACAGCACATTCCGTCTGATGTAAGGCACAGCCGCAGGGACGGTGTGCAGAAGTCGTTTATTCAGCATAGTTAGTCCTTCCTAATACCGATTAATAGTAACTAACTGCTGTTTCACCTGTCAAACCGTTTTGCGGATCTTCCGGCTTCCCGGATCTGTCCGGCCGACAAAAGAGGCATGAAACCGGATTTTGTCCGCTTATTGGTCAATAATGAACAGTGAACAACAGCGAGGTAAAACCAACATGTTTGAAAAAGAAATGCGCAATCTCACCTACGGACTGTTTGTCCTCAGCGCCGCTGCAGACGGCAAAAGCTCCGGCTGCATCATCAACACAGCGATGCAGGTGACGGACACACCGCTGAAAATGGCAATCTGCGTGAACAAAAGCAGCTATACCGGCCAGCTGATCCGGCAGTCCCGCCAGTTTGCGGTTTCCATCCTGGATGAAGACGCAGACTTCGAAATATTCCGGCATTTCGGTTTCCAGTCCGGCCGGGATACCGACAAGTTCGGCCAGTGGAAAGACACCATCACCACACCTTCTGGCATTCCCTGCAACACCAGAGGCGCCAATGCCTGGATTTCCTGTGAAGTGGATGAAGAAATCGATCTGGGCACCCACATCATGTACATCGGTTTCGTCAAAGACGCGGCATCCCTGAGCGATGTGCCCTCGGCTTCCTACACGTATTACCACGAGCACATCAAGCCCAAGGCAGCCGAAAAGAAGGAAGGCCGCAAAGCCTGGCGGTGCATCATCTGCGGCTATATTTACGAAGGCGAAGACCTGCCCGCAGACTTCATCTGTCCCTGGTGCAAGCACCCGGCCAGCGACTTTGAACCCGTCTGGCTGTAACCAGGCTCATCTTTCTGTACATGCCACAAGCAGCGCAGCTGTTCAGGATGTCCTTTCTCATCCGCAGCCCGCTGCTTTTTCGTATCCGGGTTTCCCGGCAGCAGCCGGCATCCCTGCCCGGCACTTTGGCTCTCTGTCCTGCAAACCGGCGACAAACCGCCGGATCCATGCCCAGGCCCTGCTCCTCCGGCGTATGCTGAGTCCATGAAATCACCCGGAATCCGACAAATCGACTATGGAACCGGCAGCATTGTCAAGGCTGTGCTCGCCGGTGCCGGACCCATGGTGTTCGCCCAGTGCCTGTCGCTGCTGTACAACATCGTGGACCGCATGTACATTGGCCGCATCCCAGGGCAGGGTGCGCAGGCACTGGCGGGCATTGGCATCTGCTTCCCGATTCTTACCCTGACAGCCGCTTTTGCCAGCCTCTTCGGCAGCGGCGGCGCCCCTCTGGCTGCCATGGAAAGCGGAAAAGGCAATCACAGAGAAGCCAGTCTGTACCTCAACGCCTCCTTCTCCATGCTGGTGCTCTCCGGCGGGCTGCTCATGATTCTCTGCGAACTCTTCGCCCCGCAGATCCTCACACTCTTCGGCGCCTGCGGTGATTCCCTGGAAACAGGACTGATTTACCTGTATCCGGTGCTGAGCGGAACGGTCTTTTCCATGATTGCCTCCGGCATGAATCCCTACATCAACGCCCAGGGCTTTCCGCTCATGGGCATGATCACCGTCCTGATCGGCACGCTGCTCAACATCGGCCTGGATCCGCTGTTCATCTTCGTCTTCGGCTGGGGCATACAGGGCGCCGCCCTGGCCACGGTGATCTCCCAGGTGATCTCCGCTCTGGCCGTCATCCGGTTTCTCACCGGTGCCCGGGCAGTCTCAAAACTCTCGCCCAGCCTCTGGATCTCCAGCCTGCAGCCAGCCCGCGTCAAGGCCATCACCTCCCTGGGACTGGCAGGATTCATCATGCAGGTCACCAACAGCCTCGTGCAGGCCGTGGCAAACAGCACCCTTTCCCTTCACGGCGGCGATCTGTACATCTCGGCCATGACCATCGTCAGTTCCGTCCGTCAAATCGTGGAAACTCCCCTCTCCGGCCTCCGGGACGGCGCCAGTCCGGTCATGAGTTTCAATTACGGCGCCGGAAAAACCAGCCGTCTTCGCCGGACCATCACCCTGATCACCGGCATGTCCGTCCTCTACGCCGGAGTGATCTGGGCACTGATTCTGGCATTTCCCTCCGCTTTCACCAGCCTGTTCTCCCGGGATGAAACCCTCGCCGCCACCGCCATCCTCTGTCTTCATGTGTATTTCTTCGCGTTCGTTTTTCAGGCCCTGCAGTTCTCCGGCCAGACTGTGTTCACCGCCCTGGGCCGTCGAAACCAGGCAGTCTTCTTTTCTCTGTTCCGGAAAGTGATCCTGGTCGTCCCCCTGACACTGATCCTTCCCCGCCACCTCGGTGTCATGGGCGTGTTCGCTGCCGAACCGGTGTCCAACGTCATCGGCGGCATCGCCTGCTACGCCACGATGTATCTCACTGTCTGGAAAAAGCTGACCGCTGCCACCCGGGAACAGTAAGCCGGTCTGACAGGACCCTGCAGATCAGGACTGCCGATGAATGCCGGGGCTTTTACCCCGCAGCTGTTCCCGCCGGCTGCATCTGACAGGAAAATCAAAAAAAGCCAGAGAGGCCGGGTGCTCAAACCGGTCTGATCTGGCTTTTCTGCATGCAGGACATCCGCCCTGCTGTGTGTATGGAGGATTCAAATCAGATGGAACAGAACTGTGCCAGGGCAGATGCCGTCAGTCTTCGTACTGCAGGGCATCCTTGCCGGTCTCGCCGCTGGAGATCCGGATGACATCGTTCACGTCGTAGACGAAGATCTTGCCGTCGCCCATGCTGCCGGTATACAGGGCATGTCTGGCTGCATCCACCACAGCCTGTACAGGCACCTCGGAGACAACGATTTCCACTTTCATCTTCGGGAGCAGGCGGCTTTCCACCTCGGCTCCGCGGTAGTAGTGCTTCTGACCTTTCTGAACGCCCATGCCCATGACATTGGTCACCGTCATGCCGCCAATGCCGATCTTGTCCATTTCCTGTTTCAGGGCCTCGAACTTGTCCGGCTTGGTCAGGATCGTCACTTTGGACATGGAGCCTTCACCGGCCACTTTCCGGGCGGGAATGGCATCCCGGACTTCCACAACCGGCTGTTTTGCATCTGCAGGAAGAGCCACTTCCACATCCGCATAAGGTGCGGTTTCGGTCTCGAAGACAAATCCGCCATAGGCGCTGTCCAGACCGTGTTCTTCCTTGTCCAGGCCTTCAATCTCTTCATGCGGTGTGACACGCAGACCGATCGTCTTTTTGATGCAGAAGAATGTCAGCCAGATCGTGACACCGGTCCAGAGACCGATACACAGCAGACCCAGGGCCTGCAGACCCAGCTGGTGCCAGCCACCGCCATAGAACAGACCGGCGGGAACCGGCATGGTTTCCGTACCGCAGGCAAACAGACCCACAGCCAGGGTACCCCAGATGCCGTTTCCAAAGTGAACCGCCACAGCGCCCACGGGATCATCCACTTGCAGCTTGTAATCCAGCAGCCACACCAGGAAGCAGCAGACAAAACCGGAGACAATACCAATGATGCAGGCACCGAAGACATTCACCACATCGCAGCCGGCGGTGATGGCCACCAGACCAGCCAGCGATCCGTTCAGGGTCATGGATACATCCGGCTTGCCGTATTTGATCCAGGTGAAAGCCATCACCGTGCAGGCCGCCAGAGCCGGAGATACCGTTGTGGTGGCAAAGATTGTCGCCAGCTGCAGCCCGCTGGTGGCAGCCGCACCGTTGAATCCATACCAGCCGAACCAGAGAATGAATACACCCAGCGCACCGATGACAATGTTGTGACCGGGAATGCCCATGGGTTTGCCGTCCTTGAACTTGCCGATGCGGGCACCCAGCATGGACGCACCGATCAGGGCACACAGACCGCCGGCGAAATGGATCACGGCACTGCCTGCAAAATCATGGAATCCCATGGCTGTCAGCCAGCCATCCGGTCCCCATACCCAGTGGGCTTCAACGGGATAGATCAGAAGACTGATCACGAAGGAGTACACACAGTAGGAGATGAATTTGGTACGCTCCGCCATGGCACCGGATACAATGGTCGCTGCTGTGGCGCAGAATACCAGGTTGAAAGTGAATGTGCTCCAGTCTGTGCCGGCGAAATCCGTCAGCGGATGACCGCCCCACCCCACAAACGGTGTGCCCTGGGATCCGCACAGCAGGCTGAATCCCAGAATCAGGAACGCCACGGTTCCCAGACAGAAATCCATGGTGTTCTTCATGATGATGTTGCCGGCGTTCTTGGCTCGTGTGAACCCGGCTTCCACCATGGCGAATCCCGCCTGCATAAAGAATACCAGTGCGGCTCCGATCAGATACCAGATGCCAAAGATCTGGCTGATTGCTTCTTCGATCATATCTCTCTCTCCCTTCGATCGACCCAAAGTCTGCTGAAAAAAGGAATATCCGAATATTGTTGAGGTCGCTGAGCACCTCTAAAGTTTCTGAATCAAA